>DIYM01000015.1:0-26495 GCA_002429045.1 Phycisphaerales bacterium UBA6054
CCGCGCTGTGTGGGACCACTCCGTGCCCACAGCCCCCCGCTCGAACCCGGTCTCATAAATCACATCGGCACCCGCCCCCCCGCCCGCAAACGCGAGCCCGAGCATGGCGAGTCTTCTGGCGTCCGTTCCGCATCGTGCGTTCATCTTCTCTCTCGCTTTCTTGGGTGCCCGAGTTCCCCTCCACACCGACGGCACGGTGTCCGGGCGATCCGGGACCCATCCAGCATGAACGCGCCGGTGGACCACGCCAGCGGACACCCGAGTGCGCGGCGGCACCCGGTCGGATCGGGCCGCCCAGGGAACCTGGGCACGTCCGATCACCGGGCGGCCACCGCACCCCACGCTCGGCTCCGGATCGGTCTGCGACGTCTGGGCGCCGATTGCCGGCCTTGACGGCACGGGGCGTCACCATTCACCGGCCATCTTGGCGACGCCCCTGTCCCGCCGGCGTCGCGCTTTCGATGATGACCTCATGATCAACCGCACCCGATCGGCCGCTCCCGTCTCGGCACTCGCCGTTCTCCTCGCCGCCGGCCTGGCCGGTTGCGCGAGTTCGCACAGCACGTTCGCCGATGCCAATCGGGCGTTTGCCGGAGCCCAGGAGCCCCGGCAGCTCGAGTCTCGCGACCCCAACGCCGCCGAGATGTTCGGGGACGATGTCGTCATCGGGACGCTCTACGACGACCGGGGCATCCCGCGCTATCAGGCGAGCGTCGAGAGCCTCACCGTAGAAGAGGTCGCCGATGAACTCCGCGAGATGCAGGCGCTGGACGAGCAACTCGTCCGCGAGTCCACCGGTTACCACACGCCCACGCCCGCCGAGGTCGCCCGTGTCGAAGAGATCGACCGGGCCCACGCCGAGCGTCTCGCCGAGATCGTCCGTGTGCACGGCTGGCCCACCCGCCACCTCGTCGGCGCCGACGCCGCCCAGGGGGCCTTCGTGGTCATCCAGCACGCCGGGCACGACCCCGCGTTCCAGAACGAGTGCCTGGCGCTCATGGTCGATCAGGTCGAGCGGGGCGAACTGCCCGCCGCGTATGTGGCGCTGCTCACCGATCGCATCCGCCTGTTCGCCGGCGAACCGCAGGTCTTCGGCACACAGATGACCTTCGCGGAATCGAGCGATGGTTTCTTCCGCTGCACCCCGTCGACGCCCATCGAAGACCCCGCCCAGCTCGACGCCCGCCGCGAACTCATGGGCCTGCCCCCGCACGATCTGTTCGTCGCCAAGCTCGAGGAAGCCTTCCGGGCGCAGAGCGGCAACGGTTCGTTCGCCAGCGTCATCGTCGACTGACCGAGATCACGGCGCCGGAGACGCCCGGCACACGGGCCGACGGATCATTTGGCCTCCTTGGCGTGCCTTCCTCGGCTGGGGAGGCACGCTTGCCTTTGGCACCGCCGAGAGCTCCCTACCATCACCCATGCCTACCAGCCGTTCCAAGACCGAACTCGAAACCGTCGAGCCGATCGGGCTCCGCGTCCTGATCCGCAAGGACGAGGACAAGAAGCAGACCAAGTCGGGCTTGCACCTGCCCGACAAGATCGAGATCCCCACGCTGACCGGGCGTGTGGTCGCCGTGGGAGCCAAGGTCATCTCCGAGGGCGACTACCCGATCGACCAGTACGACCGGGTCCTGTTCAATCCCAAGCACGCCATCCCGGTCGACTTCGAAGGCGACAACCGCCTGTTCGTTGTGCCGGTCGAAGACGTGGTCGCGGTGTTCCGCAAAGACGCCTGAACGCCTGGCGGTGTTCCGAACCGCGGGGCATCACCGTGCGTAGCTCCCTCAAGCATGCGTGCGCCCTTGGGCATGTGACTCCCTTTGTCTGTCGCAGGGTCACGCCCAACGCAAGGAGCCGCCGATGTCGAAGGTCACCACGCTCGCCAGGTTCATGCTCGCCTTCCTGATCATCGCGGGCGGCTTATCGATCATCATCGGCTCTCTGATGGGCGGCGGTTTCTCGTCTCGTGCTTCGGAGTACGTCAAGGGGAACAACAATGACCCCCGGTCGATTCTGATCCGCGCAGTGCTGATCGATGCAGAGAACGGGGTGCCGCTCCCGTCTGGGCTGCCCGTCTCGGGGAGGCCGATCGCTGCCGCCGACTTTGAATCGCTGCAGAAGGCCGCCCGCACCGAACAGGCGTCGGATGGCCCGGCGATACGGGCCCCCGCCGTGCTCGTGCAGCACGCCGAGACCGCGGCGATCTCGATCGATCTCGCGGATCGGTCGTTCGAAGCCATGTTTGCGCCACGCGTGATCGACACGGAGCACGGGCCCGTGCTCCGGGTGGCCATCGACGTCGCTCAGTCTGTTGCCGATTCCTCGGGCGCCGAGCGTCAGCGGGTCTTCCAGACCGCGTACACGTCAGCGCCGGGCGGATCGGTTGTGTTCGACTTGGCCGGGCTCGGCCGCCCCGGAGACCAGGCTGTTCTCGCACTCCACACAGAGCTTGTCGATCCGACCCCGCCGCCCTCGGACTGACGCCTGCAGGGCGGGCGCACATCTGGTCGACACACGGTGTATGCCGGGACCCATCCACCTCCAGACCCGCTATCACTCCGCCTACAGCCTTCTGGGCGCCATGGCCGAGCAGCTCGCGGAGGCTCTCCGCGCCGCGGGTCATGACGTCCGCGAGCCCGACCCGGCCGACCCGCCGACCAGCGGCGCCTTCGTCTTCTTCAACGCCCCGCCGACCATCGACGCCTTCCCCGCGGCGCTGCTCGAACGGAACAGCGCTCTCCGGGGCGTCCAGATCTTCGTCGATCACCCCTTCGCCCTGCCCGCGCCGGTGCTCGACGCCTGGCAGGAGCGCAACGGGCTCGAGAACCTCCGCCTCTGCCTGCCGTGCGCCGACGACGCCCACCTGCTCTCCGGGCGATGGCCCGGGCTGCGCCACGAGCGGATCGCCCACGCCGTCCCGCGATCGGCGCTCTGCGATCCGACCGGGTTGACCGAGCAGCGGTGGGGCGCCCGCCGGCACGACATCGTCCTGGCCGGCTCGATCAACTCGGAAGCAGAGATCAACACGGAGCTGACGAAGCTGGACGGCACATCACGGCAGGTCGTCCGTGACGTCGCCGCGATCGTGCTCGGCGATCCGTCGATGGGCTATGCCCAGGCCGCGGACCTGATCGATCCGAGCCCGCGCATCTGGGGGATCGAACGGCAGCGCTGGCGGGTCACGAACATGATCGTCAATCGTGCGCGGCGCACCGGCGTTGTCAACGCCCTGCAGGGGCTCGACGCCAGTGTCTACGGCCCGGATGCCTGGAGGCCCTTCTGCACCGGCACGATCCGGCACGCCGGCAACGCCGCATACGCGGATATCCACGAGGCGTTCGCGAGCGCCCGTGTTGGGATCGCCTGGGGCCCGACCCAGTTCGCACACTCGTACTCCGAGCGTCTGATGCTCGCGATGGCCGCGGGCTGCGCACCGATCTCCGACGACCGCCACCTCGTACGACGTGACTTCGCTGATTCGTGCGCCATCTACAACGCGGCCAACCCGGCGACCGCTCGCGCCGCCTGCGAGCACCTGCTCGCGAACCCGGCCCAAGCTCTCGGACTCGCCGCACGCGCGAGAGCCCAGGCCGAACGCGAGTGCCTCTGGGAGCAGCGCGTCGAACAGCTGCTGGGCAGTGAGCCAGCCGCGGCCACGCCTGCTTAGCCGAGCCTCATGTTGTCAGGTTCATCTTCGCCCGCGAGTGAGACCTCAATGTCGCCAATCAACGACGGCGACTCGTGATCGAAGTCCGCGTGCAGGTGGAAGTGGCCAATGGAACTGTCGCGAAGTCCCTGAAGAAGATCGATGAGATCTTCAATCTCCTGCTTGCGAAGCCCGACCCCGACAAGCGACCATCCTTTCTCGAGAGTTGTGGTGCGCACGTTCATGACCTGGATTCCGATCTGGCTGAAACAAGCCGCGCCCACTCCGCCCAGAACGTCGGGTACGTCTTGCCCACGCATGTCGGGTCCTCGATCGTCACCCCGGCGCGCCGCAGCGACACCAGCGCCAGCGACATCGCCATCCGGTGGTCGTCGTATGTGGCGAACGACACCGGGCCGCCCGGGTCGGCGTCGGGCACGACCCGCATCACGTCCGGGTCTCCGCCGAAGTCCTCTTCGACAACACCCCCGATCTTGGCCAGTTCCGACCGCACCGCCGCGATGCGGTCGGTCTCCTTCACCCGAAGCGTCCGCACGCCGCGGATCACGGTGGGCCCGTCGGCGAACGCAGCGACCACCGCCAGGGCGGGCCCCGCGTCCGGCATGTCCTTCAGATCGATCTCCGCACCCCGCAGCACATCCGGGGCAACGACCGCCACGCCGTCGCCTTGACGCATGACCGAACACCCCATCCGCCCGAGCGCCGCCGGGAACCCGGTGTCACCCTGCACCGATGGCGCCGGGATGCCTCCGACAAAGACCCGCAGATCCGAACGCAACGCACCGGCCGCCCACCAGAAGCACGCCCCCGACGCGTCCGGCTCGATGTCCGTCTCGAAAGCCGATAGCCCGGGTGATACCGAGATCGTCCGCAGGTCGCCGCTCGCCTCGATGGAGATCCCGAGCGACCGCATCTGCCGGATCGTCATCCGGATGTACGACGCCGAAGTGATCTCCCCGACCAGTTCGATCTGGATCCCGTGCTCCATTACGGATCCGACCAGCAGCAACGCCGAGATGAACTGGCTCGACTGCGTCGTGGGAATCGACACGTGCGGCCGACCCTCGGTCGTTCCGCTTGGCGGTGTCAGTCTGACGGGCGGGCACCCGTTGCCTCCGAGGAAATTCGCCCGCACGCCGAGTTGCCCGAGAATCGCGACCAGCTCGCCGATCGGACGCTGCCGCATCCGCTCGTTCCCGGTCACCGTGATCGCCCCCTTGCTGGCCAGCACGCTCGCGGCCAGGAAGCGCGTCGCCGTCCCCGCGTTGTTCAGATCGAGGGTGACGCCCGCGTCCCCGACCTTCCAACGCCCCCCGACGCCGCGCACCCGAACCGTCCCCCCGTCGACGTCGACCGCGGCCCCGAGTTGTGTGACCGCCATGATCATCCGTTGGGCGTCGTCCGCTTGGGTTAGCGCCCCGCGCAGCACCGACTCCCCATCGGCCAACGCCGCCAGCAGCAACGCCCGGTTCGTCAGGCTCTTCGATCCGGGCGGCCGGAAGCGCACCGCCCGCGCCGGCTCGGACCTGGCAGCCTCGGGCAGCGTCAACCGCACGGGCAACTCGTCAAACGCTCGGGTCAACTCGCTCATCGCGCCAAGCCTATCCGCCCCGCATCCACGCGAGCCGATTCTCACCTATGGTCCGCCATGCAAGCCGCCGCCGCTGACCGTCTCGCGTCGCTGATCCGCGACGTTCCCGATTTCCCCAAGCCGGGCATCGTCTACAAGGACTTCACGCCGCTGCTGGCCGATCCTGCGGCCCTGGCGCTCGCCGTCGAGTTGATGGCCAACCCGTTCCGGGGCCAGAGCATCGACCTCGTCCTCGGCGCCGAGTCGCGCGGCTTCATCTTCGGCATCGCCATCGCCCAGGCCCTCTCGGCCGGTTTCGTCCCCGTCCGCAAGCCCGGCAAGCTCCCCCGCGACGTCCACGCGGTGGACTACGCCCTCGAGTACGGCACCGACCGCCTCGAGATCCACACCGACGCCGCCCGGGCCGGCCAACGCGTCCTCATGGTCGACGACCTCCTCGCGACCGGCGGCACCATGGACGCCGCGTGCGAGCTGGTCACCAAGACCGGCGCCGAGATCGTCGGCATGACCGTCCTCATCGAGCTCGGCTTCCTGAACGCCCGAAACAAGCTTACTAAGTACGGCGAAGTGAACTCGGTGCTCAAGTACTAACAATATCCGAGCCGTCAAACGCCCAGCCCACCGCGCTTTGCGATCATCTTGCCGTGCTGGATCAGTCTTTGTGTAGCCGCCATCCGCTCATCCTGCCATGCCGGGAGGGCTGATCCGAGACGCCCGGTTCCCTGAGCGAGCACGTGCGCAAGAGAGACAGCGTCGGCGGCCGCTTTCGACGCACCGGCGGCTGTGTGCGGGCGTACGAGAAACGCGGCATCGCCGATCAGCACGGCTCGTCCGTGCACCATCCGGGGCACGGCCAGATCGAAAATCGCCTGCACGAACGGATCGTCGGTCATGAGCACCGATTCCGCGATCGCCGGTGGCAACTCGGTCTGCGCCCGCGCACGCAGCTGCTCGACCCCCGTTCCGCCCATTTCCCCTGGTCCCAGCGACGCGCGATGCAGTTGACCCCTCGCGTCGGTCAGCACGCCTGGAAGACCATCCGCGGTCTCATTGACATACCAGACCCAGTTCAGCCTCCGCTCCCCTGGCTCGCGTTGCCCGTTGGCCCCTGGGATCAGGTAGCAAAGGATGTGCGAGCGTGGGTAGTCGAAAACAACAAAGTGATCGACAAAGAGCGCCAGTTGGTTATCGCTGAGTTGTGACTCCGGGATCAGCCCGCGATAACCCACATAACCGGCGTACTCGGGCGCGATGTCAGGCAACAGCCGCCGGCGCACCGCCGAGCCGATCCCGTCGGCGCCGATCAGCAGGTCATAGTGATCCCTGGATCCATCAGAGAGCCGGACTGACACCCCTTGCTCGGACGTGTCCAGGGAATCTATTCCGATTCCTGACCGGATGTTGTTCTCTCCGAACGAACGGCGCAGCGCATCAAGCACCGTGTCCCAGGCCGTGAAGAACGTCGAATCGGGCGCGGTGTGCGCCACCGAGCCGTCACGCCGCAGGAATCGTCTGCCCACGGTCGGGATCGCGACGCTCTCTGGTCTGGCGTAGCCGAACGCTTCGAGGTAGTCCGCGAAATCGGGCTGCACCACGATGCCGCCGCCCACACGGCTCGGATCAGCCGATCGCTCGAACACGTCAACGTTCGCTCCAACGCAGCGAAAAGCGAGAGCCGCGCACAATCCCGCGTACGAGCCACCGGCGACCGCCACACGAGCACCCGCCAACCCGTCGCTCATCCGTCCTTCCCCGCGTCCCACCCCTTCAGGCCCTCGAACACCGCCGCCGGCACCATCTGCCGCACCACGTCCTCCCACCCCGCCGGGCCGACCATCCCCTTGACGAAGCTCGACGACACCTCGCACAGCTCGCGCGGCGGCATCAGAAACACTGTGCTCACGTCCGGCGACAGGTCCGCGTTCACGTACCGCATCCCGCGCTCGTACTGGTAGTCGTCCTCGTTGCGGATCCCGCGGACGATGTACGGCGCACCGACCCGCGACGCGAACCGCGCCAGGAACTCGTTCTCGATGCTCGCGATCTCGACGTTGGGCAGATCGGCCGCGACCTCTCCCAGCCAAGCGAGCCGCTGTTCCAGCGGGAAGGTGTACGACTTCTCCGGGTTCCGAGCCACGGCCACGATCAGCTTCGAAAACAGCCGGGCCCCACGCTCGATCATCCACACATGCCCCGTCGTCGGCGGATCGAACGAGCCCGCGTACACCGCAATGTCTTCCCGGTTCGGCATCCTCAAAGTCTAGCAGATCGAACGAGTTCGCCCCGGGCGCCTGTGAGCGGATGGTCTCACGCCGTCACGCTTTCGCCCGCAGGTGTCCGAGCGCATTCCGGGCATCGCATGACTCCCACGCCGAGCTCGTCTTGAACAAACACCCGCTGGTCGACGAGCGAGTGCCGCACCGGGAGCATCGGTGTTCGGGCTGTCGCGTCCTCGAAGGGAGACCACTGACTGTCAGCAGATCCGGCTCACGCGGTGGGCGGTTGCTTCGCGGTCGATCGTGTGTCGACCAGCATGCGGCCCGCCAAAAACAAAGACACCCGCCTGGGGTGCGGCGGGTGTCCGAGAGTCATCCGGTGTGAGCCGGATCAGTCGAGCCAGTCGACCTTGCCGGTCTCCATGTTGTACACCGCGCCGACGACCTTCAGTTTGCCGTCACGAACCAAGCCCGCCAGCACCTCGCTGCGAGCGGTGATGTCGGCCACGGTCTGGCGGACGTTGTCCTCGATCACCTTGTCGACCAGCGCCGTGTTGCTCGAGCTCCGCTCGCCCGAGACCCCGGCGGTGTTCACGTTGATGTTCGCCAGCGTCGGGGTCAGGTTGCCGAGCTTCACGTCATCGATCGCGCCCTTCACCGCACCGCAGGCTCCGTGACCGAGCACCACGATCAGCTTCGAACCCGCGGCGGCCGTGCCGAACTCCATGCTGCCCAGCATGTCCACGTTCTCGAAGTTGCCCGCCACGCGGCCGACAAAGATATCACCGATGCCCTGATCGAAGACCATCTCCGGGGGCACCCGAGAGTCCAGGCAGCTGAGAACGATCGCTTTGGGGAACTGCCCTCCCGCGGTGGCCTTGACCTGCCCACGGAGGTCATAGCCAACGGTTTTTCCGGCCACGAATCGCTTGTTGCCGGCCTTGAGATCCGCGAGCACCGAGTCGGGCGTCATCGCCGCCTGCTGGTCCTTGGTGACGACCGCCGAGGTCTTTGTCTGCGTCGAAGCGCACCCGACGGAGAACGCCGCAAGCCCCGCGACGAGAGATGCGACACAAGCGAATGAACGGTTGAACTGAGGCATGATCAAGAATCTCCACAGAAGAGAAACGCACCCGTCGAGGATCTGACTTCACGCACTTCCGAGTGCGACTCCTGACGAGCAAAACTGTAGATGCGCGCCCCAAAAAGTCTCGCGCTCATAACGTGAAACCCGACATGCGCGATGCAAAAAACAAACGATAAACACAGTGCCATATCCGATTGCGCAACGAAGCAACGTGCGCACAAAGGGGACTCTTCACTCGCCGATCGTGCTTGATGTGTGCGCAACGGGCGAGCCGGCGTCTCGGCCAAATCGCACCTCCGAGTCCGGCTCTCCAGAACCCGCTGCCCAGCCATCCTACAATCCAAAAAACCCCAGCCCGCCCGGTACGAAACCAGTTCCCCGGCTACCCGGCGGCCACCAAGCAGCCAACGGAGCACCACCATGTCCGCAACCACCAACGCCCAGCCCATCACCATGACCGACACCGGGCTCAACGTGCCCGCCAACCCCATCATCCCTTTCATCGAAGGCGACGGCACCGGCCCCGACATCTGGAACGCGTCCGTCAGGGTCTTCGACGCCGCCGTTGAGAAGGCTTACAGCGGCGAACGCAAGATCACCTGGCACGAGGTCGCCGCCGGCGAGAAGTCCTACAACGCCACCGGCGACTGGCTCCCCGACGCCACCCTCGAAGACTTCAAGAAGTACCTCGTCGGCATCAAGGGGCCGCTGACCACCCCGACCGGCGGCGGCATCCGCTCCCTCAACGTCGCCCTCCGCCAGATCCTCGACCTCTACACCTGCCTCCGCCCCGTCCGCTACTTCGCAGGCGTCCCCAGCCCCGTCAAACGCCCCGACCTGACCGACATGGTCATCTTCCGTGAGAACACCGAGGACATCTACGCCGGCATCGAGTTCGAGGCCGGCACCGACGACAACGCCCGATTCATGGACCTGCTCCGCAAGGAGTTCCCCGAGCGGTTCGACAAGATCCGCTTCGGCACGGGCGACAAGGTCGCCCGCTGGTCCAAGAGCCTCGACACCGGCGACGCCTACCCGGAGGCCCAGGCCGCCTGCGGCCTGGGCGTCAAGCCCGTCTCCATGCACGGCACCGATCGCATCGTCTACGCCGCCATCGAGTACGCCATCCGCAACGCCCGCGACTCGGTCACCCTCGTCCACAAGGGCAACATCATGAAGTTCACCGAGGGCGCCTTCATGCGTTGGGGCTACGACCTCGCCGTCCAGGCGTTCGGCGCCGAGCCCCTCAACGGCGGGCCCTGGCACATCATCAGAGCCGGCACCAGGTTCTCCCCCGAGACCGCCAAGTCCGTGGGCGCGGAGGCCGCCCCGCACGACATCGTCATCAAGGACGTCATCGCCGACGCCTTCCTCCAGCAGATCCTCACCCGCCCGGCCGAGTACTCCGTCGTCGCCACCATGAACCTCAACGGCGACTACATCTCCGACGCGCTGGCCGCCTGCGTCGGCGGCATCGGCATCGCCCCCGGCGCCAACATCAACTACGTCACCGGGCACGCCATCTTCGAAGCCACCCACGGCACCGCCCCCAAGTACGCCGGCCAGGACAAGGTCAACCCCGGCTCGGTCATCCTGTCGGGCGAACTCATGCTCCGCCACATGGGCTGGAACGAAGCCGCGGACCTGATCGTCAAGGGCATCGAGGGCGCGATCTCCGCCAAGACGGTAACCTACGACTTCGAACGCCTGATGGACGGCGCCACCCTCCGCAAGTGCTCGGAGTTCGGCGACGACATCATCAAGCACATGGGGTGACCCAATGCCCAACGGCAAGCCCGGCGATCATCCCATCACGGACATGATGGTCCACGGCAAGCACCCATTCCCGCCGGAGATCGAGGAGTTGGTGCGCCAACTCCACGAGATCACGCCGCATTGGTATGAGAGTGGGAACCGAGCTGAGGTGGATGCTTGGAACAAACGGTTTTTCGAGTGGGAGCGGGGAGAAGCGATAGCAGAGGGTTTGGCTGTACTTCGCGCGAAACTCACCGAACTGAATGTCTAGTAGTCGGATTTATCTTCACAAAAAAGCTATTAGCCTGTTTAGGCAAGTTGTTTAGTTTGTGATTTGGCTGATATAGTCTTTCATCCATCGGCTGCGATCTTGTATTGGATTAAATTCCTTTACTTCGTATTTGTTGCTGAATGTGTTTACTACAAGTTCTGCGGCTTCTCTGGCTCGCATTTGTGGAGGCACAATTCCCCCGTGGATTTGAGATGACATAAACGCCGCGGTGGTGACAAAGGTCTCCTTGAACTTGGCGTAGTCTTCTTGGTGGCTATCTGTGAACGGAAGTCGCTCTTCTCTGGCAATGCACTCGCGCCAAGTCTGAACAGATTGCCGCAAATGCCCAAGAGTCTCTTCAATCCACTGGCTCTTGGCGTCCGCAAACTCGCAAGCAATACGGATTACTATTGAATCCACCTGGCCTTCCAGGTTTGTGGCTCGGTCTAGCAGTGTCTTTTTCTCTTCGGCATTGTTCGGGTATGTCTCAGATTGATTGACATCGCGGTACAAGGTCATTAGTTGGCCGAATATGCGATAGAATTCATCGATCGCTTTGTATTGCTCAGATCTAATATCCTTAATGAGATCTACTGCGGCTTCTCGTCGCTTTTGGGAGACTTGGTAGCGCGATAGGATTACTTGCCCACCGCACAAGAGTGCGACTACTGGTATGAGTGGAGATAGGACGTCGATCCATTGATCTGTTGTCATTCTCGGTTCCGTGCTATGTGTGGTCGCTTGACTTAAAGGAATCACGACTTGATTGAATCGGCGGGCTGCTGATTTGGTGGTCAATCAAATGACACTTGCGTGCAGTGTACAACTGAGCTTGAGACCACGCAATGAATATGGCTTCAGGGTAATCACAGAAACTCATTCGTGCTTCTAGCTGTAAAAAGCATGCCTGTGCGCCAGTTGGCTGTTATGCTCCTTGTTCACCCTTGCATCTTTGAGCCGCCCTGTCAGATTCACAGCGTGGCACTTTGATGATCTCGGCTACCCTGATTGGCATGAGCGGTGAATCTCAGGAAGCGTTTTGGGAACCCGTTGACGCAACCCGTGCGGCGACCATTGCCAATCAGCTCGGGCGCGAACTCTCGCCCGGTCATTCGCTGCACGGCAAGGCAGTCAAAGTCATCGGATTCCGCACCGACCAAGACGATGTACTGCTTCACCTCTCAGATACCAATGAGTGGGCGATTTGCCACCTGACATGGCAAGGGCGCCAACAGCCGCCATGGCCACACACCATCATGCTCAAGCCCGAGTAACGCTAACCACAACAAACCGTTTGCGATTCTCTGTGCATCTACCGCATCTGTGTGCTACTTCGTTGTCATACCCCCATTCCCCCTTGCGTCCCCGCGCCGCCCCGCCAAACTCGCGGCATGGACCAGCACACACACGCCGACCACCACAACCCCCACCATAAAGATAACCAGCCGCCCCAAACTTCAGACCCGTCCGCGGATCTGACCCCGCCCGGCCCGCCCGAGCTCAGCGAGCCCGACTTCAACGCCCTCTTCCTCGACTTCATCAACCCCCAGGTCCCCGACCTCGAGCTCTGCCGCCGCTTCGGTCTGAACCTCGACGACCTCCACGCCGTCATCGCGTCCGAGCGCTCCCAGCACGCCCTCGAACGCTCCGCGGCCGGCGCCGACGCACGCCGAAACCCCGGCCATGCATTCCCAATAAGCTCTCGCCATGCCCGACGATCGCACGAATCCGGAACTGAACCGCGCCATCTTCATCGGCCTCATCGTCGGCTCGATGTTCGGCGTGATCATCGGTACGGCCATCGGTGCCGCGTTGGACAACCTCACGCTGTGGATCGCGCTCGGGCCCGCGTTCGGCACGAGCATGGGCCTGGCGCTGGCGATCGCGATGACCAGCAGGCCGGGCACGCCCGAGGATCCACCGGGGGACGAGCCGTCCGGGCCTGGCCCAAAGGACAACCCGCCCGATCCCGAGGCGTAGCCCCGCGGTGCCGGCGGTTGGTGCGGTGAGATGAACTCAGAGTCGAGTGCCCCGGTCCGGCATCCAGTCCGGATCGGGCATCCTGATCGTTGTGTTCCGGGCGCCCCGTTCAGCGCCGCCGTCGGCCGGCCAGCAGCCCGCAGGTGCCGAGCAGCGCCAGGGCCCCGGGCGTCGGGACGGGGTTGAGCACGCCGGCCATCGTGGGGTCGCCCTCGGCGAAGCCCGACTGGGCGTCTCCGAAGACCGACCGGAAGCGGATGCCCTCCGCGGTCGCGACCCCGTAGTCGCTCAGGTCGATCTCGAACGCGAACGCCTCGGCCACCCCGTCGTCCTGCAACTCGCCCGTGGCGATCGCGTCCAGATAGGAGTATTCGAGGAACGCGGACTCCACGCCGCCGCTGATCACCGCGATCGAGTACGAGTCGGGGCTCCATCGCAGGTCGAACAAAACGATGTCCGCGCCCGCTCCGTCCGCGGCCGCGACATCGTCGAAGAACATGGTGAAGTCGTTCGCGTTCTTCCCGAGCCCGATGTTGTACAGCCCGCTGTCGGGCGTGAATCCGACCAGGGCCTCGGAGACGGTGGTCGCGTCATTGAAGAAGAAGCTCCCGGCGCCGTTGCGTTGGGCACGATCGGCGAACGCGTCGTCTCCGAAGACATAACCGCCGTAGTTGATGTCGGCCGCGACCGGCATTGCGGCAGCGGACAACAGGATGAGAGCGGGTCGTGCTGGCATGTTTGGATCCTCCCCTCGCGGGCCCGGCGCCGATGAAGAGGCGACGAAGGCCCTGCAAAGGTCGAACATACACCCGGCAGGGCCGGGGTTCAAGATTAAGATCTTGTAGACGCGGCGGTGCGTTTGGGGTGCCCGCCCCCGTCCGTGCGCGTGCCGGGCCCAAGATCGGGTTGCGGTGCGCTCTGCCCGGATCCAGGCCCGAGCGGTCTTTGCCGACGGCTCACTCCCCGAGCACCTTGCCGAGCAACCCGCCGCCCTTGCGAACGATGTCATCGATCCCGCCCTCCTGCCCGTCGTCCGCCACTCCGAGCAGGCTCGAGAGGTCGATGCCCCCGAGTTGCTTGCCGAGGGGCCCGGCGATCGTGTCCAGCGCGGTGGAGGCATGCTCCTTCCCGCCGCCGAGCAGCCCGCCAAGGGCATCGAGATCCAAGCCTTGCTTCAGCGATGACGTGCTGCCGGAGAGCAGGCTGGCGATCTCCAGTTTGTCGCCCCGCAGCATGCTGAGGACCTGGGGGAGCAGCGACTCCAGGAAACTCCCGGCCTGACTATCGGAGACACTCAGTTTCTCGGTCAGCATCGGGACCAGGTCCGATTTGCCTTCGTCCAGCATCTGCTGCATCAGTTGATCGAGCATGTTTCATCTCCCTTCGGTGTCTGGCGTCCCAACGCCGCGTTCTCGCATGAAAGCGGCATTTCACCATATGGGACGCCCCGCCGAGAACCCAAACGGGACCTGCGGATCCGCAGAAAAACCCGCCTCCAACCGCGAACTTCCCGCGTAAAGGGCTGAAGCGTCAGGTATAGTCCGGTTGGCCGATCGGCCACGAGAGAGCCCCCATCCGGCTGTGTATCCGCCGGCCCATTCCAAGAGGAGAGAACCCATGAGCATCCGCGCGATCATCGCCATCGCCGCCTGCGCCGGCACCGCTGCCGCCAGCATCAACTACGACGAATCCATCGACGGCGACCTGTCCAACGACCGCTTCAGCCCCACCAACTTCAACCTGTCAACGGGCGTCAGCAACTTCACGATGGACATCGTCGACTCCGACAACCCGACCGGCGACCTTGATTACTTCTCGGTCACCATCGGCGCCGGGCTCTCGATCGACTCGATCGTTCTGACCGACTCATTCAACCCCGCGGGCGGATTCGACACGATCGTGTTCGTCGGGCTCGAATTCGGCTCCCAGGTCTCGGTCGATCCCGCGGCACCGGATCCCACCCCCCTTGCCGGCTTCATCCTCACCAACCCCACCCTCGTGGGCACCGATGTGCTCGATGAACTGACCGACGGCGGGTCGAGCCTCGGTGAGGGCACGTACTCGTTCTGGGTCCAGCAGACCGGCGTGGACCTGACCCGGATCAGCCTCGGGTTCAATGTGGTCCCCGCCCCGGGATCGGCGGCCGCCCTTGGCTGCTTGGGCCTGCTGGCGATGCGTCGGCGTCGGTGATCCGCGGTGACAGTGACCATTCCCGGACCCGCCGCCTTGCCGGCGGGTTTTTCGTGCGCCGATGCTGTCCCCGGTTGAGGTTCGGCTTGTAGATGGCTCGGGCTCAGCCCTTGAGTTCGTGTTCGCCCTGATCGCGCCGGCGTTCGTTGACCATCGCCAGCGCGGGGCGGTGCTCGGCGACCATGCGGATCAGTTGGCTCGGCGATACGCCGAGGCGTGAACCCGCCTTGCGGGGGTCGTATCCGCACGCATCCAGGACGTCGAGGGCTTCCGCCAGCATGGCCGGGTAGTCGTGGTGTTTGGAGGACAGAACGATCCGCCCGGTGCTGGTTCGCTCACGCCAAAGGTCGGATCGGATCTCGCCGGATGGGACCCCAACGCGGTGGTGGACGGCGAGTTCGAGCCGGAGCCTGCGCACCGCGACGCGTTTGTTGTCCTCGGTCAGGCGGTGATCGGCCGCGAAGGCGTGGAGGTCGGTCGCGGTGTGGGTGATGGACACCGCGTTCCGGTTCCGGTTCCTGTGCTGCCCGCCGGGCCCGCCGGACGATCGGTGCTCGACTTTGCACTGGAGCAGGAGCGAGTCTACGGCGAGCGCGGCCGGGTGGGTGTGGCGCTCGACGGGGCGGTCGAGCCATTCGAAGATGTCGTCGATCGAGCGGTCGGGCATGCCGGTGGGCTAGCGCTTCGGCTCGGGCATGAGCGGCAGGACCGGTTCGAGCCGCTTGGTGTAGCGTTCGGGCGCGTCGGCCGGCTCGGGGCGGAAGGCGGGCGGGGTGATGCCCGCGGGGTCGAGCCCGCAGCGGGTGGCGATGCGCGACGCCTCCCCCGCGCCGTCCGCGGACAGGGCCTCGTGCGTGGTCTCGATCAGATCGACGCCCAGGTCGTCGAACACCGCAGCCCAGTGGTCGAGCATGCGGTCGTAGTCGCGGAGGTACGCGGCAAGGGCGGGAAAATCCTTCGTGTAGGGGTGGTGCCCGGGGACGCCGTGGAAGAACGCGCTGAGCAGGTTGGCACCAGGCTCGCGCCGGACGAAAACGAACTTCGCGCTGGGCAGGGCGAGCGCGGCGAGCCCGAGCAGGTGGATGTGCAGGCTGCAGGCGTCCACCGCTGTCGGTTGGCCCTTGGGGTGGGCCGCGTTGTCGCTCAGTCGCGTGTACACGCCCGCGGTGCCCTCGAGCTGGTCTCGGCGAAGTTTGTCGGGCGCCGGGATAGCCGGGCGGAACGGGGTCCGTTGGGCGCCGGCTTTCTGCGCGGCGGCGACCGTGAAGGATTCCGCGGGGCCCGCGTTGGACACGCCCGGGAGTGACGCGAGTGAGGCCGCCAGTTCGGAAGCGCCCGAGCGGGGGGCGCCGACCACGAAGACCCTGGCGGGATGGTCCTGGTCCGGGCGGGCGACCTTCTTCATCGATGCCGCGGTCCAGGCGCTGATGATCGCGTTGGTCAGCTTGGCGTTGACGGCGGCGTCGTAGTTCCCGCGAGTGAAGTTGGCGGCGCGGGTGAATGCCCTGAACGCCTCATCGTGTTCGCCCGCGCGATCGAAGAGCTCGGCGGCGCGTCGCAGGACGACCACCTGCGTGGCGCCGTCCAGGCCCACACGATCGGCGAGGGCGCGGAGGCGCTGGGCGAGGATGTTGCACGCCTCGCTGGCGGAGTCACGCTTCGCCAGCGCGATCGCCCCGGCGCACAGCGCGGAGGGCAGCTCGTCGAGCCCGAGCCGGTCCGCCTCATCGAGCGTTGCTTGGGCCGCGTCAGGGTCTGACCGTGCGCACAGGATCTCCACGCGGGCGCGGACGATCTCGGGGGCTTCTGGGTCGACTGCTTCGGCGCGGGCGAGGCAGGCGTCGGCCTGTTCGGCTTCATTGACAGCTTCGTGACAGCGTGCCAGTTCTGACAGCACGCGGAGCAGCTGGTCCGCGATGCGGGGGCGGTTGGGGTTCTCGGGGTCGCCGTTCTCGAGGGCGTCCTGGGTGTCGTCCGCGGCTTGGATCAGGTCTGGGATCGCGATGCCGTGGGCACCCAGCGCGGCCATCGAGATCCCGTGGATCGCGAGGATGGGGGTCTGGTCGGGGAAGTGGCTGCGGAGGAGGGATGCGTGCTGGCTCGCCTCGTGGGCGTCGCCCAGCGCGAGCCTTTGCTTGGCGGTCTCAAAGACCTGCTGGGGGGATGGCTGCTGCGGGCCAACGGAGGGCTGGTTGACGGGCTGTGCTGGTTGGGAGGGGATCATGGCTGATTGTTTCCCTGTGGTCTGCGTCTGGCGATGGCGGGTCGGACCGCCCGAGCGTCGCCCGGGGTGATGTCAGGCGTGGGCGGCCTCGTACTCGGTCACGACACCGCCGAGGCCCTCGAGCAGCGGCCCGATGTGCGCGGCGTACCGCTCGTACCGCTTGGTCGAGGTTTTATAGATAGGCTGGCGGACCTGGTCGTTGGAGAGCGTCCGCGCGACACGCCCGGTCTCGTTGAACCGCAGGCACGCTTCATCGAACTCGATCCCGATGAAATCCAGGATCCTGCGGGTCTGGGCCTCTTGGTCCGACACGGTGTCCTCGTACTCGATCTCGAGCATGCTGAGACCCGCCTGGGGGTGAGCGGCGAGGTCGCGGTAGTGCTTCATCACGCGGTCGTAGTGCCCGTAGTACTGCCCGGTTGTCTTGAGATCAAACGCGTAGGTATGGGCGGCGTGGAGTGCCTGGAAGAAGCAGGACAGGCAGGTGTCGCGCGGGTCACGGCGGCAGTGGATGACCTTCGCGTCCGGGAACGCCATCGCGATGAATCCGAGAAACCAGAAGTTCCCCGGTGCTTTGTCCACGACGAACTCGGGCGGTGGCGAGCCGTCGGCGGGCCGCGTGCGGGTGGCGATCGAATCGCGGTAGGACGACGCCGCTTGGGCGAGCTTCGCGGGGTCGACCCGGTCGGGGGCGATCTCCTCGAGCGTGCCGGCGTCACCCATGAGATCGCGAACGATCTCATTGATGTAGTGCAACTCCCCCGCGCCGGCGCAGCGCGGGTGAGCGTCGATGATCTGCTCGGTCAGGGTGGTGCCCGAGCGGGGCATGCCCACGACGAAGATCGGTGTGGGCGCGGACTCCGCGGGCGGGGCGAAACGGCCGTATCGCTCGGGGGCGAACGCTTCCACGGTGCGATCGACCCGGGCCGCGCTCGCCTCATCGTTGTAGACGACAGGCGACGACTCGCCCGCGAGTCGGAACTGCTCGAACGCCTCGTCGTAGCGTTTGGCCCGGTCGAGCAGGTGCCCGAGCTGCGTGCGGGCGAACGCGAGGGATTCGGGCGGCTCGCCCTGTGTGTGTTTCATCGCTTCGAGGAGGTACTCGAGCGCGTCGGCGGCATGTTCGCTCCGCAGGGCGGCCTCGGCGTAGTTGGCGCCGAGCAGATAGGACGGCGTGCCGCGGCGCTCGATCGCCGCGCGGGCGACCCCCAGGGCTTCCGACTTGCGGCCGGCCAAATGGAGGATGTGCACGTACGCGCTCGCGATCACGTGGTCGTCCGAGCGGGACTCGTACTCGGCCTGCGCGATCTCGATCGCGTCGTCGAACGCGTCCTGCTGGGTCATCGCTTCGACAAGCTGCGAGACCAGGATCGAGCGGTGGCCCGCGTGGCTGACGTGGCGGAGGGTTCGGCGGGTCAGCCGGGCGGCTTCCTTGGTCCGCCCCATGCGCAGCAGGCACGCGATCCGCATGCCCACCACGGGCACGTGCCCCGGGCGTTGCCGATTGATGATCTCCGCCTGCTGTTCCGCGAGCCGGTACCGCCCCTGGAGGAACAGGCGTTGGATGGACTCGACGGCGGTGTTCAGGTCGGTCGTGGGCATATCGGTCCTTGGCTTCGGCCCGCGGGCCGTCGATGATCATGGATCGGGCCGGGGCACGGGATAACCTTATTCCGATGCGAAGGATCACCCTTATCTCCACGGGCGGGACCATCGAAAAGACGTACGACGAGCACTCCGGGGCGCTCGCGAACCGGTCGTCGGTCGTCCAAGAGATGCTGGGCCTGCTGCGGCTAGAGGACGCGGTGGTCAACACCCTCCAACTGATGCAGAAGGACTCGCTCGAGATGACCGACTCGGACCGCGACCGGATGGTCCAGGCGGTCGAGTTGGTGGCGGGCCCGGACCGGTCCTCCGACGACGCCGAGGGCGTGGTGATCCTGCACGGCACCGATACCTTATGTACCACCGGTGAGGCGCTCCACGAACGGGCCGGCGCCTGGCTCAAGGTCCCCGTGGTGCTGACCGGGGCCATGCGCCCCTTCGAGATGAAACGCAGCGACGCGCTCCAGAACCTCACCGAGGCCCTCTTCGCGGCGGCGATCCTCGACCCCGGTGTCTGGGTGGTCGCCCACGGGAGGGCCTTGCGCTTCCCGGGCCCGGTCAAGGACCGCGAGCGTGGCACCTTCCGGATGGCCGGAGCGTGACAGCACGCCTGTTCGGAGGCGCTCATCCGACGAGAAAGGCCCTTTCCTTGCCCGATAACACGCTGAGGGCCCATCTATTTTGGGCGTCTCGGGGGATGGAATTGCCGCTCAGGGCCCATATTCGTCGGTCTCCCCGCCCGGAGTCGGTGGGGTGGGCGTGAAGCGCGTGCAAATTCCCCATTCCGTGCGGACAATCTGGTTGCACCATTCTGGAGGCGGGGGTATGCTCTCATTGGGTCAGGAACGAGTAGTTCGTTTCCTTTAGGTCTTTCGGTACACCGTACACCGTAATACGTTTCCAAGTGAGGAGATTTGAAATGAAGAGCATCGCTCTGATGGCCGTCGCCGGCCTCGCCACCGTCGCTTCCGCGCAGTCCCTGGACATCACCCTGTCGTGGGATGCCACCTCGGTCGACTTCGGTGGAACCGCCACCGGCACCGTCATGGCCTCGTTCAGCGGCTTCGACGACGGCTCGTACCTGTCGTCGGTCAACTTCGACCTGATCGCCTCGGAAGCCCTCGGCACCGTTGGCAACGTTGGTGCGGTCGCGTGGAACAACGCCGGTCTCGGCTTCGACGGCCAGGGCACCGCTTCGGGCGCCGACATCATCGGTATCGAGGCGTCGCAGTTCTCGCTGATCCCCCCGTTCAGCACCGACAACCCGGTCATGGTCATGTCCTTCGAGTTCACCGCTGGTGACGCCGAAGGCGTCCTGAGCTACAGCAGCTCGACCGCCGCCGGTGCCCCCTTCTCGTTCTCCGTGACCGGCCCGAACTTCAGCGATCAGCCCGTCGGCTTCGATGACAGCTCGTTCTCCGGCGACTCGCTCCGCATCGTCCCCGCGCCCTCCGCCATGGCCCTCCTCGGCCTCGGTGGTCTGGTCGCCGGCCGTCGCCGTCGCTAATCCTCCGGGGCTTGGCCCCAGAGATAGCACACGACGGACAGATCAGCCTCGGCTGAACTGACCAAGATTCATCAGCCCCCGCCTGCTTGCAGGCGGGGGCTGTTGCTTTTTGCCTTGCGGTTTCACCCCGGGTCGGTCATCCTGACGACGCCGGACCACGACGCCCGGCGCGAGCAGCCGCAGGAGGAACACCGGATGAACAACCAGGCACACGCGATCATCGCGCTGGGGGGGCTGTCGGCGGGGGCGATGGGGCAGTCGCTGTCGGTGGAACTCTCATGGGATTCCACCAGCATCAGCCTCGGCGAGACCGCCACCGCCACCCTCATCGCGACGTTCGATGGTTTCGCCGCCGGCTCGTACTTGTCCTCGGTGAACATCGATCTCATCGCGGATGAGCAAGCGGGAGAGGTCTCCAACGTCGGTGCGATCGCCTGGAACAACGCGGGCCTGGGCTTCGACGGGCAGGGCACGGCATCGGGGGCGAACATCCTGGGGATCGAGGCGGCCCAGTACTCGCTGATCCCCCCGTTCACCACCAACAACCCGATCATGATCATGACCTTCGAGTTCACGGCCTCCGATATCGGTCCTTCCGGGTACCCGAGGATCCCGACATACCGGGCGCGAACGGTTGATGGCGCTCCGTTCGCGTTCAGCGTGACAGGGCCGAACTTTTCTGACCAGCCGTTGGGGTTCGGGCCCGATGCGCTTGTGCCGGCCCCCGGTGTCGTGGGGCTGCTCTGCGGCGTGGGCCTGCTGGGCGGTCGCCGGCGTCGCTGAGACTGCTACTTGCGTGACCACCATTCGAACGTGAAGGCGTGGGCGTGTTGTTCGTCGGCGTCGTGGTGCTCGGCGCGGTCGAGGGTCCAGATGTGGGCAGGGATCTCGGGGAAGGTGGTGTCGCCTCCGACCTCGGCGTGAACGCGGGTGAGCACGATGGTGTTGGCCAGCGGGAGTGCCTGGCGGTAGATCTGCCCGCCGCCGATGACGCAGATTTCCGGGGGGGCGTCCGGGCCGATGAGGGTCAGGGCGTGGTCGAGCGCCCCGGTCAGCGACCGGTGGACGCTGACGGCGTCGTGCTCGATGTCGCTCGGATCGAGCCTGGCGGAGATCACGAGGTTGGGGCGCCCGGGCAGGGGCTTGCGCCCGATCTCATCGAAGGTCTTGCGGCCCATCACCACGGGGCGCCCGATCGTGGTGCGTTTGAAGTGCTTGAGATCGTCGGGGAGCGACCAGGGGAGCCCCCCGTCCACGCCGATCGTGTTGTTCTCGCTGGCGGCGACGACCAGCACGATCTCGGCTTGTTGCGGGCGGGAGCTTGCTTCGCTCACACCGCGACCTCGGCGCGGATGTGCGGCTGGGGGGTGTAGTTCTGCAACTCGAAGTCGTCGTAGGTGAACGCGAACAGGTCGGTCACATCCGGGTTGATGCGCATGGTCGGGAGGGAGGTCGGCGTGCGGCTGAGCTGCTCGTTGACCTGAGCCATGTGGTTGAGATAGATGTGGGCGTCGCCCAGTGTGTGGATGAACTCGCCCGGGCGGTATCCGGTGACCTGGGCCATCATCATGGTGAGCAGCGCGTAGGACGCGATGTTGAACGGCACGCCGAGGAAGAGGTCGGCGGAGCGCTGGTAGAGCTGGCAGTTGAGCCAGTCGGGGCCGTCGTCGGTCGAGCGCTGCACGTGGAACTGGAAGAGGCAGTGGCAGGGCGGCAGCGCCATGTCGGGGACGTCGCCCGGGTTCCACGCGGTGACGATGTGGCGGCGTGAGCAGGGGCTGTTCCTGAGCGAGCCGACCACGTTGGTGATCTGGTCGATGGTCTGTCCCGAGCGGGTGGACCAGGAGCGCCACTGGTGCCCGTAGACCGGGCCGAGGTCTCCGGTCTCGGGGTCGGCCCATTCGTTCCAGATGGAGACGCCGACGTCTTGAAGCGACTTGACGTTGGTGTCGCCCTTGAGGAACCAGAGCAGTTCGTGGATGATGGAGCGGAGGTGAAGCTTCTTGGTGGTCAGGGCGGGGAAGCCGGCGCGCTCGCCGGTCTGGATTTCTCGCTCTCTGGCGCCGGGAAAGTGGGGGTGGAGAATGTACCGGGACTGGTGCCCGAAGATCGAGAGCGTCCCGATGCCGGTGCGATCGTCGCAGGGGGTGCCCTCGGCGAGCACGCGGCGGAGTATGTCGAGATACTGGCGCATGTGCCGGGAGTTTACACGAACCCGTCCGGGTTGAGCAGGATCAAAGCATGAAACAGGTGGTTCTTGGGCCGACATTCGAGATCAGCACACCGATGGACGTGGAGGCGGGTTCGGACCGGCTCGAGGAGGTCCTGGCGGGGCACCGCGGGACGTTGGCGTGCCGTCGGACGGGGGTTCACTTCTTGGTCTCGATCGACCCGTCCAGGCGGCATTTTTGGTCGCCCTGGATGACGTTCGAGTTGGTTGTTGATCAGGGCGGGGGCAGCCGCGGGCACGGCCGGTTCAATCCCAGCCCGGGGATCTGGACGGGATTCATGCTGGCAGGCTTGGCGATGATCACCGTCGCCGGGTCGGGGATGGTGTGGGCGATGGCGGAATGGACGCTCGGTCGCCCGTTGTACGGTCTGTGGGGGACGCTGATCGGGACGATCGGTGTGGCGGCGCTGTTCCTTTTCTCTGCCAGCGGGCAGCGGCTGGCGAGCGCGGAGATCGAGGAGATAGAGCGCGTGGTCCGGGGCGTGTTCGAGGGTGAGCATCAGTCGAGCGGCGGATAGATGATCCAATCGCCGTCCGTGATCCGGCCCGGCGTGGCACCCCCGCGCGGGTATCGGTCGGACAGGTCGCGCACGCCGCTGGTATCCAGGAAGCCGGACTCGTTTGGCTCGATGGTCCCGCGGTCATCGTCGGCATCGGACCCGAGAGAGTAGACGAGGAGCCTGCCCTCACGGACGAGCAGCCTGAAGGGCTGCCCGGGGTTGAATGGGTCCTCGGGGGCCCTGGGGAGCAGGTGGGGGACGAGATCGGACGCGCCGTTCGGCCACGCACCGGTGCGGCGGTGATGGATGTGGGCGGCGACGGTCAGGAGGGCGGCGCCCGTGTGAGCCCGGGCGGTCTGGACGGATCTGACGCTGTTGCCCATCGCGGGCATGAGCACGCCGAGGATCGGGAACCGGAGCGGTTCCGCGACGATCTCCGTGAACTCGGCGTCGAGTTCAGCCATCAGTTCCGCGGACCGCAACGGCGAGATGTCTCGTTTGAGGGCGGCTTCCATGAACCCGATGAGGTGGTCGTACGCCTCGATGTGCTCGCGCCGTGAGGCAACCGTGACAAGCGCGGTGGGTCCGAGCAGGCGAGCGACGGTGGTGGGCTGCGCGGTCCCATTGAGGGTGAAATCCTGGCTCGACGGCCCGGCGATGGGGAACACCTCGTCCGCGAAGAGCTCGAAGCCCGCGGCGGTGAGACGACCGTCGCCGTGTCCGTCGTCGGTGAAGCACCGTTGCAGCACGTCCAGCAGCATGGTCCGCTCGATACGCATGTCGATCTGTTGCGTGCGCCGCGCGGTCGAGGACAGGCGGTGCGAGAGCCTGACCAGCTGCGCGTCGGTGAACAGATCCGGTTGCTCGTGCAGGATGCGCAGTAGCATCTTCTCGCTCTGCTGCTGGATAGACATGCCCACCAGATAGGAGATCACGAACCCATCGTCCGAGGCGAGACCGCCGAACAGCGCGCACGACTCGATGCGGTCGGCGGCGCGTTGTGCGTCGCCCGATTCGGCAGCGAAGTAGGCGTCGGTCAGGAGGATCTGGCTTGCTTTGCGTGTATGACTGAGCCACGGCAGCAGCACGGTGATGAGCGACTCGGTCTCGTCCGCCCGTGTCGATGGCGGGACGGTTCGCGTGACGCTGAACGACGCGTTCTCGATGTTGACTTGTTCGCTCCGGTCCGAATAGAGCCCGCCGAACGTGGGCAGGTGCGCCGCCCGGGCGGCCGCCTCGATCTGCGGTCCGATGCGATCCATGAACGCGCGGAACTCGGTGTAACCCGAGTGCTCGGGCGTCGCGTTCCACCACTTCCCGAGCGCACGCTCGCGACGCGTCTCGGTCTGCTCGAACGGATCGTCCCCGCTGAGGATGAAAGCCTCCCGTTCCGCGTTGTCGATGACGCTCAGGCGGAGGTCCTCCCTCTTCCACTCGATCCAGAGGGCCTCGACCGCGGGCCAGGCGTGCTGATCCTGGGCGTAGCCGGCGTTGCGTTCGTTGAGCTCGGCCATGAAATGCCGCGTGACCTCGGGCGCGCCCGTGTTGAACCGGACGAACAGCGCGGCATAGGCGAGTGTCATCGTCCCCAGCGTCACGAGGATGGCGTTGGACGTCCACCATCGGAGCTGCCAGAGCCATGAACGCTTGCGCTTCGCCGAGCGGCGCATCAGCCTCGCGACCGTCTTGGGATCGCCCATCGAGGTGAGGATGTCGTTGGCGTCCCGCTGCGACCCGAGCGCGTCGGTGGCGTGGGCCGCGAGCTCGCGGGCGATATCCGCGCGCTCAGTCGCCCAGAGCTTCGTCCGTCTGGTGATGTCATCGATGCGTGCCGCGATGGACGCGGGCAGGTTTGCGGACCCGATTGTTTCGGCCGCGAGCGCCTGGCGGTTGGCCTGCCGGGCGGACCAGCGCCAGACGCGGAGGAGGAGCGAACGCGATTTGGTCCGCGACCATGCGTTGTCGAGCGCGGTGCTCATGACGTGGCTCCCGCAGCGTTCGGTTGGTGGGGCGAGAGGACGCCGAGCGTCGAGAGCGCCTCTGCGAGCCTGTTCCAGGACTCGAGATCGGCGTCGAGCCTTTTCTTGCCCTTGCCGGTCAGGCGGTAGTACTTGCGGTCGCGCCCCGAATCGGCCTGGCGCCACTCCGCCTCGATGAGGCCCTTCGCTTCGAGGTTGTAGAGCATCGGGTAGAGCGTGGACTGGCCCATCGCGAGCACGCCGTCGGTGCGCTGATCGAGGGCTTCGACGAGCTGATAGCCGTACATCTCGCGGGCGGAGAGGAGCTTGAGGACGGCGGTGGGGCCGGCCCCGCGCATCAGTTCGCGTTCGAGTTTCACGGTGGCAACCTCCGTTCGGGGGCGATAGTTGGCGACAGATACTATGTACTACAAAGTATTTGGTCCGGTTGCAGGCCCCTTGCAGAATTGTTTGCGTTCAACGCAAAATATTGTCTTAAAGCGATTTAGGGCGCCGTGCGGGCGCGGGCGTGCCCTGATGGAAGATCATTTTCCAGGACCCCCCGTCGCGCACCCAGACCGACGAGCGGAGTGATCGTCGGGTCGTGCCGTCTGGTGAAGCCTGCTCGATCTCGTACATGGTCAGCGCGACCCCCGGGGCGATCTGGCGGGCAGAGAACGCGAGCAGGGTCCGCTCGATCGCGGATTCTGTCCTGAGAGCCGAGATCACGCCGGACCGCGAATGCACGACGCCGGACGCCCCGATCTCGACGAATGAGTCGTGCAACAACTCGCCCAGCGCATCCGCGCTGCTGCGGATGCCCGGCAGCAGATGGCGGCGTTCGAGCGGCTCGAGTTCCGCAGAGAGCGGTTCGGCTCGCTGTTCGTGTTCCTCGCTCATCCCTATTCCCTTGGCAGGAGTTCAATGTCGCTCGTCGAGTGCACGGTGCCCCGACGGTGGGTCAGGGTGACGGTCTCCCCCGGGACGTAATCGGCGAGGACCCGGATGAGTTCCTGCAGGTCTCTGGTGGGGCGGCCGTTGATGTGGGTGATGGAGGACCCGATACGCAGCCCCGTGCGTTTGCGGCTTCCCGGTGGGAGTTCGGAGACGCGGACGCCGTCGCCCGTGCCGTTCTCGATCGTGATCCCGAGCGTGGCGGGGAGGTCGCCCCCGGTTTCAGCGACCGTCGGGAGGGCTTCGAGCCAGTCGCGGTAGCGCTGTTCGATCTCGGGCTGTTCGAGGTCCAGGGTCTGCCGCAGCGCGAGCAGCCCGACGGGGTCTTGATCGAACGTTCGGGTGTAGGTCTGGTAGAACGCTTCGAGCTCGCCGAGGTCGTAGAGGAACAGCATCACGGCACGGGATTGCGCGTACTTGGCGAGCGGGCGGGACGCGACGAACCGGTCCATCGGAGTCGAGGCGAGCTCCGCGATGGGGGTCAGGCGGTTGACATCGAGTTGCCGTTTGACGATGTTGGTGCGCCAGGACGGGACCGGGATGGGCGTGCCGTCTTCGGTGTCGTAGTCCTCGACGAGCGAGGCGAGCCCCTCCTGGATCCACGGGGCGTGCTCTTGCCCGAGACGGGCCATGTCGCGCCAATGCAGCACATGGATCAGTTCATGGCGGAGGGTCGCGCCGAGGTCCTGGGCGACCAGGCGGCGGCGGTTGTGGTCGTAGGCACCCCCGATGCCCGAGATCCCGCCGCGGGCGCCCG
>DIYM01000015.1:26565-29946 GCA_002429045.1 Phycisphaerales bacterium UBA6054
GGCGCCCGGGCCGAACGTGGCCAGTGCCCAGCGGGCGAAGTTGGCCCGGTCGGGGAGGATGACCATGATCCAGGGGTCGTGCTCGAGTGCGTCGGGCTTGGCGGTTTCGGGGAACAGCCGCTCGGTCGCCCACGCGATCAGCAGGCCGAGCTCTCGTTGGGATTCGTTGGTCGCCACGGGCCCGTGCGAGGAGACCAACTGCAGTTTCCACCGCTCGATGGTCCGGGATTCCGGATTGCGTGGCACGAGTCTGGCGGCGAACGCGGTGTCGGCGGCACGACGCGCCTCGAGCAACTCGTCCCAGCGCTGGGTGAGCTGCTCGTAGAGATCACGCCCTCGGATGCTCTCGAGGTGCGGGTCACGACGCAGGGTGCGGAGATCGGTGAAGCCGAGGGCGACGGCTTTGCTCAGGTGCCGCTCGGCGGCGGCGGGGTTCCCGAGGAGGGACTCGACCGCGGCGAGGTTGTAGAAAGGGACGAACGAATCGGGCTGCTGCTCGGCCTGGGCGTGGAAGTACGCGGCGGCGTCCGCGAGGCGGTCCGACTCGATCGCGGCGATCCCGGCGCGTTCGAGATCGCCCGCGGGCATGCCGGTCGTGTCGGGCTCGGCGTGCGACACGCATCCGAGCAGCAGTGATGTGAGGGTCATCAAGAAGCGTTGCGCGTGGTTCGTCATGTCGGGCTCCCTTGCGCTATGCGGGAGAGATGAGCCGGCGGATGGCTTCGGGGTACGCCTCACGCTCGAGCTCGAAGACGCGGGCCGCGAGGCGTTCGGGCGTGTCGTCGGGGTGGACCGGGCAGCGGCGTTGGATGATCACTCGGCCTGTGTCGTAGTGATCGTCGGCGTAGTGGACGGTGCATCCGGACTCGCGGACCTCGCCCCGCCGGGCGGCCTGGAGGACCGCTTCGTGGACCCTCGAGCCGTGCATGCCGGGCCCGCCGAACGACGGGAGCAGGGCGGGATGGATGTTGACGATGCGTCCCCGGGTGCGGTCGGTGATGGGGAGCAGGCGGAGATAGCCGGCGAGGATGACCCAGTCGATGGCGTGCTGCTCGACGAGCCTGTCGAGAACTCGGGCGTCGGGGCCGCCCGGGATCAGTTCGGTAGGGATGGCGTGCTCGCGGGCGATCCGCAGCCCGAGGCAGTCCCGGTTCGCAACGACCGCGGCCACCTCGGCGTCGAGCGAGCCGGACCCGGTGTGCCGCAGCAGGTTCTCGAGCGTGCGCCCCGAACCGGAGAGCATGACCAGCAGGCGGGCAGATCTGCGGGCGGTGTTCGGGCGTTCGGGGTCCATCAGATCGCGGCGGTCGCGGCGTCGCGGGTATCGACGATGTGGAGCATCTTGTCCATGCGCGTCATCGTCATGAGCTTGGCGATGTTCTCGTCGAGTGCGCAGATAACCAGCTTGCCGCCGGACTTGGCGCAGGCCTGGTGGATGCTGATCAGCGATCCGATGCCCGCCGACGCGAGCATGGTGACCTTGGACATGTCGACGATCATCTTGTGCCCGCACCGGGCGGCCGCCTCGAGGAGATCGTGCTCGAGCGGCTTGGACTCGTGCTCGGAATACCGCTCGCAGAGCACCGTGGCGACCGCGACGCCCGAGACATCGGAGACATCCGCGTATGTGGATGAAGACAGGGGGGTGCCGGCGGTGTCCGCGGCCGCCTGTTTCTTGCTGAAGATGTCTTTGAGGCCCATGCGTGTCTCTCGGTCGGGTTGGCGGGGCGTTCATTCGCTCCGGTAGGGGGTGGGTGTTCCGTCGCGGATCGCGACCATGGTCAGCGTCGCGTTGGTGACGTGTATGGTATCGCCCGTGTCGCAGCGTTCGGCGTAGACCGCCACGGTGATGTCCATCGAGGTCCGCCCGTGCCTGGAGACGGTCGTGAAGCAGGAGAGGATGTCGCCCACGTTGACCGGCGCGAGGAAATCGACGCGCTGGATCGACGCGGTGACCCAGTCGAACTCGCCGTGCCGGCGCGCCTCGACGAAACCCGCCTGGTCGATGTACGACAGCACGACCCCCCCGAAGATCGTGCCGAAGGGGTTGGTCTCCCTGGGCATCGTCACGACCCGGAGGGCCAGGGTCGCGTCGGGCAGGCTGGGGGGGGCGGACGGCACGCCGGATTGTAGTGGTTGCTGCCCGGGGTCGCCGGGCGTGGGTCGCTTAGGACCTGCCGACGAACCAGCGGAGCCTGAAGTTGCCCTTCTCGAACACCGCGTCGATGCCGACCCACCTCAGATCGCCCCACGCGGACTTGGGCAGCGCGACGCGAAAGGTGTTCGGGCCGAGCGGCTCGAGGTACAGTCCCGGGGTCGATTCTCCGAACGGCATGGCGCTGAACAGCCTGAACACGTCACGCTGTCGCCGGAGGATCTCCTGGAATCCCAGGGCGGGGTCGACGCGTCGGGTCTCGAACTCGTCGAGCGTGACCCGGGACATGATCTGCTCAACGAACAGGTCTTGCTCGTCGTGCTCGATCGCGTGGACGATGTGGGCCATCAGGTGCTGCACGGTCTTGGCGTGCAGCACCACGGTATCCTCGTCGATCTCCTCGCGGATCCCCCCCAGCGGGGTCGCGAGCGTGGGGACGAACTTGGCGTTGTTCTCGACCGGGAGCCCGGTCTCGGCTCCCGGGAGCCCGACGAGCAGCCCCCTGGCGCCGACGACGCGCTCTTCGTAGCAGCCGAACGCGATCAACGCGAGCGTGGCGGACACGATCATGAGGCAGACGCGGAGCATCACGACCCCGATACGTGCGTGGTCGCCCGCGGTTCGCCCGCGGGGGGGGCCTCTGGGCCGATCACCGGTTCGGTGCGCGGCTCGGTATGCCCGCGCAGGAGGAGATCGTGGACCGTGTAGTCTTCACGGCGATCGGGGTACGCCCGGCGCCAGTGAGAGCCGCGCGACTCCTCACGCCACAGCGCTGATCGTGCGATGAGTGCACCGGTCAGGAGCATGTTCTGGACTTCCCAGCCGTCGGGGGTGTCGAAGATCTTGTCGAGGGTGTACCGCCCCCAGAAGTCGAACATCTCGCAGGCGTCGGCCAGGCGGGTGGCGTCGCGCCGGATGCCCACGTTCTTCCACATCGCGCTGCGGAGGCTCGAGCGGACATCCCCGAGGTCGAGTTCCGCGTGCGTGGACGGGCGGATATCGGAGACGATCGGGGCGGGGGCGATCGGGTTGTCGGTGACCCGTCTCGCGGCGTGCTCGCCCGCGATCGCGCCCATGACCAGGCCTTCGAGCAGGGAGTTGGAAGCGAGCCGATTGGCGCCGTGCAGCCCGGCACACGCGACCTCTCCGATCGCGAAGAGATTGGGCACGCTCGTGCGGGCATCGAGGTCGGTCCGCACGCCTCCGATGGTGTAGTGGGCGGCTGG
>DIYM01000015.1:30010-32241 GCA_002429045.1 Phycisphaerales bacterium UBA6054
CCGATGGTGTAGTGGGCGGCTGGGTGCACTGGGACGAGGTCCGAGGCGGGGTCGATCCCGAATCTGCCGAGTTGCTTGTGGATGCTCGGGAAACGGGACGTGAAGCCGTTGAGATGGCGGCAGTCGAGATAGACGTTGCCGCCGCCCTGGGCGTTGATCTGGTTGACGATCGCCTGCGAAACGACGTCGCGGGGTGCGAGTTCTGCGAGTTCATGCTTGCCGAGCATGAAGCGGCTGTGCTGTTCATCGAGCAGGTGGGCCCCCTCGCCCCGGACGGCCTCGGATATCAGCGCTCGGGGCGCTCCGGGGAGGTAGAGGGTGGTGGGATGGAACTGGACGAACGCCATGTCGGCGAGCGTGGCGCCGGCGCGGGCGGCCATCGCGAGCCCGTCGGCGGTGGCGGCGGGCGGGTTGGAGGTCTCGCGGAACACCTGCCCCGCGCCGCCCGAGGCGAGGATCGTGGTGCGGGCCCAGATCATCTGGAGCCCGTAGCGGGGGTGATGGGTGATCGCGCCCAGGCACGGCGAGCCGGGCTCGGGCGACGCGGTGATCAGGTCGATCGCGAAGCACGATCCGAACAGCCGGACGTTGCTGGGAGAGAACGCACGCTCCCGCAGCGTGCGTTGGAGTTCGGCGCCCGTGGCGTCACCGCCCGCGTGATAGATCCGTGAGGCGCAATGCCCGCCCTCCATCCCGACCGCGAGCCGCCCGTCGCGGTCGGTATCCAGTTGCATGCCCCACTCGATCAGTTCGCGGACCCGGGCCGGGCCCCGCCTGCAGACCAGATCCACCGCGGGCAAGTCGCAGAGCCCGGCGCCCGCGACGACCGTGTCCTCGACGTGGGCATCGACGGTGTCGTCGTCGCGGAGGACGGCTGCGATCCCGCCCTGGGCCCACGCGGTGTTGGTTTTGCTGAGCGGCGACTTCGAGCAGACGATGACGTCGCCCGCTTCGCTGGCGCTGACCGCCGCGCGGAGCCCGGCGACGCCCGCGCCGATCACCAGCGTGTCGCAGAAGATCTGCGGGAGCAGCCCCGAGCGGAAGGGGATCAGGTAGCGGCGTTCGTCAAAGATGGTGTGCACGCGGGTGGTGTCCTCGCCGTATCGGTGGGGGGCGCGTCACGCGCAGGAGCAGCCGGGCTTTGAGCAACCGCCCGGGGCGCAGCCCTCGGATTCGGGGCGGGGCCCGAGCAGCTTGTAGGTCTTCGCGTTCAGGTAAGAGGCGTGGTGTTCGAGATGCCAGCACGCGTAGTCGGCGATGTCGCGGAGCGTGATCGGTCCCCGCTCGGGGTGCATGCCGACGCGTTGCCACTGGGCGTCGTCGAGTTGCATGAGCAGGGCGACGAGCCACGAGCGCGTGGTGTGGGTCATCGCGACATCGCCCCCGATCGGCGGGCGGAGGTCCGACGCTTCGGTGCAGCCGTAGAGCCCCGAGTCGATGTACGCGTGCTCGTCGAAGAGCGCGAGCGTGGGCTTGTCCTCGGCGAGGATCTGGCGGATGCGGCGTGCGAAGACCATCTCGGTGTCGGCCAGGTGCCCCAGGATGACCCGGATCGGCCAGCGTCCGACGCCGGCGTCGGGGAGCCATGCCTGGGCGAGCGACGGTTCATCCATCTCGAACACACGCGGGTCCAGGTGCTCGACGCCGATCCGCATGCGCGCGGTGAGCGCCGGGGGTTCGAGGGCGCGGATTTCCTCTAGGGTCGGCAGGCGGAGTTGGAAGCCGGTGGGGCTATCTTGCGTGTCGGCGGGGGTTTGGATCATCGGGCAATGATAGGGGACGCGTCACTCGATCGCGCGGAGGGTCATACCGAGTTCGACGGTGGCCCCGTCGCGTTCGACGGTTAGTTTGACGGTGTCTCCGGGCTCGTGCTCGACGAGCCTGGGGCGGAGGTCTTCGGTGTTCTTGAGTTCGACGCCGTTCCAGGCCAGGATTCGGTCATCGGGCCGGAGCCCGGCGTCGGACGCCGAGGTGTCGGGGAAGACCCGCCTGACCAGCACCCCGCCCTTGCCGGAGTTGGCGGGCAGGATGCCGAGGCGCACCCGCGGCTCACGGTTGGCGTTCTCGACCGCGTCGCGGTCCCGGCGGTGCGCGAGGCGCTCGCGTTGTGTCGCGGCGGCGACCGCCACGTCCGAGCACAGCAACGCGATCCGCGTCGCGCCCTCGGAATCGACCAGGTCCGCGGTGTCCTCCGGGCGGTGGTACCGGTCGTGCAGCCCGGTGAAGAAGAA
>DIYM01000015.1:32303-32718 GCA_002429045.1 Phycisphaerales bacterium UBA6054
TCGTGCAGCCCGGTGAAGAAGAAGACGTTCGGCACGCCGACGCGGTCGAACGACGCGTGGTCGGAGCGTCCGTTCCCGACCGACGTCTCCCTGGCGACCGGGAGTCCCGACGCTTCGATGAACGGGTCCATGAGCGGTTCGAGCCCCGCCGATGAGTCGAGCCCGCCGAGTTCGAGCAGGTCGTCCTCGAGGGTGCCGACCATGTCCAGGTTCAGCATGAGCGCGTGCTGCCGCATGGGCGCGATCGGCTGGCGTGTGTAGTGGAGCGAGCCGAGCAGGCCGATCTCCTCGGCCGAGAACGCCATGAACAGGAACGAGCGGTGGGATGCGCCGGGCGGCATCGTGTCGATCCGATCGGAGATGACGCGGGCGGCCAGCATCATCGCGGCGGTGCCCGACGCGTTGTCGTCGGCGC
>DIYM01000132.1 GCA_002429045.1 Phycisphaerales bacterium UBA6054
GGCCGCCTGCAACGCGGTCTCGCTGACGTCGGTCGCGAGAATCTCGGCCGGCACGCCGCTCCGCCGCACGGCGTCCAGCACCACGTCCCCGCTGCCCGCCGCGACATCCACCACACGGACCGGCCGTCCCAGCGCGAGCCCGACACGCCGGATCGCCCGCGCGATCGGGACCGACGCGAACGAAAGCCGGTTGATCCGCGCCAACCCGTCCAGGGCGTGCAGATGCTCCTCCCGCCCGATCGCGGGGTCATCCATCAACTCGCCCTGGAGCACACGAACGCCGATCGGACACCTCCGCGCCAACGGTACACCGACCGCCCCAGAGGTTCGCCCGAGCCGACCAGGCCGATGCCCGCTCAGTCCAGACGCCCGAGCAGATCGTCCACCGCGCCCTTCAACTGGCGGTCGAACCCCGAAGCTTCGTCCTCGGGCGTCTGATCGATCACGATGTCCGGCACCGCTCCGTTGTTCTCCATGTCCGTTCCGTCCAAGAGATACCAACCTCGGAACGGCTGACGCACCCGGGTGCCGTCCACCAGCGTGAACGAGCCCGTCGAGATCACACCGCCGTACGTCTCCTGCCCGACCAGCGTCCCGCGCCCGAGCGTCTTGAAGGCGTGGGAGATGATCTCCGCGTTCGAGAAACTCTTCTCGTTGCAGAGCATGTTCACCGGCCCGTTGTACCGCTGGATGTATAGCCGGTCCCGCGGGTAACCCCGCCCGCCCACCGCGTCCGCACCACGCGGGATCGTGTAGGCGTGCTCGGGGTACATCAGCGAGGCGAGCACTCGGTCCGTCGTCCAACCGCCGCCGTTGCTGCGCACATCGATGAGCAGGCCTTCCTTCCCGTACGCAGACGCGTACAGATCCCGTTCGTACTCGTTCAGATCCGCGCCGCCCATCGCACGGATGTGCAGGTACCCGAGCCGACCGCCCGACCACTCCGCGACCTTCCGTGCGTTGGACAGCTGCCAGTCGTCGTACCGCAACCGCACTTCCGCGCCCGCCGAAACCGGGATCACCAACAGATCGAGCTCCGCCTCCCCGTCTCCCGTGACACGCCGAACCGTCACAATCGTCTCGACGTTCGCACGACCCACGAGCAACGCGTCCAGCGTGTCGCCGGGCTGGACGGGCTCCAACTCGATCCCGGTGATCACATCGCCCGCCCGCAGCGCCATGTCGCCCTCGTTCGTCCGAGAGCGCGGCAGCACGTACTCCACGCGGAAACCCCCCGCGACCGGGGTCGCGTCGATCCCGAGGCGACCGGAAGCCCTGTAGTCCTGCGACCGATAGTCCGCCGACGGGTACACCCCCAGGTGCGAGCCGTTCAACTCGCCCATCAGCCGCGTCCCGATCTCGCGGAACTCCGACGCCGTGTACGACCGCTCGGCCAGCTCTCGGTACGCCGCGGTCAGCCCCGCCCAGTCCAGCCCCTTCATCGTCGGGTGATAGAACGTCAGCCCCAGCGTCCGCGCCATCTCGTCGAACATCTGAGACCGCAACGCCGCGTGATCCAGTTCGGTCGTCGCGTCGATCGCAACCGTCTCGTCACCACCGCCCGCCGGCTTGACCGTGCGCGCCTGACCGCCCCGGATCATGACCACCTTCTGCCCGTCCCGGCTGATCTCCACGACCGACGCGCTCGACCCAAGACGCTTCTCCTCCGACCGGTCCCATTTGATCGAATAGATCCCCGTCGAACCGCCCGCGCCCCCGCTGGCCGAGAACACGAGCCGCTCTCCGCCCGGCGTCATCTCCAGGTTGAACTCGCTGCCCGCGTACGTCGTCACCCGCCGAATCCGCCGGTACGCGTCCGCGAGATCCTCCCCCGTCCAGACCGGCTCCTCGCCGTCCCCGCCCCCCGCGTCGCCCTCACCCTCCTCTTCGGCCTCCGGCGCGTCGTCGTAGAAGCCCACCGGATCGATCACACCCCGCTTCTTCGCCGCCTTCTCCGCTTCCTCGAAGTACTCGCCCAACTCCCGCGCAGACAACGCCTCGAGCGACCTATCGAGCATCACCATGTACACGTCGTACTCGTCCCCCTCACGCTGCGAGATGAACGACATCACCCGCCCGTCCGCCGACCAACGCGGCGAGAAATCGTTGTCCGGGTGACGCGAGATGTTCACCGCCTCCCCCGAGCCATCCGCCGCCACAATAAAAATGTCCGAGTTGAAGTTCTCGTTGTCCACCGCGTACGCGATGTGCTCACCATCAGGCGACCAGCGGAACTCCATCCCGTAGTCCCAGGCCTCCAGCAGCACACGCTCCTCACCCGACATCAGATCCAGCACCACGAGATCCCCCCGCGTCCGCCGGAACGCAAGGCGCTCGCCCTCCGGCGAAGGCGAAGGCAACCGATCGCTGGTGTCCCTCACCAGGACAGGCTCGGTCGCGAACCGCAACGCGTCCGCCCAACGGGCCGCATAATCCGGCTTGTCCCCTTCGCCCTCCCCCTCGCTCGCCTCCTCGGGCTCTTCGTCAGCCCCTCCTTCACCCGCCTCTGCGTCGCCCGCCTCCCCCGACCCCTCGCCATCCCCGGAATCCCCACGCTCGGGCTCTTCCGCAACAGGATCTCCCTCAGCCGCCTCTTCCCCGACGGCTTCCTCCCCGGGCTCGCCGGTCTTCTCCTCGAACGACTCCCTGATCTCGTCACGCGTCAGCGTCACCGTCGCCGCGTAGATCGACTCCGAACCCGACCCGTCCGACACGAAGTACAGCCGGGACATGTCGGGCGACCACGAGATGTCCCGCTCCCGCGCCATCCCTTCCGTCACTCGCCTCGTCGGGCTGTCCTCCGCGACCGCACGGACGAACACATCACCGAACGCGACGAACGCCATCACCTTCCCGTCCGGGCTCAGGCGCGCCTCGGAAACCTGGCTGTCAACATCCCGCAACTCTCGCTTGGGGAACGCGTCGTCCGGCGCGGTCACGACAAGCCGCTGCGGCTCACCGATCCGACGACCCTTGAACCGCGCGGCGTACAAACCGTCCCACTTGGTGAAGACCAGCGCCTTGCCGTCGCCCGACACATCGAACGCGGTGATGTCGCGATCGCCGTTCTCGGTCAGCTGGATCGCTCCGTCTTCGCCATCGCCGATCTCCATCGACCACAGCCGCACGGTATCGCCCGCTCGGTCCGACAGGTAGATCACCGTGTCCCTGTCACGCCACTTGGCGTGCCCGTCGTTGCCCTCCCAAGAGGTCAGGCGCGTGAACGAACCGTCCGCGTCGCTGAACACGAACACGTCCCGGTCGTCCGGCCCGCGGTAGTGCCGGCGCAGCCAACTCGACCCGCCCCGCTCGAAGAGGTACCGCTCCCCGTCCGCGTGCCCATCGGCCGCCTCGCCGAACGCGTCGTGCAGCCTCGTCAGCGGGCCGCCCGCGAACGGAACCGAGTACGGGCGCGACGCGCGGTACACGTCCCCCTCGACCCGCCCGTGCAGCAGGATCTCCGAACCGTCCCCGCTCCAACCACCGAGCGTCAGCGTCCCGTCCCGGCTGGTCACACGCCGCGACTCGGACCCGTCCGGGCGCATCACGTGGATCGCCCGCCGACCCGAGCGGTCCGACTCGAACGCGATCCACTCGCCGTCGGGCGACCACGCGCTCCGCGTCTCGTCCGCCGGGTGGCTGGTCAGGCGCACCGCCTCGCCCCCCTCGAACCCGACCCGCCACAGGTCGCCCCGCCACGAGAACACGACCCGCTCCCCGTCCGGGCTGATCGACGGGAACCGCGGCAGGTCCACCTCCCCACCGACCGCCACGCCCCCCACAGACGCCCCGAGCCCGACCAATGCACCCATCGCCAACCGCGCCCGCTGCGTCATCACATCCGTCTCCTAAGGGGAACCAGCCCAAACCTCGACAGCGCAGAGACCCCGCGCCGGAGCAACACCATACCGGAACAGGCCCGGGAGGTGTCGCATTCCGAAAGGTTTCAAAGAACACCCCGGGCAGGATTCGAACCTGCGACCGCCGGATTAGAAGTCCGATGCTCTATCCAGCTGAGCTACCGGGGCACGGCCAGCCGGCCGAAGCCGACACCACACAATCCGCACACCCCCCGCCCTTGTCAACCGCCCGCCCGCCCCTTTCAATCGCTCATGCCGCACACACGCCCGCTCGCGACCCTCGCTTGCCTGCTGCCAACGCTGCTCGCCGCCCTCGGCTGCGCCCAGCCCGCCCGCACCGTCCGCATCGCCACCTACAACATCGAGGACGCACGCTCGCCCGACCTCGACGACCCGCAACATCCCCGCCTCACCCGAGTCGCGGCCGTCATCCGCGACATCGACCCCGACATCATCCTCATCAACGAACTCGCCTCAGACCAACCCGCCCCCCTGCGGAACGGCCAACGCTTCGCCGACACCTTCCTCCCGGGCCTCGGCTACACCGCCGTCACGCTCGCCTCCAACACGGGCGTCCCCTCCGGGCACGACCTCAACAACGACGGGCGAACCGTCACCCGGCACCCGCCCGCCGATCCACCGACGCCCGACGGCTCCCCGCCACGTCAGACGCCCGAGCAACGCGCCTATGGCAACGACGCCCACGGCTTCGGCACCTTCCCCGGCCAATACAGCATGGCGCTGCTCGCCAAACCCGGATTCACCATCCTCGAAGACCAGATCCGCACCTACCGCCTCTTCAGATGGTCCGACCTGCCCGACGCGACCAACCCGACCAACCCCAACGGCTCGCCCTGGTACAGCCCCGCCGAGTGGGCCGGCCTCCGCCTCTCATCGAAGACCCACGCGATCGTGCCGGTCCGCACGCCCGCCGGCGCCCTGATCCACTGCGTCGTCTCGCATCCCACCCCGCCCGCGTTCGACGGGCCAGAGCAGCGCAACAAGCACCGCAACCGCGACGAGATCCGCCTTCTCCGCGCCATCATCGATAACGAGCCCTGGTTGAGCGACGACACCGGCCGGCCGGGCGGCCTGCCACCCCACGCCCACGCCATCATCCTGGGCGATCTCAACGCCGACCCCGCCGACGGCTCGGCGATCGGCGACCCCATCGCCCACCTCCTCGCCTCACCACGCATGGGCCCCGACCCCACACCCATCTCGAACACCCCCATCGATCGCCTCGACCCGGGCGACACCGCGGTGTTCAGGCTCCGCGTCGACTACGCCCTCCCGAGCGCGGGCATCGAAGTAACCAACACCGCCGTCAAGCGCCCCCCAACAGACGCCCGCAGCGTCAGGCCGTCCGACCACTTTCCGGTCTACGCGGACATCCTGCTGCCGCACGCGAACTGACATCCAGCGACCTATCATTTCACGTGCCACAGACAGGCCCCGCAGACACCGCGATCGCCGCCCATCCCGCCAGACCGGGGATGCTTGCCGCGTGCGTCGAAGCGACCAAGCCGGGCATCACCCGGCTCGTCACCATCACCGCGCTGGTCGGGCTGCTGCTGGCCGGGCTCCACGCCGGCGACCTGACCCCCGCCGATTGGATCCGCCTCACCCTGGGCGTCATCCTCGGCACCGCGTTCGCGTCCGGCGGCGCCAACGCGCTCAACATGTGGTACGAGGCCGACCGCGACGCCCGCATGGGCCGCACCGCCGGGCGACCCATCCCCTCCGAACGCCTCTCGTCCACCTTTATGTTCTGGTACGGGCTGGCGATCCTCGTCGCGGGCACCGGCATCGTCTACCTCACCTGCGGGGTGATGCCCGCCCTCGTCGTGCTCGCCGCCGCCGGTTCGTACATCATCTTCTACACCCCCCTCAAGCCCATCACCATCTGGAACACGCTCGTGGGTGCCATCCCCGGCGCGCTGCCCACCATGATCGGCACCGCCGCCATCTCGGACGCCGAGGGCTTCGGAGCCCTCGCCGATCCGATCGGGCTCTCTCTGTTCGCTCTGATGATGGTGTGGCAGATCCCGCACTTCCTCGCGATCGCCTGGATGTGCAAGTCCGACTACGAGAAGGGCGGGTTCCGCATGCTGCCCGTCGTCGACCCGACAGGGCGTATCACCGCGATCATCATGGTCGCGACCGCGGTGCTGCTCATCCCCGTGTCCGCGGGCATCGTCTGGGTCATCCCCGACCTGCTCGGCTGGCCCACGCTCGCCGCCTGCGTCATCCTCGGACTCATCCTCGTCGCGCTCTGCGTCCGCGTCGCCGCGTACCCCACCGAGCGGGTCGCCCGCAAGGCCTTCATCGGCTCGATCATCCAACTGCCCGTGCTGCTGGTGATCATGGTCGCCGAGGCGCTCATCCGCACCGCCATCGCCTGACCGATGCCCGCGATCGACCTCACCAACATCACAGCCGGCTACCCGGGCAAACCGCGCCCGGCTCTCTCCGGCGTCACGCTCCGCGCCGACCGTGAGACCGTCGCACTCCTCGGCCCCAACGGCTCGGGCAAATCCACGCTCATGCGCGTCCTCACCGGGCTGCACACCCCCGAAGCGGGCCGAGTGGTTGCGCCGAACGACCGCGCCGACTTCTCTGTCGTCTTCCAGTCACCGGCCGTCGACGACCTCCTGACCGTCCGCGAGAACCTCACCCTGGCCGCCGCCCTGCACGGCGCAAACAAAGCCGCCGCCAACAGACGCATCGAGGCCCTCACCGATCCGCTCGGGCTCGCGGACATCCTGGGCACGCGTTGCGCAACCCTCTCGGGCGGGCAACGCCGCCGCGCCGACCTCGCCCGCGCCCTCATGCCCGCCCCGAAGGTCCTCGTCCTCGACGAGCCGACCACCGGGCTCGACATCGACGCCCGCGCCCGGTTCTGGCAGACGCTCGACTCCATCCGCGCTACCGAACAACTCACCGTGCTTCTCGCCACCCACCTCGCAGACGAAGCCGAACGCTGCGACCGGGTCGCGCTCCTCCGCGAGGGCGGACTGATCGCAGACGCCTCCCCCTCCGAACTCCGGGCCCCCCTCGGCGAACGCGCCGCCAGGATCGACCTCCGCCCGGGCCACAGCGACCAACCGGTCCGCACCTGGATCGACGCCTGCGACGCAGACGCGCGCTGGTGGTCCGCCGGCGCCATCATCCCGAACGCCGACGCACGCCTCATCGACACATGCCCGATGGACCACGCGACGATCAGCCTCGGCGCCCCCACGCTCGAGGACGCCTATCTCTGGCACACCGCCGAGGAAAGCGTGGCCATCACATGACCGCCTTCGGCGCCCTCCTCAGACGCGAACTCCTCCGCCAGGCACGCCAGCCGACCCGCATCATCGCGTCCGTGGGGACACCCGCCCTCATCTGGATCTTCTTCGCCGCCGGCTTCACATCGATCAACCTCGGCATGGACACCTCCATGCGCACCTTCCTCGTGCCCGGCATCGCGTCCATGACCGTCCTCTTCGCGTCCGTCTTCGGCGCGATCTCCCTGATCCAGGACCGCCAAGACGGCTTCCTCCGCGCCGCCCTCGTCTCGCCGGCGCCCCGCCTGTCCATCGCCGGCGCCAAGATCGCCGCCGGAGCGCTGATCGCCACGCTCCAGGGGCTGATCGTCCTGCTCATCCTCCCGCTGACCGGCGCACCGGTCACCGCGCTCGGGCTGCTCGGCGCCGCCGGGATCCTCGCCCTGATCAGCGCCGCACTGATCGGGCTCGGGCTCACCCTCGCGTGGCGCGTGGACTCCACCTCCGGATTCCACGGCGTCATGAACACCGTCCTCATGCCCCTCTGGCTCCTCTCCGGCGCCGTCTTCCCCATCGAGACCGCCGCCCCCTGGCTGAGCACTCTCGCCAAAGCCAACCCCCTCACCTGGGCCCACGAAGCCATGCGCCACGCCCTCGGCATGAACCCCGACGCAAACCACACGCTGGCATGGGCCATCACCATCGCGGCCTCACTCGCCGGCGCCGCCGCAGCGACCGCGACCATCGGGAGAAGCAGGGATTAGCCACCAGCCATCAGCGATCAGTTCTCCACCCCTGATGGCTGACTCCTGATCCCTGATCCCTAAACTCCCTCATGCGCCCACACATCATCCTCATCTCCGCCGTGCTGTTCCTGCTCACCCTCGGCCTGGTCCTCTTCCTCGCCGCCACCTACGGCAACCCCGCGGGCACCATCCCACCCAATCAAACCAACACCCCCGCCGGCGAACTCACCGCCCTCCCCACCGACACCAACCTCTACGCCGAACTCCACATGCCCGAGTTCACCCTCACCGACCGCAACGGCGAGGACATCACCCACGCCGCACTCGACGGCCAGCTCACCGTCCTCGACTTCTTCTTCACCTCATGCCCGCTGTTCTGCCCCGGCATGACCGCCGAGATGCTCCGCGTCCAGAACGGCACAACGGGCACCGGCGCCCGACTCATGTCGATCTCCATCGACGGCGAACTCGACACCCCCGAGGTCATCAACCGCTACGCCAACGACTACAACACCGACCCCGCCCGCTGGGCCTTCGCCACGGGCGACCCCGCCTACGTCGCCAACCTCGTCAAAGCCGGCCTCAAGTTCGAGATCGGCGACGTCAGCCCCAACCCCCAGACCGGCGGGCGAGAGATCAACCACCCCACCCGCCTCATCCTCCTCGGCCCCGACCGAAGAGTCATCGGCCTCTACCGCTACGACGACCCCCAGGAAGTCGACGCCCTGATCGCGAAGATCAAGGAACTGGCCGAGGGCTGAACCGTCACGAACGCCCGACCCGCTCCATCTCAGCCGCCGACTTCTTGACCGACTTCGACAGGTTCTCGTTCCCCGTCTTCGTCACCAGGATGTCGTCCTCGATCCGCACGCCGATGCCCTCGTCCGGCAGGTACGCCCCCGGCTCGATCGTCACCACCATGCCCGGCTTGAGCTCCTCGTGGTACAGCCCGGGATCGTGGGTTTCTAACCCAAGATGGTGCCCGATGCCGTGCGGCATGAAGTCGCCGAACCCCGCCTTCTCCAGCACACGCCGCGCCGCCTTGTCCGCGTCCATCATCCGGGCCCCCGGCTTGACCGCCCGAATCGCCGCCTCCTGCGCCTTCAGCACCGCGTTGAAGACCTCCCGCTGCCGATCGCTGAACTTGCCGTTCACCGGGAACGCCCGCGTGATGTCGGCCGCGTACCCGTTGATCGACGCCCCGCAATCCAGCACCATCAGGTCGCCGTCCTTCGTCGGCATGTCGTTCTGCTTGTAGTGCAGCACGACAGCATTGGCCCCCGACCCCACGATCGGGTCGAACGCCACCCGCTTCGAACCGGCTTCTTCGAAGCCGCGGATCAGCTCCTGGTGCAGCGTCCGCTCGGACACGCCGGGTTTCAAGCCAGACCACAGCCGCTCGATCCCCACCTTCGTCGCCGCGATCGCCGCCCGGATCTGCTTGATCTCCGCGGGCGACTTCACCTGCCGCATCTGTGTGAGCAAATCGCTCTTGTCCTCGATCCCGCACCCCGGGATGCGGGCCGCGACCTTCTGGAACATCTCGTAGTCGCGCGACACCGGCGCCGTGTACGGCGCCAGCGGGTGCAGGCACGCCAGCGACTTCGTCCGCCGCGCCGCCTCGGTCATCAGACGCGGCAGCATCTGCACGCGCATCACGCTGGTGAACCCCGTCTTCTCACGAAGCTCCTTGCCGAGCGGCTCGCGGAACCCGTCCCAGATGTCCATCTCCGGGTTCGGCGGACGCAGCATCAGCACGACCCGCTTGTCCGGGTCCGGCGCGGTCGGATCGAAGAACACCATCGCGCCCACTTCGTCCAGAATGCCCGTCAGGTACAGGAAGTTGAAGTCCGGGTCCCAGTCCCCACGCAGCGGCGGCGCGTGATCACCCCCGAACACGATCCCCACCGAGCCCTTCAACGACCGGAGCAGCTTCTCACGCCGCTTCGCGTACTCCGAAACCGGGATCCCTTCGAGCATCCGCATCCGAAACTCCTCGCCTTGTATCTAGTCCAACCCCAATGCCGACCGGATCGCGTGCCGCGCCTTGTCCGAGCGGACCTCGGTCTTCCCGAATCCGGGCCTGCCACCCGCGGCCTCCGCGGCGTCCTGCGCATCCTGATAGTTGCTGATGATCATCGCCGGCACGCCTTTGGCCGCCGCCTCCTCAACGATCCGCAACCCACGGTCGTCCTCGTAGAACCCGTCCAGCACCCGGTTCACCAGCAACAGCTCGGCCCCCGAATCCCAGAGCCCCTTCTCCTCGGTGTTCTTGATCACCTCGGCACCGGGCACCGCCGAGCGCACCGCGTTGACCAGCAAGAACGAGTCGGGCCCGCAGTGCCCGACCAACGCCACTCTCGTCGCACCACCGCCCGCTTCACCGCCCGCTTTACCCATCGCTGACCTCCGAGATGCCGATGCCGTGCGCACGCACGGTCACGACGATAGACCCCACCCGGAACGTGCGCGGCTCGTTGCGCCCGTCACCGATCGCCGACGCCGCCGGCTCCAGCACGCCCCACCCCGCGCGATCCATCCCCGAGCCGCCGAAATCGCGCAGCACCATCCGCAACGCCTCGCACCGCACCGCCATCGGCGCCCGCGCCATCGAACTCCGATCGAGCCGGAGATGGTGCGCCGAATCGCCCACCTCCTGCGTCGCCCGATTCAGCACCAGCCGCGCCCGACGCTCGATCGCCTCCGCCGCCATCCCGCAGATCTGCGCCGTCACCGACGCCCGCTCGGCCGCGTCCGCACGCAACGCCTTCAGTTCGGGAACGACCCTCGCCCGGATCGCGTTCCGCACCATCGAAACATCCCGGTTCGACGCGTCCTCACGCCATGCCCAGCCGGCATCCCCGCAGATCCCCACCGCGTCCTCACGCGTCATCGAGAGCATCGGACGCACCACCCGCAACGCCACCCCGTCCAGTTCGGTCTCGAGCCTCCGCACCGGCATCACGCCCGCCAGCCCGCGCGGCCCCGCCCCACGGATCACACGCATCAGCACCGTCTCGAGCTGATCGTCCGCGTGGTGCGCGGTCGCGATGAACGGGCACCCCGCCCCCACCGCCATCTCCGCCAACGCCGCGTAGCGACCGCGACGCGCCTGACCCTCCATGTTGCCCCCCAGGTCCCGCACCGGGACCTCACGCTCGACGAATCCCAGCCCGAGCCGCCGCGCCAGCCCCGCCACCGCATCCCGGTCCCCCAACGCCTCATCCCTGCCCCGCATGTCGTGCACCACATGCCCGAGCACCAGCGGCGGCGTCCGCCCCCCCGAACCGGCCCGCAGCGCGATCGCCAACGCCCCCGAGTCGACCCCACCCGAGCAGGCCACCAGCGTCCGACGCTCGGCGTCGCGACGCTCACGCCCCCCCGTCAGCGCCCGCCACGCCGACGCCACGCCCCGACCGGGCGACGAACGCCGAACCGCATCAAGCCCGGCGTCCCGCCCCATCCCGGGCTTACCCCCAACATGTCCGCCGGCAGCCTCCACGCTCTCATGATACTGTGTCCCGGACGCATATCCTGTGCCCCAGCCAGCATGAAGCCGATCGCCACGCCGATCCCACGGAGCAAGGACCGCCCCGATGACGCAACCCACAACCGCCCACGCCACCCCGCTCGCCGCCCCCCTCGCCTACCAGCCCATCGGGCCCGCCGAGCCCGAGCCC
>DIYM01000021.1:0-21771 GCA_002429045.1 Phycisphaerales bacterium UBA6054
CGGGCGCACCGCCACGCGGGCCGCCGCGTCCCCCACCGCCGCGGGGTCCGCCGCGCCCACCACGACCGCCGCGTCCGCGGTCCTGGCCGATGGTGTTGACGGGGGCCTTCATCTTCTCGCCCTCGGTGCGGGCGGGCATGAACCGCTTGCCGCGCTCGATACGCTGCTCGATGTCGGTGGACTCGATCTCGACGCCGCGGAGCTCGGCGATCTCTTCGCGGGTGCGGATCTGATCCAGACCGTCGAAGAGCGCCTTGATGGTGTTGAGCTTGGCGGTCGAGCCGTAGCACTTGGTCAGGCAGTCGGTGATGCCCGCCATCTCGAGCACCGCGCGGACCGTCCCGCCGGCGACGACACCCGTACCGGGGGACGCGGGGATCAGGCGGACCTTGCTCGAACAGTAATGCCCCTCGACCTCGTGGGGCAGGGTCGAGCCCGCCATCTTGATGGTCTTGAGCGAGCGGCGGGCTTCTTTCTGAGCCTTCTCGATCGCGGTGGGCACTTCGGGGCTCTTGGCGTAGCCGTAGCCGACCTTGCCGCGTCGGTCGCCTACGACGACGAGCGCACCGAAGCTGAAACGGCGACCGCCCTTGACGGTGGCGCTGCTCCGGTAGATGTTCACCGTGTGCGACTCGAGATTGGTTGATTCGTCGAGGATTTCAGCCATGGATTACTTCTTTCAGAACTCGAGACCGGCCTTGCGGGCCGCGTCAGCCAGCGCTTTCACACGCCCGTGGAACTTGAAACCGCCGCGGTCGAACACGACCTGGCTGACGCCCGCACTCTTCGCCCGCTCCGCGATCGCCTGGCCCACGGCCTCGGCGGCGCCGATGTTCCCGGTGCCGCCCGACACCGACACGCCCTTATCCCGCGTGGACGCGCTCGCGAGCGTCGTGCCCGCCATGTCGTCGATGACCTGCACGTAGATATGGTTCAGCGACCGGTAGATCGCCAATCGCGGACGCACCGGCGTGCCCTGCACCCGCTTGCGGATGCCGGTCCGGCGCCGATCGCGGCGGAGTGCTTTGTGCTTGAACTTGTCCATCGTGACGACCTCCGTCGGTCTGCGGCCTCTTCGCGGGCCGTGCCGAATAAACCTTGCTTCCCGCGCTGCCTTACTTGCCGAACGCCTTGCCCTGCTTCCGCTGGATCACCTCATCGAGGTACTTGATCCCCTTGCCGTTGTACGGCTCGGGCTTCCGCTTGGCACGCACCGTCGCGGCGAAGTGCCCCACCATCTGCTTGTCGGCACCCTGCACGGTGATCAACTGCTTGTCCGTCGTGACCGTCAAGCCGGTGGGGATCGGCACATCGATCTTGTTTGCGTATCCGACCTTGAGCGACAGGCTCTGGCCCGAGACCGTGCCGGTCCAACCGACGCCGACGATCTCGAGTTTCTTCTCGTAGCCCTCGGTCACACCGATGACCATGTTGTTCAGGATCGCACGGGTCGTCCCCCAATACGCCCGGACGGCACGGTCTTCGGCGATCAAGGCCTCGTCGACCGACACGCTGATCGCCTTGGCGCCCTCGTCGAACGAGACACTGACCTCCGGGCGGTGCTCGAAGCTCAAAGACCCCTTCGGGCCCTCGATCGTGACCGTGCGCCCCGAGACCGAGACCTTCACCTTCGCGGGAACTTCAACTGCTTTGCGGCCGATTCGTGACATGGTTCTTCCTTGGTCTGTCGTCGTCGTCTGCCGTATTCCTTCGGGCAGGGATTCCAGACGGTGCGGTTGGTGGGTTCGGTGCTGATCAGACGACGGTGCAGAGCAGTTCGCCGCCGACCTTCTTCTCACGGCAGGCGCGGTCGGAAAGCACGCCACTCGATGTGGAAACGATCGAGATGCCGAGACCCTGGACGGGCGAGGGGATCTCGTCGACCTTCTTGTAGAGCCGACGTCCGGGCTTGGAAGCGCGATCCAGCGAGTGGATCAGCGTCTCGCCCCGCGGGCCGTACTTGAGCGAGATGTGGATCTTGCCCTGGCGGCCGTCGTCGATGACCTCGTAGCCGTTGATGTAGCCCTCGGACTTGAGGACATCGGCGATGCCCCGGCAGACCTTGCTGTTGAGCACGGTGACATGCTTGCCGCGGTTGCGCACGGTGTTGCGGATGCGGGTGAGCATGTCGGCGATGGGATCACTCATGGACATGGGTGTAACCTTCTTCTTCTCTTCGGCCGGTCGCCTTGCGGCTCCGGCGTTGCCGATTTACCAGCTCGCCTTCCGCATGCCGGGGATCTTGCCCTCGAGGGCAAGCTTCCGCAGCATGATGCGGGAGATCCGGAACTTGCGATACACGCTGCGCGAACGACCGGTCAGCTCACACCGGCGCACGAGCCGGCTCGAGTACTTCGGTGTGCGGTTGCTTTTGGCAATCTGTGCCTTGGTAGCCATTGCGAAAGCCCTCCTTCGGGCGACTTACTTCTTAGCCTTCTTCTGGACAGGCTTGCGGAAGGGCATGCCCAACTCGTCAAGGACGAACTTGCTCATCTTCGGATCGGAGTTGCTGAACGAGAAGTTGATGTTCATCCCGTGGGTGAACGACTGCTCGGCCATGTTGATCTCAGGGAACACACCCTGCTCGCTGAGTCCCATCGAGTAGTTCCCCTGGCGGTCGAACGACTTGTCGTTCAGACCCCGGAAATCCTTGATACGGGGCGTGGTCAGGTTGATCAGGCGGTCCATGAAGTGCCACATGCGATCACGCCGCAGGGTCACCATCGCCGCGGTCTCGTAGCCCTCGCGCACCTTGAAGTTCGAGACCGACTTCTTGGCGGCGATCATCACGGGCTTCTGGCCGGTGATGGTCTCGAGCGTGTGGAGCACCGCGTTCTTCACGTTCGCCGGGACCTTGGTGCCGTCGAGGTGACGGCCCATGTTCACGTTGATCGTGATCTTGTCCAGTGTCGGCTGGGCCATCGGGTTGGTCACGCCGAACTCTTCGCCCAGCTTGCCGCGGACGTCGTCGTCGTAACGCGTCTGGAGCCTGGGCTTGTTGGGCGCCATCGCCGCGTCGATCGTGGCCTGGTCTGCCTGTTGTTTCTTTGCCATCGCTCGTTCCCCTCCGCCGCGTCCGGGCGGGGTGGTCGGCCCGGGTCGTACGCGATCCGTGCCGTGGACAGTGCCTTCTCTCAGTTCCGGGGCCCGCGGATTTCGCCGAGGACCTTCCCGCCGCGTGCCGCCACGCGGACCTTGCTTCCGTCTTCCTTCGTCTCGAACCGCACGCGCGTCGGCTTGCCGTCGACCATCGGGGAGACGTTGGAGATGTGCAGGGGCATCTCCTTCTCGACGATGCCCCCCTGGGGGTTGAGCTGGGTCGGCTTGACGTGACGCTTGCGGACGTTGATGCCCTTGACGATCACGCGGTCGGCTTTGGTGATGACCTCGGCGACCTCGCCGGTCTGGCCCTTGTGGTCGCCCGCGGTCACCATGACCAGATCACCCTTGCGAATATGCCTTGCCATCACACCACCTCCGGCGCCAGCGAAACGATCTTCATGTACTTGCGCTCGCGGAGCTCACGCGCGACCGGGCCGAAGATGCGGGTGCCCTTGGGGTTCCCGTCGTCGTTGATCAGCACCACGGCCGATGAATCGAACTTGACGTACGACCCGTCCTTGCGACGCGTGCTCTTCGCGGTGCGGACCACGACGGCCTTGTGCTTGTCGCCGTCCTTGATGTCCGCGCCGGGCAGCGACTTCTTGACGCTGATCAGCACCTTGTCGCCGATGCCCGCGGTCTTTCGGGTGAACCCGCCCCGACGCGTCGAGCCCCCGTACACCCGGATGATGTACGCGACTTTGGCGCCGGAGTTGTCCGCGACCTCGCATCTCGATTCTACTTGAAGCATGATGCCCTAGCTTTCTTCTATCCGCTCCGCGGGATGACGCTCCCGGGTGCGACGAACTCTTCTTCCGAACGCCTCGGCCGAACCCGGCCTCAACCGCCCCGCTTCTCCACGATGCGGTTGATCTTCCAGCTCTTGGTCTTGCTCACCGGCCTGCACTGAACGACCTCGACCACATCCCCCGCTGACGATTCGTTGTTCTCGTCGTGGCAGTGCAGCACGGTCCGCTTGTTCACGTACTTGCCGTACTTGGGGTGCTTGGTCTGGTACGCGATGACCACCTTGCGGGACTTGTCCCGTGCGTCGGTCTGCACGGTGCCGACCTGGGCACCCTTGATTTCCGTCGTATCGCTCATGGTCGCTCCGGTTAGCCCGCGGCCCGTGCCGTCTGCTCGGTCAACAGCCGGGCGATATCCCGGCGGATCTTTCCAAACTGCGAGGTGTCCTCGATCTTCTCCGAGACGCTCTTGTTCCGGAGCTCGAAGAGCCTGGTGCGCAAACGCCCCAGCTCCTCGGCGATCTCTTCGGTCTTCATCGCTTTCACTTCAGCGCCTGTCATCCCGACCTCCTTAAGCCTCGACCCGGCGGCCGATCATGCGGCAGCGGACGGGCATCTTCATCGCGACACGGAAGAACGCCTCGCGGGCACGCGTCTCGCTCACGCCCGCCAGCTCGTACAGCACGGTTCCCGGACGCACCCGGGCCGCCCAGTAGTCCACGTCCGCCTTGCCCTTGCCCATGCGGGTCTCCAGCGGCTTCTTGGAGATGGGCTTGTCGGGGAACACGCGGATGAACAGCTTGCCCTCACGCTTGAGGTAGTGCTGACACGCGATGCGCCCGGCCTCGATGCAGTTGCTCTTCAGCCAGCACTGCTCGAGGGACTGCAGCCCGTAGTCACCGAACGCCACGTAGTTGCCCTTGGTGGCCTTCCGATCGCGGACCCGACGGAACTCTTTGCGGTGCTTGACACGCTTGGGGATCTTGTAAGGAGGCATCTTCTACTTCCCTTCCAAACTCAACGGCGGCCACGAGCACGGGCGCGGGCGCCGGCTGCGTTGGACTGGTTCTCTTCTTCTTCGTTCGCGGCGTAATCGCCCTTGTAGATCCACACCTTCACGCCGATCACGCCGTACGTGGTGTTGCTCTCCGCGAACCCATAGTTGATGTTCGCCTGGAGCGTGCTCAGCGGCAACGCCCCCAGCCGCACATCGAGCGTGCGGCTCATCTCGGCCCCGCCGAGACGCCCGGAGATCTGGATCTTGACGCCCTTGGCGCCGGCCTGCATGACGCCCTCGGCACGCATCTTGACGACGCGCCGGAAGCCCATGCGCTTCTTGAGCTGCTCGGCGACATTCTCGGCCACCAGCTGGGCGTCCATGTCCGGCTCCCGGATCTCGATGATCGAGATCGAGACCTTTCGCCCGGTCATGTACTGCAGCTCTTCGGTCAGACGCTCGACCTCGGCGCCCTTCGGGCCGATCACCAGCCCCGGGCGAGCCGTCCGGACGATGACCTTGAGCTCCTCGCGGGTGCGCTCGATATGGATGTCGGCAACCGCTGCGTTCGGCGGCGTCCTGTTCAGACGCTTGTCGAGGTGGTTGCGGATCTTCTCGTCCTCGACCAGCAACTCGCCGTACAACGCCTTGGGGGCGTACCAGCGAGAGCGGTGTGCTTCGGTCACGCCGAGGCGGAACCCAAAGGGGTGAGTCTTCTGTCCCATCAGTTCCGCTCCTGCACAGACACCGTGATGTGGCTGGTTCGCTTGAGAATCGGGTGGGCACGCCCGCGGTCCTTCGGGCGGAACCGCTTGATGTGCATCCCGTCATCGATCTTCACTTCCGAGACGACCAGGTTGCCCTGGTCGGCGCCGGCCTGGTCGGCGTCGGCCATCGCGGCCTGCAACGCCTTCCGGAAGTTCTCCGACGCACGCTTGGTCGAGAACCGAAGCATGTTGTCGGCTTCCAACGCGTCCTTGCCGCGAACCAGATCGGCGACGAGCTTGGACTTCTTCACCGAGCCGCGCTGGTTGCGCACCTGGCTGGTGAACTTGCAGATGTCCTTGGGCAGCACACCCACCGCGTTGGCCAGGTTCACCATGTCGCCCCGACGGCAACGCGGGTGGTCACGCCCGGCCATCCAGTTCTTGACGGCCGACACGGCGCGCTCGCCGCTCAGCCCGTCACGCGAAACCGCGTCGGCCAGCTGCTCGACGCTGACGCCCGCCTGCTCGGCACGCTTCTTGAGTTCATTGGGTCGCAATCGCACGGCTCGTACCTTTCAAAGCCCCGGCCAAATGACCGGTGATCCGGAGATCACTTGGACTTAATGCCTTCCTTCTTGTTCGTGTGCCCGCGGAACGTCCTCGTGTTCGAGAACTCCCCCAGCTTGTGCCCGACCATGTCCTCGGTCACGAACACGTCGTTGAACACACGCCCGTTGTGCACCTGGAACGTGTGACCCACAAACTCGGGCACGATCGTGCAGGCCCGCGCCCAGGTCTTGATGGGGCTCCGATCGCCGGACGCTTCCATCTTCTCTACCTTCAGGTAGAGCTTCTCATCCACATACGGGCCCTTCTTGAGGCTGCGTGACATGCTTCGCTTCCTTCCATCGGACGCCCGGGGTTCACCCGGCCCGACCGTCTAATCCTTACTTGAGCTGCCCGTAACGCTTGGTCTTGCGACGCCGGATGATCAGGTCCTGCGACGGCTTCTTGCGGTTCCGCGTGCCCCCGCCCTTCGACAGCGTGCCCGAACGGCTCACCGGGGCGCGGCCGCCCTTCGAACGCCCTTCACCACCGCCCAACGGGTGGGCGTGGTGCGACATCGCCATGCCGCGGACCTTCGGGCGACGCCCGAGCTTGCGGCTCAGACCCGCCTTGCCGATCCGACGGTTCTGGTGATCCGAGTTGCCGACCACGCCGATCGTGGCCCGGCAGTCGATCAGCACGCGACGGGTCTCGCCCGAGGGCATCACCAGCGTCGCGAACTTGCCCTCCTTGTTCGTCAGGCGGGCCGACATGCCCGCCGCCCGGCAGAACTTCGCGCCCGCGCCGGGCTGGAGCTCAACCGCGTGGACGTCCATGCCCGTCGGGATGTGCCGGAGGGGCATGCAGTTGCCCACGCTCGGCTCGATCGGCTCCTCGGTGGAGCTCAAGACCGTGTGCCCGTCCGTCATGCCCTTGGGGGCCAGGATGTACCGCTTGGCGCCGTCCGTGTACTCGACGAGGGCGATGTGGCAGGTGCGGTTGGGGTCGTACTCGATCCCGACGACCGTCCCCTCGATCCCATCGCGGTCACGACGCTTGAAGTCGATCTTGCGGTACATGCGCTTCACGCCGCCGCCGCGACCACGCACGGTGATCTTGCCCTGGTGGTTACGCCCACCCTTGCGGTTCAGCGGCTCGAGCAGCGAACGCTCGGGCGTGGTCTTCGTGACCTCGTCGTGCGTCAGAACCGAGGCGTTGCGACGCCCGGCGCTGGTCGGCTTGTAGACTCGGATGCCCATGGCACTCGTCCTTCCTTACAACCGGCCAGCCCTTCGGAGCGACCGGGTTCAATCAGTCGTTCAGAACAGCTCGATCGTTTGGCCGTCTTTGATACGGACCGAAGCCCGCTTCCACTCACCGGCTTTCACGGTGCCGTAACGCAGGCGACGCGAGCCGCCCTTGCGGTTCTGCGTGTTGATCTTCACGACCGTCACGCCGAACGCCGCCTCGATCGCGTTCTTGATGTCCGTCTTCGTGGCGCGGCGATCGACCTCGAACGCGTAGACGTTCGCGCCCTCCATCGCCTGGGTGCTCTTCTCGGTCAGCAGCGGCTTGCGGAGAATGTAGTGCGGTTCCATCAGGCCACCTCCTCAGCAACGCGACCCATGGGATCGGTCTTGGCCGACTTGCCGGTCTGCGAGGACGGGCCGCTCAGCCACGCTTCGAGATCCGCCTGATCGATGACCAGGTACCGATTGTTGAGCATGTTGAAGGCCGTCAACTGATCGGCCCGGCACAACTCGACAAAGTCGATGTTGCGGGCGCTCAGGCGGGCCGCCTTGCTCTTCTCGGCGTCCGCCGACAGAGCCACCAACGCCGACTGATCGACACCGAGACCCTTGAGCATGTCCACGAACACGCGGGTCTTCGGCTCGGCCACGGTCAGGCCGCTGACAACCTTGACTTCCTGGTCGACCAGCTTGGCGAGCAGGGCGTTGCGGTTCGCCTTGCGGCGCATCTTGACGGGCATGTCCTTGCGGTAGTCCTCGCGGGTGCGGGTCTTCTGCTTCACGTGACCGCCGCCGCGGAACTGGGCGACCCGCTTGCTCCCGTGGCGAGCATTGCCGGTGCCCTTCTGCTTGTACATCTTTTTGTTGGTGTACGCGATCATCGCACGATTCTTCGTGCGGGCAGAGCCCTGACGCAGGTTCGCGTGATACATCACGAACGCCTGCTTGATCAGGTCCGCGTTGATCGTCTCACCCAAGGCAACCTCGTCGACCGACATGGTGCCGGTCTGCTTGCCCTGGATGTCATAGACGGGGACTTCCATTCGTCTTACCTCGTCGAACGCCTTCTTACCCGCCCGGGCACCGTGCCCGATGGGTTGCTTCGCTTCTCCCGGTTCTCGGCTGTCGCTTACGCCCCTCCACTCTCGTGGAAGTGCCGACAACGCGGGATCAACTCGGCGCGATCCGCCCGGGTCGGGGCGGATTGCATGTCAGTTGTCGCCGCCCGGTGGTTTCTCAACCAGACCTTCCGGGCCTTGCAGGGTCGGGATCATTCGCACCCCGCCGCCCTAAATCAACCCCGAACAGAAATCAGGGGCACTTCTTCGAACGCCGCCCGAGCGGACCGCGGCCCGCAAGGGATCGAATCCATCAACTCTGCTGCTTGCTGCGGTTCAGACGGGTCGCGGGGCGGATCTCGACCCACCCTTTGTTCGGGCCCGGGACGGGCCCCTTGACCAGGATCAGATCCTGATCGGCGTCCACCTTGACCACGCTGGCGCTGCGGACCGTGACCCGCTCGCCGCCCATGCGACCGGCCATCCGCTTGCCCTTCTTGATCCGACCCGACTTACCGGCGTTGTTGCCGTGACCGCCGATCGAGCCGGGCGAGCGGTGCTTCCGCTCGACGCCGTGGGACGCCTCCTTGCCCTTGAAGCCGTGGCGCTTCATGCCGCCCTGGAAGCCCTTGCCCTTGCTGGTCCCGATGACGTCCACGTACTTCGTCTCGGCGAACACGCCCACATCGAGGTCCGAGCCGGCCTCGTAGGTTCCCAGATCGCTTTCTTCAACCCGGAACTCGCGGTGCATCCGCAGCGGAGCCGATCCGGCCTTCGCGTCGTGCCCGATCAGCGGCATGGTCGAGTTGCGGGCCTGAATATCCCCCGTCCCGATCTGCACGCCGGCGTAGCCGTCCACGTCCGGGGTGCGGACCTGGGTGATGCGGTTCTTGGGGCAGTGGATCACCGTAACGACGACGGACTTGCCGTCCCCGTCGAAGAGACGGGTCATGCCGATCTTCTGCCCGAGCAGGTGGGCGCCTTTGGAGGGTGCGGTCATGGCTGAGTCTTTCATCCCCGGAATCGGCCGGGCTCCGCTTCGTGCCGCCCCACGAATCGGGGGCGCCCAGAGGAAGTCTTACGAAAAACCCCCGCCGCGGGGCGGCAGGGGCGATCAGGTACCAAATCGATCAGGCCTTGATCTTCACGAACACGCCAGCGGGCACGACGAGGCGGTTCAGGGCCTCCACGGTCCGGGCGTTGGGCTCATGGATGTCAATGATCCGCTTGTGGGTGCGGATCTCGAACTGCTCGCGGCTCTTCTTGTCCACGAACGGACCACGCAGAACGGTGTACCGCTCGATGCGGGTCGGCAGGGGCACCGGGCCCTTGACCTTGGCGTTCGTGCGCTTGGCGTGATCAACGATCTCCTTCGCCGACGCGTCGAGCGCGATGTGGTCGTAGGCTTCCATCCGGATGCGAATCCTGCCACCATTCATGGGCTGCGTTCCTCACCAGCGGACCGGAGCCCGCGCTTGGGGCTGACAGCCCCGACCGGAACCCCTCCGGCACGCGACGATCAGCGACTTTCGACCTGTATCCCGAACTGCCGGCTTGAAACCCGGAGACGCGACACGCCTTCCCACCCACGCAGGAGCAATCCCGCGGTGTGGAGCCGGGAAGCGTAGGCCCCCTCCCCGGTGAGTCAATGAACCAGCGGGGCCAGCGCCCGGTTTTTTGACTTCCGCCGGGGGCTGACCAGATTCCTCCACCCGGCGGGCGGATCCGGCCGAATCAGACCTACAACCACAGATCCTGACCACGGGAGCCCCCGCGATGCACACCCGAATCCTGACCCTGCTCGTTCTGCTCGCCGCGATGACCCCCGCGGTCATCGCGGCGAACGCCCAGCCCGCCCAGATCACGTTTGACTCGACGCCGACCCGCCTGGACGCCCTGGGGCTCAGCGTGATCCTCCCGACCGGGAGCCAAGCCGAGATCTCCAGCTTCGGCAGCAACGCGACGATGGGTGTCGAACTGCCCCAGGAACTCGGTGTCATGGTCATCAAGGGACAGTCGTCTACGAACGACAGCCTGACGAGCGGGCAGGTGGTCGATTCGATCATCGATCAGCTCCGCCGATCCAACGGTACCGAGTCCTTCGATGGGACCATCACCTCGACCTCCGTGACGGTCATCGACCGGACCCGGAACCTGGCCGCGGGCACGCTGCGGGGAGAGCGCGTGTACCTGGAGTTCCCCGCGTTGCGGGACAAACCGGCGCTCGTGCGCGGGTTCACCGTGTTCCGCGTGGAACCCCGCAAGTTCGTGATCTTCGATCTGATGACCGAACTGGAGCACTTCGCCCGGGCGCGTCCGCTCTACGAGACCACCGTGGGCACCCTGGACGTCTCGACTCTGGACAACCAGGCCCAGAAACGCGCCCGGGCGATCAAGAACTCGCAGCGTGTGATGGGCTGGCTCACGCCCGAGCGCCTGCGAGAGCTCGCAGAGCGCTACCCCGAGCGCTGGGAACGCCTGCATACCCCCGCCGCGTCCGGAGACGAGATGGACGATTCCGAACACGGCTACCGGCGTATCAGAGTCGCCCCGGGCATGCGCGGGGAACTGTCGGGCAGGCCCGAGGGGCGCTGGCGCCCGAGCGATCGGGTTCCGGGTTTCATCGTCAAGCTCGACGCGATGGCGCTGGACTCCGGCCTGCGGGTCGACACGAGAGCCGTCTACTTCGTATCTGAAGACGGCCAGCAAGAGGCCTGGACCGTGAACATGGCGTTACGCCAAGGGGAGACCTCGACCGAGTCGAGCATCGCCGGCGCCCGCTCGGGAACCAGCATGACCGTGCAACTCGAGCAGCCGGGTGCCACGCCGCAGGTCACCAAGCCGGTCATCCAAGGCGAGGGCTACCTGCCCCAGGCGATCGCCCAGCTCATGGTGCCCGCGCTCGTGCGGCACGGCGAGCCGGGCTCGTATGCCTTCTACGCGTACAACACCCGGACCAACTCGATCACGCTGCGCACCGACGAGGTCTCGATGCCCGAGTCCAGCCCGGGCCTGACCGTGGTGCGGTCGCGCCCGGACGCCGACACGCCGGCCGCCGCACACTTCTACAACGCCAAGGGCGATCTGATCCGCACGGAACTGCACAACCGGAGGGTCTGGGAGCCGATCCAGCTGGATCGGCTCGTCCGGCTCTGGCAGCGGAAGGGGCTCCCGCTGGAGTGAGGCGACCCGAGACCCGCTCCGGCAGAGCAGCAGCCGGTCCGATCTGACAGCATCCGAGCCCGCGCGTGCGTACCCTGATTTATCGGCCCGCGATCGCCCGGGCTGTCCGACCGGAACCCCCCATCCTGCGCTGCCGTTCTCGACGCACGCCCGGATGGTCAAGCTGGAGAAATCCCATGCATGTCACCCAAAGGCCGGGCCCGATGGCCTTCGTTTCCATCGTTGGTCTGCTCGCCGGATGCCAGGCGACCACGACCACCCATCAGCCGGATGCCCCTTCGGAGCCGATGCCCGAACGGTTCGCGGTCATCGACGGCCAGCGTGTCCCCGCACCCGACATCCGGATGGGAGACCCGGCGACGATCGAAGCCATCATCGACGAGGGCACCGGGCAGACACAGGTCCTCTCGATCCTCACCGAGATGGTCGAGACCTTCGGTCCCCGCCTGACCGGGTCGGCCGCCCTCGAGGCGGCACAGGCTTGGTCGATCGACAACCTCAACGCGTGGGGGCTGGAAAACGTGCGCCTGGAGCAATGGGGCACCATCGCGACACGCTTCGATCGGGGTCCGAGCAGCGCCAAGGTGTTGCTCGCGGGCGATGACGACACGATGCGCGAGATGGAGTTCTCGACCCTCGCGTGGACGATCGGCACCCCGGGGCCCGTCCGCGGGCCCGCGGTGTTTATGCCCGAGAGCATGGAGGAGTACGAATCGAACGCGGGCTCGTACGCGGGCGCCTGGGTGCTGATGAAGCCGGACTATTCTGGGCGACGCGGGATCCGCTCCGTCGGGTTCTTGATGCGCCAGAATCTCGAACTGCGCGAGTCGATCCGGGCCCAACTCGACGGGACGCCGGCGGCCGGCTCGGGCGCCGACGAGGGCACGCTGCCCGCGGGCCAGCGTTGGGAGGGCACCTTCGATTACAACGGGAGCAAGCTCCCGCTGACGCTGGTCATCACCAAACCCGGAGCCAAGCCCGAGGGCGTGTTCTCTCTCGAGAACTTCCACACCGGCCCGATCTCGGACGCGAGCTTCGCCGACGGCGTGCTCGCGTTCGCATACGAGCACTCGATGGGTCGGTCATCCGTCCAACTGGCGGTCTCGGGCAACAAGGCCGAAGGCGAGTCGGTGGGCGGTTCGGGGACCGCGTACCCGATCGAGCTCGAGCTCCAGGATCAGCCCGAGTCTGCGGAGACCTCCGGGTTCGACGACCCGATCCTGGCGAGAGTCCTGGCCGAGAACCCCGCCGGCTTTGTCTCGAGTTCCAAGGACGAGCGGGTCTGGACGACCAGCGCCGACGGCTGGCGCGAGCGGGAAGCGAGCGACTACGCCCGCGATGCCGAGATCAACGTCCGCCAGTCCGACCACGACTTCATCACCGCCCGTCTCACGCAGGGCGTGGATCTCGAACTCGAGTTCGACCTGCGCCACACGATCGTGGCCGGCCCGATCCCGGTGTACAACCTCTTCGCCGAGATCCGAGGATCCGAGTTGCCCGACGAGTACGTGATCATCTCGGGGCACCAGGACTCGTGGGACGGGCCCGGCTCTCAGGGCGTCGTGGACAACGGCACCGGGACCGCGGTGATGCTCGAAGCGATGCGGATCCTCGCCAAAGCCGGCGCACGCCCGAAGCGGACCATCAAGATCGCGCTCTGGACAGGCGAAGAGCAGGGTCTTCTCGGCGCCCGCGAGTACGTCGCCTCCCTGAGCGATGAAGAGAGGTCGAAGATCTCCGCGGCCTTCGTCGACGACGGAGGCACCAACTACCAGGGCGGCATCCCCGCGGCTGACCACATGGTCGAGTACCTCGCCGCCGCAACGAGCTGGACCAACGGGCGGTTCTACTCGGAGACCGACGCCGAGGAACTGCTCGTCAACATCCGCCCCACGGGCGATACCATCGACACCCACAGCGGGTCGGACCACGCCGCGTTCAACCGTGAGGGCATCCCGGGGTTCTTCTGGGACGAGGTCGGGCGGGCCCAATACCGCTTCGGGTGGCACACGCAGAACGACAGGCTCGATCTCGCGATCGAGGAGTACCTGATCCAATCGGCCGTCAACATGGCGGTCACCGCGTACAACCTCGCCGACGCGCCGGCGCTGCTCCCGCGAGAGCCCCGGGTCGCACCCGAGGCCCAGGCAACCGCCGAGTAACACCCGCTCGTGACCAAGCGACGCCGCGACCGACGCGCTTTCCAGTCGGTCGCGGCGTTTTCAGTTCCGAACAACAACCGGACCGATACACTCACCATCGATGGCCACCGAACGACTGATCTCGCCGACGACCCGGGCCCCCGAGGAGGAATCCCAGAACTGGGCGCTGCGACCGCGCAATCTCGATGAATACGTCGGTCAGCCAGAACTGGTCGAGCGGCTCCTGATCGCGGTGGAAGCGGTCCAGGCACGCACGAGGGCACGCAAGGACGGCGCCAAAGAGCATCTCGAGCACGTGCTGCTCCACGGCCCGCCCGGTCTCGGCAAAACGACCATCGCGCACGTCATCGGGGCGGAACTGGGCACCCAGGTGCACACGACCTCGGGCCCGGCGCTCGCTCGCGGGACCGATCTCGTCGCGGTTCTCACCCGCCTCCAGCCCGGCGACGTGCTGTTCATCGACGAGATCCATCGCCTGCCGGTCGCCGTCGAGGAGTTCATCTATCCGGCGATGGAGGACTTCCGCATCGACGTCTGCCTGGACACCGGCATGAACGCGCGCACGGTGCAGATCAACTGCGCGCCGTTCACCCTGATCGGCGCGACGACACGGGCCGGGCTTCTCAGTTCCCCGCTCCGCTCCCGGTTCGGGATCACGCACCATCTGCGTTACTACGACGAGCCCGAGCTCGGGCGGATCCTCTCTCGTTCGTGCTCGCTGCTGGGAGTCTCCGACATCGAGCGCGGGGCGCTCGAGCGGATCGCGTCCCGATCACGGGGCACCCCGCGGATCGCCAACCGCTTGCTCCGCCGTGTCCGCGACTTCGCGGATGTCCGCGCGGGCGGGCGGATGTCGGGCGCCATCGTCGACGATGCGCTGCACCTCGAGGGCGTCGACGCGTTGGGGCTGGACAACCTCGACCGGTCGTACCTGAGCACGATCGCCGCAGCCTACAGGGGCGGTCCGGTGGGGCTCGAGGCGGTCGCCGCCACGATGAACGAAGACGCCGGAACGCTGGAAGACGTCGTCGAGCCCTACCTGCTCCAGATCGGGTTCCTCGCCCGCACACGCCGGGGTCGTGCGCTGACCGCGATCGCATGCGGGCACCTGGGCGTCACGCTGCCGGGCTGATGCGATCCCGGGTCGCACGGAGTTGTACCCGGGATCCCAGCTCCGGGCACCGCTTCCTGCTCCGGCCGCGGGCTACTTCTTGGCGAACGTCGTCATCAGGACTTCTTCGGTCTGCTCGGTCAGGTACAGGATGCAGCCGTCGTTGGGCGAGACCGTGAGCTTGCCCTGCATCAGCGAGGCGGCGACCTCGACCGGGACGGACATCATCGACGACCCGCAGACGAACTCGTGGCGCTTCCGATCGACGATCTCGAGCGGTGCCATGGCGTCCTCCCCCCGCTGATCGAGGAGCTCCTCGTAGAGGGCCATCGCGTTGTGCGGGATATCGGCGGCCAGCGTGTCACGCTTGGCACGGAGCTCGGCCAGTTTCGACGCGATCTCATCGGCCCGCTCCTGGCGCTCGGTCTCCGCGACCGAGCGGACCTTCTCACGCTCGCCCTTGGCGCCTTCGAGCTCGCCCAGCTTGGCCCTGATCTGCTCGATCTTCTCGAGGTACCCGATCGCTTCCTCGTCGAACGAAGAACGCTGCTCTTTGAGGTTGTTGACCTCGCTGAGCAGCGCCTTGTACTCCTTGTTGGTCTGCGAGTTGTTCATCTTCTCGCGGAGCTCGTCGACCTTCGCCTCGATCCGTTTGCTCTCGCCCTCGGCGTTGCTCGCCGACGCCTGCAACTGGCGCAGCTGGGCTTCGAGGGACGACGCCTGCATCGCGATCTCCGCCAGCTGGCGGGTCTGCTCTGCGAGGAAGCGTTCGGCGCCATTCAGGCGCGAACTCAGACCCCGGATTTCTTTGTCAACACGGAACAACGCGAGGAGCTGCTTGGTCACCGACATGGATTCTCCCACCGGCCTGAAGAACCGGTAACCCCATACTAGACCGCCCCGATCCGGATGTGAACGCCCCGCGGTCGACCCGCACGCACGCCCTCATCCCGAGATCGAATGGAGCAACCAGAACGCGATCGGGGCGACGAACACCGGGGAATCGATCAGGTCCAGCACGCCCCCGAAGCCGGGCAGCGCCGTGCCGGCGTCCTTGATCCCGGCGTCCCGCTTGAGCAGGCTCGCCGCCAGATCGCCCGCCTGCCCCAGCCCGCCGAACAGCACGCCCATCGCCGCCCCCGCGAGAGGCGGAGGGGCGTTGACCCCCGCCGAGGCGAGCCACCATGACCCGAGCCCCCCGATGAGCCCCGCGGTCACCATGCCACCGGCCAACCCCTCCCAGGTCTTGCCCGGGCTCAGCCACGGGATGAGCTTGTGCTTGCCCATCGTGGTGCCGGTGAAATAGGCACCGATATCGCACGACTTCACGCACGCGAGCACCCAGATCAGCACCCAGATGTCATGCTCCCGCCGGATGAGGACCAAGAACCCGGGCATCACGCCCATGTACACAAACAGCGTGAGCACGCCGCTGGCGACCGCGATGGCGCCGTCCGTGGACCGGTCTCGGATGCCATAGATCAGACCCAGCGTGTAAGCACCCATCACGCCGAACGCGACGATCCCGAGCGACTCGACCGGTTCGGTCCCGACCGAGCCGAGCGTCGTGACGGCCACGCCCGCCAGCGCCGTCACCACCGCCGGGCGGGTCCAGACCAGAACGCCCTTGGCCCGGAAGATCCTCGCGACTTCGCGGGCGCCGGCTCCGGCAACCAGAAACACCAACGCCCCCACCACGATCGCCGGCGGGAGCGTCTCTCCGGAGAAACCGATGCCCGCGAGCCAGCCCGGTGTCGCCAGCCCATCGAGCCATTGGTCCAGCCACGCGGCCAACCCCAGCAGCAGGATCATGATCGGCCCGAATGTGAGTCTGTGTTTCAGCAAGGGAAGTGAGGGTATCCGGCGCGATCAGCCCGGGCGGTCGTCGTCGAGCCCCCCGAACCGACGCCTGCGGCACGCGAACGTGCGGACCGCCTCGTGCAGGCTGGATTCGGAGAAGTCGGGCCAGTGCTGCTCGGTCACGTAGATCTCCGCGTAGCTGAGCTGCCACAGCAGGTAGTTGCTCAGACGCATCTCGCCGCCGGTCCGGATCAGCAGGTCCGGGTCGGGGAGCCCGGCGGTGTTGAGGTGACCCGCGATCACGGTCTCGTCGATGTCGCCGGGGGCGAGCTCGCCCGAAGCCGACCGGGAAGCGATCGCGCGGACGGCGTCGACGATCTCGTCCCGTGCGCCGTAGTTGATCGCAAGGCAGAGCGTCAGCCCTGTGCAGCGCTCGGTCGCTTTGCAGAGCGTGTCGAGCGCCCCGAGCACGTCATCAGGCATCCCAGTGCGACGACCGATGACCCGCACGCGGATGTTGTGGCGGAGCAGTTCCTCACGCTCGCCCTCGCAGTACGCGATGCACAGGCGCATCAGGGCCTGGATCTCGTCGCCCGGGCGGCGCCAGTTCTCGCTGCTGAACGAGTAGAGGGTGAGCACCTCGATACCGAGTCTGACGCTCGCCGTGATGACCTCGCGGACGCCCGACGCGCCGGCCTGATGCCCGAAGGCACGCGGGAAGCCGCGTTCTTCGGCCCAGCGCCCGTTGCCGTCCATGATGACCGCGATATGCCTCGGGATGCGTGACGGGGGGACGTCGGGCAGCAGACCGCGCGGGTCGGCCTCTGGGAAGCGATCGAGGATGCGGCGCAACGCCGATCTGTCCTCGCCGGTCAGCTCGGCCCGCGGCGTCGACACCGGACCGCTCACGCCAGACCCCCCGCGGCGACGGTGGCGTCACGCTCGATGGTCTGCTCCCGATCCGGCCCGACGCCGATGGTCCGCACGGGCACACCGACGAAGGACTCGATGCGTTCGACGTACCGGCACGCGGGCCCGGGCAGATCGTCGAACGAGCGGACGCCCGTGATCTCCTCGCAGAACCCGGGCATCGTCTCGTAGATCGGCTCTGCTTCGGCCAGTTCGAAGCCATCGGGCAGGAACCGCTCGGTGCGCCCCTCCGGGGTGGCGTAGGCCGTGCAGAGCCTGAGCTCGTCGAATCCGGCGAGCACGTCGAGCAGCGTGAGACCGAGCTCGGTGGCGCCCGAGACGATGGCGGCGTAACGCAGCGCGACCAGGTCGATCCAGCCCACCCGTCTCGGGCGGCCCGTCGTGGTGCCGAACTCCCGCCCCCGCTCGCGGATGCGGTCGGCCGTCGCGTCGTGCAGTTCGGTGGGCATGGGCCCGCCCCCGACGCGGGTCGAGTACGCCTTGACCACGCCGATGACACGTCCGATCTTCTGGGGGGGGACGCCGGTGCCCGGGCCGATGCCGAGCGAAGACGCGTTGGAGCTGGTGACGTAGGGGAACGTGCCGTGGTCCACATCGAGCATCGTCGCGTTGGCGCCCTCGAACAGGATGGTCTTCCCCTCCTGATCGAGCCCGTTGAGCAGGTACGCGGTGTCCTTGATCATCGGTCGCAGGCGCCTCCCGAGTTCGCCCATCCGCTCGGCGATCGCCCCGGCGTCGAACACCTCGGGCTCATCGGGGTGCAACGCCCTGAATACAGAGTTCTTCAGCCCGCAGATCATGTCGAGTTTGGAACGGAGCAGTTCGGGGCGGAGCATGTCGCCCACCCGGATCGCCGTCGCCCGCTGGACCTTGTCCGCGTACGCGGGACCGATCCCCCGGCGGGTCGTCCCGATCGCCGCGATCACGTTTTTGGAGGGGCTGGACGCGTCGACCGGGGATGCCTGGAGCAGTTCCTCGCGGAGCCCGTCCTCTGCCTTGTGATAGGGCATGACCACATGCGCTCGGCTGGAGAGCACGAGCGATGAGGTATCCACACCGCGGGCCGACAGCCCGTCGATTTCCTCGATCAGACGCTCCGGATCGACCACCACGCCGTTGCCGATGACCGCGAGCGACCCCGGGGCCAGGATGCCCGAGGGGACCAGGTGCAGCGCGTACCGCACGCCCTCGACGACGACAGAATGGCCGGCGTTCGCCCCACCGTTGTACCTGACCACCGCGTCGAACACGCCGGGGGTGCCCGCCAACCGATCGACGAGCTTGCCCTTGCCCTCGTCGCCCCACTGGAGGCCCACGACCGCGGTGTGCCGGGGATTCGGCGGGCGTTGCGGGGCTTGGTCCGAAAACTGTGACAAGATCGGCTCCTCCGGGGGTGAAATCGGCCCGGGAACGATACGCGCCGAGCGGTGTCGGCGTTCGTGCAGGATCGATTATGCGTGTGAGGATGCCCGCACTTTGGAGAATGCGGACCCAGGCCGTTGATATTGGGTTTCGATCAGCCGATAGGGCGATGGAGGAGCGGACCGATGTCGGAGAGTCCCATCAGAATCCGGTGCCCCAACCTGACCTGTCGGAAGGTGCTGGCGGTGCCGCAGGTCGCTCGGGGGAAGACCGTGCGTTGCCGCACGTGCTCGACGAGCATCCGGGTCCCGAGCAAGCCCGAGTCGAAGAAGACCGGGAGCCCGGACCCCGAGTCCGTCGAGAGCAAACCGAATCAGTGATCGCTGGCCCGCCGGGCGACCACGCCGTCGGTCTTCGGCGCGTGCGCCGCGCGTCCGGGGCGGGCGCCTCACAGCGGCGGCTGGTCGTCTTCGTCCAGATCGTTGAAATCGAAATCCATCATGCTGGACTCGTCCATGTCACCCGCGGGCTTGGGGGCGGGGGTCTGGGGCGTGCCGGTGGAGGACGGGGTCGGCATGGCCTCTTCCTCGGGCAGCCCGTCCTCGTAGAGGAACTCGGGGTCGAACTCATCCGGGTCGCCGTTCACTTGGATCAGGAACACCTGCCCCCCGATCGAGAGCAGGTCACCCGGGGCCGCCGGGTGGCTGGTGATCCGTTCCTGGTTGAGATACGTCCCGTTGCTCGAGCCGAGGTCGTTGACGGTGATCGAACCGTCGGCGACGACGATCTCGCAGTGCTTTCGGCTGATGCCCGCGGTCGGGATCCGGACCTGGCAGGAATCCTGGCGCCCGAGCACCGAAAGCTGCTTCTTGAGCACGACCCGCTGGGACTTGCCGTCCTGAGTGACTCTGACCAACGCGACTTCCACCGTGATCTATCCTTTCGCTGCCCGCGCGTCGGTCCAGAGAGCGGACCGGAGGGCCGGAGAACCCCGAATACCGTGCCCGACGATATCTCCATCAGGCTTCCCATGCAACGTTCGATCGGATCCGCCCGGACGCCCTGCGCCCGGATCGCGTCCGATACCGCGGACGCTTGGTCGGGGAAGCAGGCCGCCCGGCCGTCGTCGCTCTATGTCCATGTCCCGTTCTGCGCTCATAAGTGCCATTACTGTGATTTCTACTCGATCGTGGACACCCAGGACCGGCAGGAGGCGTTCGCTCACCGGCTGATCGAGGAGATCGGCGCGATCGCGCCGATCTGCGGCCCGCTGGAGACCGTGTTCGTCGGCGGCGGGACGCCCAGCATGCTCCGCCCGGACCTGTGGGCCCTCGTGCTCGATGCCATGCGGACACGCCTGGACATGGGCCCGATCCTCGATGGCACGGGGGAGTTCACCGTCGAGTCGAACCCCGAGACCGTCACGCCCGCTCTGATGGGCACGCTCCGGCGCGGCGGGGTCAACCGGATCAGCATGGGGGCTCAGTCGTTCGATCGCAGGCATCTGGCGACCCTCGAACGACGGCACGACCCCGATCGCCTTCCGCTCGCGTGCGGCATCGCCCGCGACGCCGGCATCGCGCGGCTGTCCGTCGATCTGATCTCGGCGGTCCCGGGGCAGACGATCGACGACTGGGACCGCGATCTCGGGATCGCCCTGTCGCTGGGCACCGAGCACATCTCGGCATACACGCTGACCTATGAGCCGGGCACCGCGATGACCGCGAGGCTCGGGCGTGGCGAGTTCGCCAAGGCAAGCGAGGATCTCGAAGCCGAGATGTACGAGCACACCGTCGAACGACTGGGCCTGGAAGGGCTCGGGCGATACGAGGTGTCCAACTACGCCAGACCCGGCGCCGCGTGCGCGCACAACATGTGCTACTGGAGACAGCACGACTGGCTCGCGGTCGGGCCGGGCGCCAGCGCGCATGTCGCGGGCTGGCGGTGGAAGAACACGCCCAGGCTGGACGACTACCTGTCGCTGAGCGACGGCGGATTCGCGCCGATCAGCGAGCTGGAAGAGCCGGACCCGGCGCGCTCCCTGATGGACCGGCTGATGACCGGCATCCGTCTGACCGAGGGCGTGGACGGCGAACGGGCGATGTCGGAATGCGGCTCGCTCGGGCGATCGGACTCGATGCGTGCGGCTGTTGACTCGTGCGTGGACGCGGGCTGGCTGGCGGAGCGCTCCGGACGCTGGATGCTGACCGGGTCAGGCTTCCTGTTCGCCGACCGTGTCGCGGGCGATCTGATCGGGGCCCTGGTCTGAGTCCCGATCGACTTGTCGCTGACCGCCCGTCTCCGGGCGGTGCAGGTCGAGGCGTTTGAGCAGACCGCGGAGATCGCGCGGGAACGCCGATCGGGTATCGACAGGCTCGCCCGTCCTGGGATGCTCGATCACGATCCTGTGGGCGTGCAACGCCAGCCTGGAGGAGATCCCGCGTGCCCTGTTCGAGCCGTAGAGGCCGTCTCCGAGCACGGTGGCGCCGACCGATGCGAGATGGACGCGGATCTGATGAAGCCGCCCGGTGACCGGGCGTGCCTCGATGAGCGCGCCCAGATCGGATTCTTCGAGGACGCGGTACGCGGTGACCGCGGGCTTGCCGCCCGGCGAGATCCTCGAACTGCGGACCGATGTGTAGCGGTCCTTGCGCTTGAGCACCTCCTCGATCGGTTTCTTGATCACGCCCTCGCGGACGCGTGGCGCCTTGACGCACACCGCCCAGTAGAACTTCTTGACGGTGCGCTGCTCGAACTGGGCGCGCAGCCCGTCGTAGGCGACGCGTGTGAGCGCGACCGCCAGCACGCCCGAGGTGT
>DIYM01000021.1:21844-22439 GCA_002429045.1 Phycisphaerales bacterium UBA6054
GAGGTGTCGCGATCGAGCCGGTGGACCAGCCCGTGGTCCCGCGCGACGCCGAGTTGGCGGAGCCGCTCGCCGTGCCCGGCGTAGAGACCGTTGAGCAGGGTGTCGTGCTGGTGCCCGACACCCGGCATGGTGACGACGCCGGCGGGTTTCTCGACCACGAGCATGTCGAGGTCCTCGTGCAGCACCCGGAAGGACACGCGTGCGTTGGGTTCGATGTGCGGGGCGAGATCGCTCATGGCTACTCCAGGTTCTGATGCCCGCATGCGAGCCGGTCGATGTACCAGCGGAGTTGCCCGCCGAGCGGACGGACGCCGACCCGCCCGTGGTCGGCCGCGAAGCGGCTCAGATCGTCGCGTGAGTCCGGGCCCGGCGCGACGATCATGACCAGACGCCCGCCCCTTCTGGCCCGTCGGCTCAGGGTGATCGCCTCGCCATTGTCTGTCGGGCCGACAAGGCGATCCATCGGGTCGACAACCCCCCCCACCGACTCGGGCGTTCCCGGGATGAGCAGGCAGTCGAGCCGATCGTGCCCCGGCTCGCGTTGCGACAAGACGTCGATCAGTTCGGCCTCGTACCGGGCGTCCGCGTCGGGCAG
>DIYM01000021.1:22511-66991 GCA_002429045.1 Phycisphaerales bacterium UBA6054
ACCGGGCGTCCGCGTCGGGCAGGTGCGGGCGCGGCGGGTGCCACTGGTCGCGTGGCAGGTCCGAACCGTGCAGGAGCATCTCGGCGAGATGGGAGGTCATCTCGTCCTCGCCCGTCGGCGTGCGAGGCTCCCGGGCCGACCAGAGGTGCGTCCGCGACCAGGGCAGATCGCGGTAGTTGGGGTCCGTGAGCAGGCGGACCACCACCTCCTGGCTGGCCGGGGAGGGCTCGATCGCGAGATGGAACGACTCGAAGGCACGCACACACGCCCGGGCCTGCAGCATCACGTCCGCGGCAGCGGCGGCGATCGCCTCGTCCAGGCTGTTCCGCAGGAGCACGGACCCCGGGAGATCCGGGGCGACAGGGGCGGACTCGACTTCATAAGGTTCCAACACCGGCAAGTATTGGACCCCGGCGTCGGGCGGGAACGAGCACAGACCAAGATGAGAGCGACGGGCGGCACACTCCGGATGATCGACGCGGCGGGCAATCGGGCCTGCGAGGGCTGCCGCGTGCTCGAGGACATCGCCCGATTCAGCCTCGACGACCGCGGGCTCACCGAGCGGCTCAAACGGGTCCGCCACGGGATCCGTTCGGAACTCGATTCGTTGGGCGTTGGCACGCTGGGCCTGCTGGGTTCGCGCGACACGCCGGGCGACGTCGGCACCGGGGTTTCCACCGAGCGGGAGGTCGCCAGGATCGGGCTGCGGGACGTCGCGCTCGCGGCCGGCAAGCGGTCGCAGGAAGCGCTCCGGTCGCTCGAGGAACTCGCCAAGACGCTCGGGAGGACCGGCGGCGGGTTCGAGTCTGCCCGGTACGCGATGTACGACATCGAACGATCGGTGGTGCAACGCCTCGCGCCGGCGTGCCCGCAGTGGGTGTTGTGCGTGCTGATCACGGGCGAGTTGTGCCTCCATCACCCACCGGGGCGTGTGATCGAACTCGCGGCCGAGGGCGGGGCCGACTGCGTGCAGATCCGCGAGAAGTCGCTCTCGGGCGGGCCCCTGCTCGAACACGCCGGGGCGATGGTGTCGGCCTGCCGACGCTCGGGGGTGCACGCGATCGTGAACGACAGGGCGGACATCGCCCGGCTCACCGACGCGGACGGGGTGCACGTCGGGCAGACCGATCTGCCGGTCAGCGCGGCGCGATCGATCATCGGGCCGGGCAAGTGGGTCGGGATGTCGTGCGGCACGCAGCAGCAGGCGTCGCGGGCCGTCTCGGACGGCGCGGACGTGTGCGGGCTGGGCCCGGTCTTTGCGAGCACGACGAAAGCAAAGCCGTCGCTCGCGGGTCTCGGGCTGGTGCGGTCGTTCGTGACCGACGAACAGACACGGGGAACGCCGCACCTGGCGATCAGCGGTATCACGCCCGACAACGCCGCCCGGATCGCGACGGAGGGCGGGCGTGGTGTCGCGGTCAGCTCGGCGGTGTGCGGGGCGGAAGACCCCGCGTCGGTGTGCCGGGCGATCGTTGCCGGGCTCGGGCGGTCGTAGGGCTCGGGCGCCGACGCTACCATGCCCGCATGACAGTGACGTATCGCGAGCAGACGCTGGGCAACGGGCTTCGGGTGGTCGCGGAGATCGTGCCGGGTGCGCACTCTTCTGCGGCGGGTTTCTTCGTTCGCGCCGGGGCACGGGACGAGCCGACACCGCTGATGGGTGTCTCCCACTTTCTCGAGCACATGATGTTCAAGGGCACGGCCGAACTGGACGCGGACGCGATCAACCGCGGGTTCGATGACCTCGGCGCATCGAACAACGCGTTCACCTCGCGGGAGATGACGTGCTTCTACGCCCACACGCTCCCGGAGGGGCTCGACAGAGCGACCGAACTGCTCGGGGCGATGATGCGCCCGGCGCTCCGCGCCGACGACTTCGACACCGAGAAGAACGTGATCCTCGAAGAGATCGCGATGTATGCGGACAACCCGTTCTGGGTCCTGTACGAGGAGACGATCGCGCGGAGGCACGCGGAGGCCCCGCTGGGGCACCGCGTGCTCGGGACGAACCGGTCGATCTCTGACCTGACGCGTGACCAGATGGACGGGTACTTCGCCGAGCGGTACGCGCCGGACGCGATGGTCGTCGCCTTCGCGGGCGATGTGAACTTCAAGGATTGCCTCGACAGGGTTCGCTCGCTCTGCGGCGGGTGGAAAGCCACCGGGGTCAGCAGAAACCACGAGCGGCCCGACCGGCACACCGGCTCGTTCGAGATCCGTGACGCGAAGGTCAACCGCGGGTACCTGATCGGTGTCTCGGATGCCCCTTCGATCGGCTCCGAGCACCGGCACGCCGCGTCGCTGCTGGCTCAGATCCTGGGCGGGGCGGACAACTCGCGCCTGCACTGGGCGTTGATCGAAACGGGGCTGGCGGAGGAGGCGCAGGCCGCATACGACGGGATGGATCGGCACGGGGAGTTTTTCGTGTACGCCTCGGGGGATCCCGACAAGCTCGGGGACATCGAGGGGATCATGCGCGAGGAGATCGCCGGTCTGCGTGATTCGCTGGAAGAAGACGATCTCGCGCGGTTGCGCGCCAAGGCGATCACGGGCATGACCCTCGCCGGAGAACGCCCGGCGGGGCGGATGATGCGTCTGGGGCGGACGTGGACCATGCTCGGGCGGTACACGACCCTGGATCAGGAACTCGAAGCCCTCTCGAGTGTGACGCTCGATGACCTCAAGTCCGTGTGCGACGCGTTCCCGTTCGATGACTGGCTGCTGGGCACGATGCGCCCGGAGTGACCGCTTGCTAGCGTGGCTTGGCCGTGGCGATCTCCGGATAGACCCAGGCCAAGGAAGACGGTTCGTCATCGAACACAAACCGCAGCGCCGCCGCGAGCACCCGCCCGCAGCGTGTGATCTCGTCGGGCGTGCCCCCGAGCGTCTCGGGTCGGGCGCCATCGTCGAGCGAGCGCAGCAACGCCGCGGTCGATGGGCTCGTGCGTGCGATCGTGTCTGACGCGGGCTCGTGCTGACGGACGCGTGTGAGCCCGCCGAGTTCCCACGCGAAGCCCACGGCCGATCCACCGCGGAGGATCTCCCCCGTCCGGACATCGGCGCGGACCTCGGGCTTGGAGCCGATCTCGTCGAGCATCCTCCACTGGAACCAGGCGAGTTGGGCCGGGATGCGGGCTTCGTCGCATGCGTCGACGCCGCCGATCGCGCCCAGAGTTTGGGCGAACCCGTCGTACAGTTCCGGGTGCGGGTCCCGATCCTGCAATCCCCGGGGAACCAGATCGGCGGCGTAGACGCAGGCCGCGTAGCGTGCAAACGACGTGCGGACCGCGGGCATCGGCTCGATCAGGTCCCAGGCCGTCAGCGTGGCCAGACCGGCGTTCGGCTTGACGATCACGCCCAGTTCGGCGCGTGTGAGCAGTTCCACGCCGCCCGAGAAGGGGGCCTTCTCCCGCTTGCTGCCCTTGGCGAGGCACCGGAGCAGGCCGTGCGAGCGGGTCATCAGCGCGACGGTCTGGCTGGTCTCGGACCAGTCCCAGTGTCGCACACAGATGCCCTCGTCCGGTTCGATCGGCACGCCGGAGCGTATCCACCGGCGCCCCGGGTCGGCCTAGGCTGGGCTATGCATTTCTCGATGGTCGATCGTGTGCTGGAACAGTCCGAGGGGCGCGTGGTCACGGTCAAGCTCGTGTCCAACGCGGAGGAGTACCTGCGGGATCACTTCCCCGGGTTCCCCGTGCTGCCGGGCGTGATGATGCTCGAGTCGATGGTGCAGGCGGGCCGGCTGCTGGTCGACCCGGACAACACGAGCGTCCGCCCGATGGTGCTGGGCGGCGTCAGGGCGCTCAAGTACGGCGCATTCGTCAAGCCGGGCTCGACGATCCGGGTCGAGGTGGTCATCAACAAGGAACTCGACGACGGCGCGTTCGAACTCAAGGGCGATGTCCGCCTGATCGAGGCCGGGCAGGACGGCACGGGCGATCTGCCCGTCGCGTGCTCGGGGCGGTTTGCGCTCCGCCCGGCGCGGGTCCCGGTCGACGTCTGAGACACCGGGGGCTCTGGCGATGACGATGATCTGCGTGCCGATCCTGGCCGACGACCCGGCGGTCGCGAAGCGGGACGCGGTGCTGGCCGCCGAGATGGGCGCCGACATCGTCGAGTTCCGCGTTGACCTGCTGATGGAACTCGAGGAATCGCTCGGGTCTCGGATCGCGATTATCAAGAACCTCGTCGAGGAGTCCGCGTTGCCGTGCATCGTGACCTGCCGCCCGGAGTGGGAGGGCGGGCTGTACGCGGGCGACGAGGACGAGCGGGTGAGCATGTTCGAGGCGGTCGGCACGGCCGACAGCCCGCCGGCGTACATCGACTTCGAGCTCAAGGCCTACACCGCGTCGGCGAACATCAAGCAGAAGATCAATCTGGCGGTCGATCATCCCAAGCAGCAGCGGGCGGTCCGGACGCGCCTGATCCTGTCCACGCACGACTTCGAGGGGCGGCCCGCCGACCTGACCCGACGCCTGATCGCGATGCACGACGAGCCCGCGTGCGCGGTGGTCAAGGTCGCGTACCGGGCCCGCTCGATCCGCGACAACCTCGAGCTGTTCGACATCCTGACCGACCGCCAGAAGCCGACGATCGCGCTGGGCATGGGCGAGTTCGGGACCATGAGCCGCCTCCTGGCGCCCAAGTTCGGCGGGTTCCTGACCTTCGCCAGCCTGCGAGACGAGTCGGCGACGGCGCCGGGGCAGCCGACGATCCAAGACCTGCTGGAGATGTATCGGTTCCGTTCGATCAAGCCCGGCACGAAGGTGTACGGCATCATCGGCTGGCCGGTGACGCAATCGATGTCGCCGCTGGTGCACAACGCGGGGTTCGAGGCGATCGGGTGGGACGGGGTGTACGTGCCGATGCCGGTGGCGGCGGATCCTGCAGACGAGAAAGCAAGCGATGCAAGCTATATCGCAACGCTCACAGCGTTGCTAGATGGAGAGAGTAGGGTGGGCTTCTCTGGCGCGAGCGTCACGATTCCCCACAAAGAGCGAGCACTCCGGTTCGCGCCGAGTGATCTCATTCCTTCCAAAGCGGTTGACGAAGTCAAACTGTTGGGCGCGGCGAACACCTTGATGCAAGCCTGGACCGAGTTCGGCGCTGAGTATTGGTACCCCGACGGTTTCTACATCCTGAACTCAGACGCAACAGCAATCCGACATCTGTTGCAATCAGCATTGGGCGAGCTTAACGGGCGGGGAGTGTGCATCTTCGGCGCAGGTGGAGTCGCACGAGCCGCCGCATGGATAGCTTTAAGTGCCGGGGCTCGAGTCCGAGTCTGGAATAGGTCACCCGACCGAGTGACCCGCATCATTGACTGCTTGAATCAAGAGCGCGAACAGAGCTGGGAAGGTGACCTCGAAATCGTCTCGATGGATGACGTCACCACCCAACAGTTCGACGCATACATCAACTGCACCCCCGTCGGTATGGCCGGGGGGCCGGACCCCGACGGGCTGTCGATCCCGATCCCGGACCTGCCGGCGCTGCCGCCGGAGACGGTGTTCTTCGACACGGTCTACAACCCGATCGAGACGCCGATGCTGCGCGAGGCCAGGGCCCGCGGCTGCCGCACCATCGACGGCGTGCGGATGTTCGTCAAGCAGGCCGAGGCGCAGTTCGAGCTGTGGACCGGGCAGCGGGCGCCAGAGGGCCTGTTCGATCGGCTGGTCCGCGCCAAGCTGACAGACGATCGGGCGGCAGAAGAAAAGCCCGACGCGTGACGCCGGGCTCTGATCAAATCAGCGATTCCTGAAGCGGCTTAGCGCTCGCGTTCGTTGACCCAGGGGTTGCCGGGGTACTGCTTGGCGCCGACCGGGTAGAACAGGTCGGAGAAGTCGGAGTCGTAGGTGTACTTGCGTTCGCCGAGCGGGTCGTTGTCCCTGATGTCGTTGCGGAGTTCGATCCGCATGCTGGGCCGGCGGACGTCCTTGTCGGTGTACGCGAGGACGGTGCCGCGGGCGTCGGGGTTGATCTCGTCGTAGCGGACCCAGAGCCCGTTCATGTGCTGGCCGTGCCACTGCATGCGGCGGCGGTTGGCGAGGAACCACTCGATGTCGTCGGCGAAGGTGGCCGCGTCATCGGCGAGCGTTTGGGCCGTCTCGATCTCCTCGGGATCCGCGCCCTGCATCTCGAGCAGCGCGGCATGGTCCGCGGCCTTCACCGCGAGCGAGTGGGCCTCGTTGAAGGTCATGATGAGGCGCTTGTAGGCGGCACCGCGCATGGCGGTCTGGGGCGACTTCATCCGCTCTTCGCGGGTGGGGATGGCGCCGCACGCGGACAACGCGGCGACCACACCGGCGAGGGCGGCGATCATCAGGGCTCTGGTCGGCTGAGGCATCGGCAGGTCTCCGCGGGTGGTTCCGGGAAGGTGGTCGGCCCGAGGGGCGGGCCGCTTTGAGAATATCCCCCAACCGCGGCGGGCAACACCCCCGGCGTGTCGGGTTATCCCGGCACAGGATAACTCTCGACGCCCGACAACGAAAGCAGCGTCGCGAAAGTCTCCGAGAAGACGAAGTTGTGCTCGGGGAAGGTCTGCCCGCCCATGTTGTTGTCGAGGTGGCTGAAGATCAGGTCCACGCGTCCGAGAACCTGGGGCTCGGACAGCCCGTCCGCGGTCCACGAAAAGAGTTCGATCAGACCCCGGGTCGATGCGCCCGCGTGGGTGAACCGGTCGATGGTCGCGGTGTAGCGGATGGTGTCTCCCGGGCGGGCGTCGAGTTCCAGTTCGGCCTTGGAGACCTTGGCGAGCACGACCTTTTCTTTGAACCCCTCAGCGTGTCCGACCAGGACGCCCGCGGACTGGGCCATGCCCTCAACAATCAGCGACGCGGGCATGATCGGGACAGCCCGGCGGACGGAGTTGGCCTCGAAGTGATCGTGGAGATGATCCTCGGCCATCGAAACCTGCTTGACCGCGACGAGTTTTTCTCGGGGCACCAGTTCGACGACCCGATCGATCCACATCCAACGCATCGATGACCCCTTGGGCGTCGGTCCGGCTCAGGCCGCCTGGAGTTTCTGATCGCAGAAGTTCACCAACGCGTCGACGGTGAAGATGCTGGCGATGTTCTCGACCGAGGGATCGGACTCGATCGACGCGAAATCGAAGTGAGGCAGGCGCTCCCGCAGCAGCCCGATGCCCTTGTCCGTCACCCGCCCGTTCTCCACATACTCGGGGTTCTGGGCGACGCCCTCGGGGAAGAGTTCCCCCTGCGCGATCTTGAACCCGAACGTCTGCTCGAGCTTGAACGAGATGTCGAGGATGTCGATCGACTCGGCGCCGAGGTCGCCGATGAGCGTGGCTTCGGAGGTCACCTCGTCGTCGTCCACCGCGAGCGCGTCGACGAGCACTTCTTGCACCTTGTCGAAGATCTCTGTTCGTTCCATGGGAGGCTGTTCCTGATCTGGGTTGGCCCGGAGGAGTCCTGCGGGACCGGGTGAAACGGATGCTAGCACCCGCAAATCTAACGGACGAGTCGGTCGGCTCGCCGGGGCGCGGGCGGGGGGCTCGGGCTCAGAGGGCCGCGAGCCTCCGGGCGGTCTCCTGCTCGATGAGTGCCTCGAACATGGGGCCCAGGTCGGCCTCGTCGATGACCTTGGCTTTGCTGAACTTCTGGTCGAGGCGCTGGTCGGCGACGATGTTGTCCTGGTAGCGGTACACCCGGATCTTCTCGCTGCGTTGCCCCGTGCCGATCTGGGCCTGGCGTTGCCCGGCCCGCTCGGCCTCGGCCTTCTGACGCTCGATCTCGTAGACGCGTGCCGAGAGCAGGCGGCGGGCCTTGTCCCTGTTCTGGGCCTGGCTCTTGGTCTCCTGCATCCGCACCTCGATGCCGGTGGGCTTGTGGAGCAGGTGGACCGCGGTCGCGACCTTGTTGACGTTCTGCCCGCCCGGGCCCTGGGCGGTCGTCACGTGTTCGTCGACATCGTTCGCCCAATCGATGCTGACCTCGACGTCCTCGGGTTCGGGCAGGACCGCGACGGTGCATGTGCTGGTGTGGATCCGCCCCTGCGTCTCGGTGGCCGGGACACGCTTGACGGAGTGGACGCCCGCCTCGAAGGCGAGTTCCTGCCAGACGCCCTCGCCGGCGATGTTGACGACCGCACGCCTGATGCCCCCCACCGACGCGTCGGCGTCCAGATCCATCTCGTCGGTCTTCCAGCCCCGACGGGACGCGTAGCGGGTGTAGACCCCGAGCAGGTCGCGGGCCCAGAGCCCGGCCTCGTCGCCCCCGGTCCCGGCACGCACCTCGAGGATCACCGAACCGACGGAACGGTCCTCGGACATGACCAACTGCGATTTGATCCGCTCGGCGGTCTCGCGTGCGGCCCGCTCGATGCCGGGCAGTTCGGCGCGCGCCATCTCGGCCAACTCTTCGTCGTCGCCCGAGATCGCGCTCCGCATCTCCCTGGCCTCGCCGCTCAGTTCCTTGAGCGACCGGTACTCGTTGACCACCGGATCGATCGCCGCCCGTTTGATCGCCAGCGCGGACGCCCGTCGGTGATCGCTGATCACGGAGGGGTCCTCCAGTTGGGCGGAGAGATCCCTGTGCTGGGCGTCGATCTGATCGAGCTTCTCGCGGACGGGATCGGGCAGGATGTCGGGGGCTTCTGGCACCCGCAAGCCTATGGCCCGATCCGTCACCCCGCGCCCCACGAAACGGGGCCGGCTTGGTTCCATATAATCTCGCTCGCGTGATCAACGCAGGATCTGGAGGTCGGATGCAATCGGGTGAACTGGCGATCGAGATGCGCGGCGTGCGCAAGACGTTCGGGAACAAGGTCGCCGTCGAGGGCATCGATCTCGAGATCCCCAAGGGCTCGCTCCACGGGTTCATCGGGCCCAACGGGGCGGGCAAGTCCACCACGATCCGTATGATCATGTCGATCCTGTTCCCCGATCGGGGCGAACTGAGCGTGCTGGGCAAGCGGTCCGCGGTCGAGAGCAAGGACCGGATCGGCTACCTGCCCGAGGAACGCGGCGTGTACAAGAAGATGAAGGTCGGCGCCTTCCTGCACCACATGGGGCGGCTCAAGGGGCTCGACGCCGGTGTCTCTCTGCGCAAGCGCGTCGACGAGTGGCTCGAGAAGATCGATCTGCCCGATGTCTCCAAGAAGAAGTGCGAAGAGCTCTCCAAGGGCATGCAGCAGAAGGTCCAGTTCGTGTCCTGCGTGCTCCACGATCCGGACCTGGTGATCCTCGACGAGCCTTTCAGCGGGCTCGATCCGGTCAACATGAGGCTGCTGCGCGACCTGATCAACGAGCAGCACCAGCAGGGGCGCACCGTGATCTTCTCGACGCACGTGATGGCGCAGGCCCAGCAGTTGTGCGATCACATCGTCATGATCCACAACGGCAAGAAGGTGCTCGACGACCCGCTCGATGTCATCCGGAGCAGGCACCGGCCCGAGTCGGTCTGGTTCGACCCGATCGATGGCTCGGGCGTCGATCGCGTGGCCCGGATCCCGGGCGTGACCGGCGTCTCGGTGGTGGACGGGCGGAACCGCGCGGGTTTCGATGGCTCGATCGATCCGACCGAGGCGGTCCGAGTGCTCGCCGATGCCGCGCCGATGCACGGGGTCGAACTCCACCGCCCCGGCCTGGAAGACATTTTCATCAGCATCGTGACCGGCAACGATCTCAGCGCCGACGACAAGGCCCGACTGCGGGCCGAGCTGCGCGGGACGGGGGGTGAGTCGTAATGGCCCAGAGCTTCAACATCGCTAAGGTGGTGCGGATCGCGGGGCGCGAGTTCGCGTCCACCGCGCTGACCAAGGGGTTCATCATCGGTGCGTTGGTCGTACCGGCGGTGCTCGTGATGCTGATCCCACTGATTCTCGTTCTCGCGGCGTCGGCCAAGCCCCCGGCCGTATCGGGCAGGATCCTGGTCATCGATCGGTCCGGGCAGGTATTCGACACGCTGGCAGAACGGTTGAGTGAGGAGTCGATCCGCGAGCGGCGTGAGCGGATGGCCGAACGAGCGGCCGAGTTCGCTCAAGACGCGTTCGGATCACTGGGCAGCCAAGTCGCGGGCGGCACCGAAGCGGCCATGGACGCGATCCAAATCCCGAAGCTCACGCTCGAATCGCTTGGCGCCGATGCCGATGTTGAAGTTGCAAAGAAGCTCATCCGCGACCAGATCAGCGGGGATGGACCAATCGACCCGGCCGACCGTGTGCTCGCAGTGCTCGAGATCGACGAGGATGTCGTCGTTATCCATGAAGGTGATGAAGAGTTCGGTGCGTGGCAGCCGTTCTTCCGACCGAAGCTGAACAACGAGGCTGTGGGCGAGATCGAGAACGCCGTCGAGTGGGCCGTGCGCGAGCAGCGGTACGCCGACGCCGACCTCGACCGGGATCGGATCCGCGCGATCGACCGGGTGACCCAGCGCGAAGCGCAGGAAGTCACGGAGCAAGGCGAGCAGAAGGACACCTCCGGGTTGACCAGCATGGTGGTTCCGGTGGTCGCGATGGTGCTGATTCTGGTCGCGACGTTCACCGGCGGACAGTACCTGCTGACGACAACGATCGAAGAGAAGTCGTCTCGCGTTGTCGAGGTACTGCTCAGCGCCGTGTCGCCGATGGAGCTGATGACCGGAAAGATTTTCGGGCAGATGTTCGTCGGGCTCTCGCTGCTGGTGATCTACAACGGGATCGGGATCTTTGCGTTGATTGCGTTTAGTATCACGGGCGTGGTGAGCCTGTCGCTGGTGGTGTACTTCTTTGTGTACTTCGTGCTGGCCTACATCATGTTCGCATCGATGATGGCCGCGATCGGTTCGGCGGTGAACGACCTCCGCGAAGCGCAGTCGTTGATGACGCCCGTGATGCTCTTCAGCATGGTTCCCTACTTCTTTTTCATGCCGGTGATCAGGGCCCCGAACAGCACGCTGAGCACGGTGATGAGCTTCATCCCTCCGATCAGCCCGTTCATCATGATCATGCGGATCGCGACGCCAGAGACCGTCCCGGGATGGCAGATCGCGCTGTCGATCTTGGTCAACCTGATCGCGGTGTGGTTCCTGCTCTGGTTCGCGGCCAAGGTCTTCCGGGTCGGGCTGCTGATGTACGGCAAGCCCCCGAACTTCCGCACGCTGATCCGCTGGGTCCGCATGGCATAGCCCCGGGGATCCCGTGCCCCAGCGACGTCCCCACTGCACCTCCTGCGGCTACGACCGCTCCGGGATCCCAAGCGATGCCCCGTGCCCGGAGTGCGGATCGGACCGGCAGGAGGCGCGGGAAGAGCACGAGCTCTCGGCCGGTTCGTCCCGCGCGGTGATCGCCCTGGGTCTCGGCACCCTGTCGTGGATCGGGCTGGTCGGGTTCGGCGTCATCGCGGTGATGCTCGGGCTCGGCGCGATCGCGGTGTCCGTGTCGGCGCTGCACCGACTCAAGCGGGAGGATGGGCACGACTGGAAGCCCGCCGCCACGGCGATCGCGGGGCTGATGCTCGGGATCTCGGGCGCCGTTCTGGGCGTGCTGGTCGCGGTCGCGATCATCGCCGCCGTGATCTAAACTCACGCCGATGTGCGCACTATTCAACAAGCACGATCTCTACGAAGCCTGCGTGCAGTCGCCCGAGCACCTCGCGCCGCTGCTCCGAGCGATCCACGGCGGAGAACCGGCCACGCTCGGCGAGGACTTCAGCGGCACGGCCGCGCTCTCGTATGAATGGGTCAAACGCGACGGCGCCCGCGCGATCTCGGCCGATCTCGATGCCGCCGCCCTCGCGCATCGCGGGGATCACGAGCGGATCTCCAAGGTTGTCTCGGACGTCACCACCGTGCCGGACCCCTGCGACGTGCTGTTCGTCGGCAACTTCTCGATCGGCTACTGGCACACACGCGACGAGCTGATCGCCTACCTCAGGCACGCACGCTCGCGGATGAACCCCGGCGGCGTGTTCGTGTGCGACACATACGGCGGCGAGTCGGCGTTCCTCACCGGGGACGTCCACCGCCCGACGCCGCTGCCGAACGGGTACATCTGCCGGTACACCTGGGAGCAGCGACACGCCGACCCGCTGACCGGGATGGTCACCGATGTCATCCACTTCCGCATCGAACGCGCCGGCGTGATCGAGCACGAGTTCATGGACGCGTTCGTCTACGAGTGGCGGCTGTGGTCGGTGCCCGAACTCCGCGACGCGTTGATCGAAGCTGGGTTCGCCGAAACGCAGGTCTTCGCCAAGCTCGCCGATGCGTGGGACGATCAGGGCAACGCGTACGTGGAGCCGGTGGCGGACGCCGAGGACGAACTGGACGACAGCTTCATCGTGATGGTCGCGGGGCGGGTTTAGTCTCCCCTACGATCCCGCATGACCACCGCAACCACCGCCGCATCGCTCGATTCGTTGAACCCCGCCACCGGCGAGGTGGTCGGCTCCGTGCCGCTCACGCCGGTCGGGGAGATCCCCGCGATCGTCGCGCGGGCCCGGGACGCCGCGAAGGCGTGGTCGGCGATGTCCGCCCAGGAACGTGCCGACATCATCCGCCCGGCGGGGGCCCGGCTGGTCGAGCGGGCGGAGGAACTCGGCGAGTTGCTCAGCCGCGAGCAGGGCAAGCCGATCAAGGAAGGCATCGGCGAGGTCAGGGGCTGCGGCTCTCGGCTTTCAGACGAGGTCGACGAGATCGCCGAGGCGGTCAGGCCGCAGGTACTTAAAGGCGACGGCGTGCGGAGCACGGTCTACCACGATCCCTACGGCGTGTGCGCCGCGATCACGCCCTGGAACTTCCCGATCCTCATGCCGCACTGGATGGTGCTGCCCGCGTTGGTCGCGGGCAACACGGTCGTGCTCAAGCCGAGCGAGGAGACACCGCTGATCGCGCAGGCGTACGCGGACGTGCTCAACGAGTTCCTGCCGGCAGGCGTGTTGCAGATCGTGCACGGGCGCGAGCAGGGCCCGGCGCTCGTCAAAGCCGATGTCGACCTGATCGCGTTCACGGGCTCGAAGGTGACAGGGCAGGCGATCATGCGCGAGGCCGCCGACGGGCTCAAGCGAGTCATCCTCGAACTCGGCTCGAAGGACCCGCTGCTCGTGCTAGAAGGCGCGGACGTGGACAAGGCCGCCGAGTTCGCCGCCCGCAACGCGTTCCGCAACTGCGGGCAGGTCTGCGTCTCGACCGAGCGGATCTACGTGGATCGTTCGCTGCACGAGCGGTTCGTCGCCAGGCTCGCCGAGCAGGCCGAATCGTTCACCGCCGGGCCGTACGACGACGAGAACGCGGCGATCGGCCCGATGATCCACGCCAAGCAGAAGGCCCATGTGGCCTGGCAAGTGGAAGAGGCCATCACAAAGGGCGCGAAGGTTGTCTTCGGCAACGAGCCGCGCGACGGGGCGTTCATCTCCCCCACCGTCCTCGACGGCGTCACCCACGACATGGACATCATGAAGACCGAGACCTTCGGCCCGGTCGCGTGCGTGATGGCGGTGGACTCGGTCGACGAAGCCGTCGAACTGGCGAACGACAGCGAGTACGGGCTCGGGGCGGCCGTGTTCGGCGAGGAGTCGACCGCGCAGTCTGTTGCCCGGCGCATGACCGCCGGCATGGTGGGCGTGAACCAGGGAATCGGCGGCGCCCCCGGGATGCCATGGGTCGGCGCACGCCAGTCTGGTTACTCGTTCCACGCGGGCCCGATGGGGCACCGCCAGTTCTGCCAGGTGCGGGTGGTGAGCGAAGGGACGTGATCGGTGGACGCGTCACGGAGACGCTCGCCGCCGCGCTGCCGTGAGTGCGGGTACGAACTGACCGGGTTCGGGATCGGGGATACCTGCCCGGAGTGCGGGGCGATCATCCGGCTTCTCTACGACGAACCACCGACGTCGAACCTCGCGAAAGCCTCGGTGATCCTCGGTTCGATCTCGCTGGGTTCATTCGCGATCGCGGTCTGCGGCTTGTGGCCACTGGTCTTCGTGTTCTTTGCGGGTGGTGTTGCCGGGATGGCCTGCTCGCTGGTTGCCCGACGCCAGATCCGCAAGGACGGGTATCGATTCTCTCGCAACTCGAAGACCATCACCCGGGTTGGGTTCTGGATCTGTGCGCCCGGCACGACGCTGGCGGCAACCGTGATCGCTGGCGCGGTGTTCGCCGCGTTGACCTGAGACCACGCCGGATGCCTATTGCGGACCAATCAAGGCCATGCAGCACTCTTTCGGAGTAGAGTTGCCGCGTGAACGATTCATCGGCTATTCCGCGTTGCATGCACTGCGGTTACGAACTGCGGGGCATCAGCGTTGAATCCGCTTGCCCGGAGTGCGGCCAGCCTGTTTGGCACTCGGCGACACACGTACCGACGACGTCCGGTTACGCCATCGCTTCGCTTGTGCTCGGCATTTGCTCGCTCATGGCGTGCACATGCTACGGGCTGCCGTCGTTGCCGCTGGGTATCATCGGGATCGTCTTCGGCGAGCTCGCGAGCCGGCAGGTCAAACTCGGCACCAGAGGCGGCCCATCCAAAGGGATGGCCCTGGCCGGCCGGATCTGTTCGTGGGTCGGGGTGGTGGTCGGCTGCGTTGTGGTCGTTATGATCGTGATCTCCGCGTTCTGGTAGCGCAACGAAGCCCCCAATTGGCCGCACCCCCCCGGTTGTCCCGAGGGGGTGCGTCGTGCGGCTGGGCGTGGCCTGTAAGCCGGGTTCTGTCTCGGCCCGCGGTTTCCTCGCCCTTTTCCTGACGGGGGCTCGGGTTTAGACCTTCGGGCCTCGATCGGCCATTTCTCTGCCGAACGCCGTTGCCGACGCCGGGGGAGCAACGCTCCCAGCACCCGACCCGATCCCACGATCCCCGGACAAGGGACGCACGGCCGGAGCCGCGCGGGGATCTGCTTGGGCTTGCACGCGGTGGGGTTTACCGTGCCCCGCGTGTCACCACGCGGGCGGTGCGCTCTTACCGCACCCTTTCACCCTTGCCTGTGACGAGCGAACCCATCCATCGGCGGTTTGCTTTCTGCGGCACTGTCCCTCGCCCTCAGCCGCCTCCTTCCGGAGCCTTGCGGGCGGGTGGGCGTGACCCACCACCGTGTCCTTCCGTGCCCGGACTTTCCTCCCGCCGAGCCCTCGGAGGACCCGACGAGCGGCCGACCGGCCACACCTTACTCCGGATCATACGGCTGTTTACGTCCCGCGATTCATCGATTCTGGTAGCATTTGCGTTATGAGCGAGGGCAAACCCCGAGCCGCGTGCTGGATCACACCGCATCAGACCGGCGTGCTCGGGCGTGCGCTTGAATCGGCCGGGCTCACGCCCGCCAGTGCCGGGTCGCCCGAGCCGACCCAGACCGGGCAGGTTGCCCGCGAGATGGGCTGCGAGCCCTGCGACGACCTGCGGGCTGCGCTCACGACCAACGATGTGGACGTGGTGATCATCGGTGCCGCGGGCGAGTTTGGGCACGCGGACCCGGAGCAGGATCTGACCGCGCTCCGGCTGGCCAGGTCGCGGTCCGTGGCCGTGGCCACGCTCGAGCCGGTCCCGGCGTCGGCGATGTCGCTCGCGGGCACGCGTTGGACAGAAACGCTCGACAACGGGTCCATGAGCGAACTGGTTCGCTTCGTTCCGAGGACCCGTCGCACGCCTGCGATCGACGAACTCCACGCGTTGCTCGAGACGTTCGGCGCACCACGAAGCGGCGTGATCCGAGCAACCGGACCGCACACGCTCGGCACCCTCGGCGCCCGCATGTTCGACGCCATGGATCTGACCCGGGCCCTCTTCGGCGTGCCGGAGTCGATCGACGCCTGTTGTGTGACACCGACCAGCGGGCGGGGCGTCCACCAGCTACCGGGCGAGACGCTCCGATCCCTGTCGGGAGATCTCACCGCCCACCTCCGGTTCGCCGACGGGCGTTCGTTCATGATGCACCTCTCTGATCAAGCGACCGTTTCGTCGTTCGACCTCCGCCTGATCGGCAACGAGGGCATCGTGGACACACGCCCGGACCGGATGGTCTGGCGGCACGCCTCCGGGGAGGTCGATCGGACCGACGTGCGCCAGCCCGGGCCGCAACGGGGCGATGCGGGCGAGACCGCGCTGGTGACCCAACTCAAAGACCTCTGCGCCGGTGTCGGGCCCACGCACGCGCCCATCGATTACCCGGGCGTGCTGTCGATGACCCACGCCGCCCTGCTCAGCTGCCGGACCAGTCAGGGCGAATCCCCCGACACGATCCGGCGCTTGATGCAGTCCGCCTGACGCCTTCCCACCCGGCGCCCGGCGTCGGCTCACGTCGCGACCGACGTCCCCCCGGCGATATAGGACTCCAGCGACTGGATCGTCTCGGCCAGCACCCCGTTCTCCGCCTGGTTCAGATCGCCGATCGACACCATGCCCTTCAACTCGGCCTGCTCCATCACAGGGAGGTGCCGGACGCGCCGCTCGCGCATCACCTTGCGGGCCTCGTTGAGCTTGGTGCCGGGGCGGCAGGTCAGCACGTCGCGCGTCATGACCTCCGCGACCCGGGTCGCCTCCGGATCCCGGTGCTCGGCGACGACGCGGGTCAGGATGTCGCGCTCGGTGAGAATCCCGACCAGGCGCCCGTCGAGCGTGACGGCGAGCGAGCCGATCCGGTGCCCGTTCATCGACCGCGCGGCTTCGAGGACGCTCTCGGTCGCGCCGATCGAATGCACGTCCGAGCCCTTGTGATCGAGGATGTCTTTGACGGTGCCCATGGCGCGCCTCCGGTCTGTGCCGCCGAGGTCCGCCGTCCCGCACGGCGAACGCCAGCGGAATCCCTGATGCACCAGTATGACAGATCCGGACGCCGAATGGAAGTCCATTCTCAGCAGGTATTTAGGCCCTGGCAAAGCCCCTCAGCACCACCGGACCAGATGCCATTTCTTCTTGCCCCTCCGCAGCGCCATCAGCGAGCCGTGGAGCAGATGGGCCTCGGTCAGCGCCGTGTCCGGCCCGAGCCTGGCGCCGTTGACCGAGACCGAGCCGTTGGCGATGAACTCGCGGGCCTCGCGGTTGCTCGACGCGAGACCGGTCTCCTTGAGCAACTCGATCGCCGGGTAGCCGCCGCCCGCCCCGCCAGACACCAGGTCGGCCCGGTCCTTCTCCGACGACGGCACGTCGGCGAGGACCTCCCGCAGCGTCTGCTCGTCGAGCGACGCGATGTCGCCCGAGAACAGCGCCCTGCCCGCGGCCTCCGCCTGCGCCATCGCGTCAGCGCCGTGCAGGATGCGCGTGGCTTCCTGCGCAAGCCGGCGCTGCAACGCGCGGGCGCCCGGCTGCTCGGCGTGGTCGCTCAGGAGCGCTCCGACCTCGTCTTGGGCGAGGAACGTGAAGACCTTGATCCAGTTGGCCGCGTCTTCGTCGGAGGCGTTGAGCCAGAACTGGTAGTACGCGTAGGGGCTGGTCCGCTCGGCGGTCAGCCAGACGGCGCCGGTCTCGGTCTTGCCGAACTTCCCGCCGTCGGCCTTCTGGACGAGGGGGGCGGTGAGGCCGAAGGACTCTTCAAACGGGTTCGATGGATCTCTGATCTTCTCGACGGTGACGTGTGCCTGGTCGTCGGGAACATCGTTCTTCTCTCGATCGTCAATGAACCTCTGTGCACGCTTCCGGCGAATCAGATCCCCGCCCGCCACGATGTTCCCGTACTGGTCGCTGCCGCCGAACTGGCAGGTCACGCCCTCGGATTCGTACAGGTGCGCGAAGTCGTACGCCTGCAGGATCATGTAGCTGAACTCGGTGTAGCTGATGCCCTGCTCGCGGCTCTCGAGCCTGGCTTTCACCGACTCCTTCTGCATCATCATGTTCACCGAGAAGAACTTCCCGATGTCGCGCAGGGCTTCGAGGTAGCTGATCTCGCCGAGCCAGTCGGCGTTGTTCATCACCTCGTAGCCGGGGCCCTCGATCTGGCCGAGCACGTTGTCGAAGATCGGGCGTTGCTTGTCGATGTGGTGCTGCACGGTCTCGGCGGTCATCAGCTGGCGCTCGGCGGACTTGCCCGAGGGGTCGCCGATCAGCCCGGTGCCGCCGCCCATCACCACAATCGGCGTGTGCCCGGCCCGCTTGACGTGGGCGAGCATCATGATCGGGACCAGGTTGCCGATGGTCAGCGAGTCGGCGGTGGGATCGAAGCCGGCGTAGATCTTGCGAGTGCCCGACGCGAGGTGCTTCTCCAGCCCCTCGCGGTCGGTGCACTGGTGCAGCAGCCCGCGCCATTCGAGTTCGGCGATCAGATCATCCACGCGGTGTTGGGTCGATTCGGTCATGCACGCCCAGCGTAGCCGGGCGGGGCACCGGTGTCAGGCGTGATCAGCGTCGGACGGGGATGGCCCAATCGGGGCCGGTCGCCTGATCGGCCCACAGACGCATGTCATTGAACCCGTCCCAGCCGAGCTGCTCGACGTGCCCGTCGAGCATGGCGGCGGCGCCCTTGCCGTTGTATCGCAGGGCGACGTTGCCGCTGTTGTTCAGCGGCACCTCCGCGTAGGCGTCGTACCCGTCCTGCCACTTCCGCCCCGTGGGCTCGTACAGGTAGGGCGGGAGGACCACGTACCCGCCCTGAACGACGCCGTACCCGCTGAGGAACCCGCCCGCGACCGAGCGCGATGCGGCGAAGGTCAGCAGCGTGCTCGGGCTGCGGGGCTGGTACATCTTGGAGACGTGGAAGTCTCCGAACACACGCCGCCCCGCGTCGCTCATGGGGATGCTGTCGCCCTCGTAGCCACCGCCCCCGACGAAGTACGAGTTGACCCCGAAACTCGGGAACAGCGACGTGACGTACTGCATGTTGACCGCGGCGGTGCTGGCGTACGCGCTGCCCTCTTCGTCGGCCATCGCCTCCACGACACGCCGGTCCATGTAGATCGAATCGAGGTTGCCGTCGAGGTAGGGGGCGATGCGCCAGGGATAGCGTGCCGCGGGCTGATTGCCCAGCGCGTTGCCCGCGTTGTCGGTCGGCATCTCGTTGCGCCGACGCATCTCGGCGAGCAGGTCATCCTGCACGAACCCGACGAGCAGCTTGTCGCTGTTATCGTCGCTGTACATCCGGTAGGCGAGCATGAGCTGGCGCGCGCCGGCCATCTCGCGGACGGACTTGGCGGTGTCGCGCGCCTTGCCGATCGCGGGCAGCAGGATGCCGGTCAGCACCGCGATGATCGCGATGACCACGAGCAGCTCGATGAGGGTGAAACCCCCGGCGGGCTTGGCGGCGCGGTCGGCGTTTGGCTCTGCGGAAAACATCAGGTCTTGCATCGAATCTTCCGTGCTGGGGCTTGACCTAGTTGAGACTCGGTCGCAATACTATGCTCAACGGACTTGCTTGTCGCTAGGAACGGGTCCTGTCAGATCAGAATTTTTCTGACCGAGTCGCACATTCTTGCACGCCACCCCCCTGTTTCGGCCGCTCGCTTCCCCCAGGTGAGCGGCAGAGATCAATCGGAGCGAATCATGCCCAGACGCACCACATCGACCGCCGCGGCTTTTCTTGGGGCGGCAGCCTGCCTGCCGTCCGTCGCGTCGGCCCAACTGACCGACTTCTCTTCACCGGCGACGCTGGACCGCTGGATGTACCCGTTCAACGGCTCTCCGGGCACCCGCCTGGCGGCGTCCACGTTCAGCGCACGCCGGATCGACGGGTTCGACGATCACGACGCCCAGTTCATCGTGGGGTTCGACTCGTCCTCCGCGTTCCAGACCGGCCTCGATCCGAGCATGTACCGCGTCACCTCGGTCGTGGTGTACGCATCGGTCACGGGCGAAGACCGCTTCCGGTTCGACCCCACCTACGACAACCAGAACACCTACGACTCGCAGGACGGCGGGTACCCGAACCTCGTCGATGACCTCGACGAGGGACGCCCGATCCACCTGTGGGGCCTGGGCTACCGCGATGAGTTCGGCGCGAGCAGTTGGGGCGAGACCACGACGTTCGGCTTCAATCCCGTGGTGCCCCCCGCGCAGGAAGCCAGGACCGCGTTCGGCGCGGTCTTCGACGCTTCCGGCGATCCGATCGACATCAGCAACAACCTGACAGCCGAGTTCGACGCGACACCGTTCGCGATCGGTCAGGCGGACGGCGTGCAGCCGGGCGAACTCGTGCCCACCGACACCGAGTTTTCCTTCGCGGTGGATCTGTGCGATCCGGGCACCAAGGCCTATCTCGCCGACGGCCTTTCGCTCGGCGAGCTGCGCTTCGCGATCTCCTCGCTCCACTTCGCCTCCGGCGGGCCGGACGGCGGCACCGGGGACCCGCTCTTCCCCGAGTTCTATACCCGCGAGAACCCGATCGCCCAGATCCTCGGCCTGGCGCCCCGCATCGAGGTGACGGCGTTCGTCGGCCCGATCGGAGACTACAACGGCGACGGGAACCGGAACTTCTTCGACATCGCCGACTACATCGCGGACTTCAACGCCCGCGAGCCGCTGGCGGATATCACCGGCGACTGCCTGTTCAACTTCTTCGACATCTCGGCGTTCATCGCCGAGTTCAACACGCCGTGATCGGATCACGGCGTTCTGTGCAGACCGATCGCCGGCGTGCTGTATGCCGACGATCCGAGCCGATCTCGGCAAGAAACAAGGAGAGACAGATATGAAGACCTTCGCCGCGACCATCGCGTTCGCCTCGGGCCTCGCGCTCGCGGGGGGCGTCCCCACCCCCTTCACCGAGTCGTTCGATCTCGGCAACGAGAACTGGCGTCAGGGCAACTCGTCGGACGCCGATTGGAATGCCGGCGTGATCTCGTCCACCGTGGATCTGAACTCCGCCGGCCCGTTCGGGCTGACGCTGTTCCGCGCCCAGGACGATTTCGACTCCTCGAACGACGCCTTCGTGGGCAACTACATCGCGGGCGGGATCGATACGTTCTCGTTCGACATCCGTCACGACGCGGGGGTGGAGGTGGGCTTCTCGGTCCGGTTCGCGACGTCGGCCAACAGCCCCGCGTTCGTGCTCTTCGCCCCGCAGACCGTCGCGTCGGGCGTGTGGACCACGCTGAGCTTCGCGATCGATCCGAACAGCCCGTTCTACTCGCCCGCCGGCGGGACCTACGAGGCTGTTGCGCCCCAGGTCGGCAACATCCAGATTTTCGCGGCGCGCCCGGACGGGTTGAGCACCCCGCTCGTCGCAACGTTCGAGCTGGACAACGCGGGCATCGTGCCCAGCCCCGCGGGCGCGGCGCTGCTCGCGTTCGGGGGGCTCGTCGCGGGGCGACGCCGCCGCGCCTGACGTGGGCTGCTGATCAATACGCCCGGTCGACGACCGCGTCGGCCATCAGGCAGAGCATGTCCTTGCCGGGGCCCTCGGGGATCGACCCGAGGGCCTTCTTTGCGTCATCGACGAGCCGCGCGGCGACCGCGCGGCTCGCATCGATCGATCCGGTCGCTCGGAGCATCGCGCGGATGTCTGCGTCGATGCCCTGCGCCGTGGGGTGCTCGACCAGCGCGAGAGTGCGGCCCCGGAGCTTCGGGTCCGCGTGGGCGAGGTGATGGATGAGCGGGAAGGTCAGCTTGCCCTTCTCGAGATCCTTGCGGACCGACTTGCCGACCACAGATTCGTCGCCCGTCAGGTCGAGCAGGTCGTCTTGGATCTGGAACGCGACGCCGAGCTGCACGCCGAATCGCTCCAGGGCCTGGGTTCGGGGGTCGTCTGTCCGATCGAACCCGAGCGTGCAGAGCGCCCCGAGCCTGCAGGCCGCACCGATCAACGCCCCGGTCTTGCGTTCGAGGATCTCGAAGTACGTCGCCTCGTCGAGGGAGGCGTTCTCGCGGCTGTGCAGTTGCAGCAGCTCGCCCGTGCACATGACCGAGCTGGCCCGCCCGATCACACGCGCTGGAACCGGAGAGTCGAAGCGCGAGCAGAGCTCGTACGCGGACGCGATGAGGTAGTCGCCCAGCATGACGGCCAGCTCGTTGCCGCGGAGCGCGTTGACGGTCTGGCCGCGTCGGCGGACATCCGCTTCATCGAGCACATCGTCGTGGACCAGCGTGGCCATGTGCACCATCTCGCTGACCGCGCCGGCCCGGGCGTGGGCCTCGGTCGCGATCGCGTCGAAATCCCGGGAGCCCAGCAGCGGCGCGAGGCTTTCGTGGACGGCGGCCCCGCAGAGGATGACCAGGGTCGGGCGGAGCATCTTGCCGCGGTACCGCTCGATGTGCTCGCAGAGATCATCGACGGGGGGGAGATCCGACACAAGCTGGTCGTCGAAAGCCCGCTCGACGCGGATCAGCCCGTCGCCGATGAGATCCTGCACGGGGCTGAGATGGTCGGGGATTTCGAGAACACCTCGCATCGGCGATGGTATGCAGATCGGCTGATCCGGCGCGTGCCAGAGCGTGCCGTTTGTTCAGGGCGTTTCGGCTCAGGGTATCGCGGCGATGTAGCTCACGAACGCCGGGTCCGCGGTGCCGCTGTCGGTGGGCTCGAACTCGCCGTTGCCTTCCCCGGTGGGCTCCCCGTCCTCGTCGAGTTCATCGCCCTCCCAGTACACGGTTGCTTTGGAAAAGCCTGCTTCCACGAGCAGTTCCTGGATCTCGGGGAGCATCCAGAGCCGCCAGGTGTACTCGAACGCGTTCTTCATGCGTGTCCTGTCGGGGAATCGGAAGTGGATGCGGCAATCCATCTCGCCCGTGACCGGCCTGTAGCGGTGCTGGTCCCATTCGTACACGAACTTGCGTCCGTCGTCTGTCTCGATATCGCGTTTCTCGACCATCTCCGACATTGCTTCGGAGCCGCCATAGTGATCGAGGAAGAACACCCCGTCCGGCCCGAGGGACTCGCGGACGGCGCGGAAATAGGCGCGGAGTTCGTCGCGGGTCTTAAAGAGCCAGTAGCTGAAGTTCATCGCGAGCACGCAGTCGACGCCGACCGCATCCCCGGGTGCGAGCACGTCGCGGTTGACCAGACTGACGCGCCCCCGCTGCGAATCGGTGAGGGCGGCGAGGTTTCTTTCATGCCCCCAATCGAGCGTGGGCTGGTCGATGTCGAGACCGATCGCCCGGTTGGTGTCCCGCCGCCTGACCCACTCGCATGATGTGTTGCCCGTCCCGCAGAAGTCTTCCCGAAGCAGGGCGGCCTTCCGCCCCCGGAGCCGCTCGAACTCCGCGTCCACGAAATCGATCTCCGTCTCGACGTTCTGAACCGAGAACTGGTACAACTCGTGGCGATCGGCGGTCGCGGCGGTCAGCCCGCCGTTCTTGCTCGCGGGGATGGCCCCCTGCTTCTTCTTTCGCTTCGAGAGCGGTTTGGTGCCTGCGGCCATGAAGATCATGCTCCTTCTCGGACCGGGCCCGGTCCAGCAGCGGGCATGATACCGCCCGGATGATCCGGATTCGCGGGCCGGTTCGTGATGCGGCGGATGGACCGGGAACGCGAACCGGCCGATACAAGCCGGCGGCTCCGAGGTCTATCATCGGGGCCGCGAAAGGAGTCCCTCGCATGCGGCTGACGATGGTTGGAACTGGGTACGTCGGTCTTGTCACCGGCGTCTGTCTGGCGAACACCGGCAACGATGTGATCTGCCTCGATGTCGATCAGGCCAAGATCGACAAGCTGGAAAGGGACATCTGCCCGATCTACGAGCCCGGCCTGACCGATCTGATGATCAAGAACCGCCAGGCGGGCCGCCTGACGTACACCACAGACAAGAAGATGGCGTACCAGAACGCCGACATGATCTTCATCTGTGTCGGGACGCCCTCGGACGACAAGGGACACTCGGATCTGTCCTACGTGGACGGGGCCGCCGATGACATTGGGCACGCGATCAAGGAACTCGGGCCCGGGCAGAATCCTAAGATCATCGTCGTCAAGTCCACGGTGCCGGTCGGCACGACCTTCCGCGTGCGGGACCGCATCCGGGCCATCGTCGGGGACATCCCTTTCCATGTCGCCGACAACCCGGAGTTCCTCAAAGAGGGCGACGCGATCAACGACTTCAACAAGCCCGACCGCGTCGTGGTGGGCGTCGAGTCCGACGAGGTCGGCGAGGTCTTCCGCGATCTCTATGACCCGTTCGTCCGCAACGGGCACCCGATCTTCGTGATGGATGTGCTCAGCGCCGAGATGGTCAAGTACTCGGCCAACAACTTCCTGGCGACCAAGATCTCGTTCATCAACGAGATGGCCAACCTGTGCGAGGCGTACGGCGCCGACATCAACAACGTGCGCGAGGGCATGTGCTCGGACAGCCGCATCGGGCACGCGTTCCTCCACCCGGGCCTGGGCTACGGCGGATCGTGCTTCCCCAAGGACACGCTCGCCTGCATCATGATGGGCGACAAGTCCGGGGTGACGATGCAGGTGTCCAACGCGGTCCACGGCACGAACGAGCGCCAACGCAATCTGTTCTTCAACAAGATCCTCAAGCACTTCGGGGGCGAGATGGGTCTCCAGGGCAAAAAGCTCGCGTTCTGGGGGCTCGCGTTCAAACCACGCACCGATGACATCCGCAAGGCCCCGGCGCTGACCCTGGTCCGCAAGGCCCTTGGCTACGGCGTGGCCTGCTCCGGCTTCGACCCGGTCGCCGCCGAGAACGTGGGCATGGAGATGGGCGACACGATCACGCTGCACGACGACATGTACGAGTGCGCCCGCGGGGCCGACGCCCTGGTGATCTCGACGGACTGGGCCGAGTTCAAGAGCCCCGACTTCGACAAACTCGCCTCGGTTATGAACGCGAAGGTCATCTTCGACGGGCGGAACCTCTACCGTCGTCAGCACCTGGGCGACATGGGCTTCCACTACTACTCGGTCGGTCGGGCCCCCGTCGTCCCCTCGTGAGCCACAGGATCGAACAGGGGGACTGGCTGGAGTTCGCGCCGTCCCTGCCGCGCAACTCGGTCGACCTGCTCTACGCCGATCCGCCCTTCAACACCGGGAAGACCCAGTCCGCGGGGGCCGGCTCGTACCACGATTCCTGGGCGACGACGGGGGATTGGGTCGCCTGGCTGCGCGAACGCCTGGAAGCGACCCTGCCGGCACTCAAGCCCACCGCGTCGATCCTCCTGCACATCGACTGGCGCACGAGCCACCACGCACGCGTGCTGCTCGATGAGTTGCTCGGAGCGGACCGCTTCGTGAACCATCTCGTCTGGATGTACGGGCTCGGGGGCTCTTCCCCGCGCCGGTTCGCGCGCAAGCACGACGACATCCTGTTCTATTGCCTGGAGCCGGGGGCGTACTACTTCGACCCGCCCATGGTCCCGGCGACGAGCCGGCGGATGAGGGGCGGCCTGAAGAAAGCCACCGACGTGATCGATATCCCGTCGTTGAACAACATGGCATCGGAGCGCGTGGGCTACCCCACGCAGAAGCCGCTGGCGTTGCTCGGGATGCTCGTCGGCGCGTGCTGCCCCCCGGCGGGCACCGTGCTGGACCCGTGCTGCGGGTCGGGGACCACGCTGGTGGCGGCACGCGGGCTGGGGCGGAACGCGATCGGTTGCGACCGCAGCCCCGACGCCGTCGAGTTAGCCACGCGGAGACTCACAGAGGCCTGATCGGCTACCCTTGGGCGATGCCCGACCGCCTGTTCAAGCTGTACCAGCGCAAGCGGGTCGTGAACATCAACCTGAACGTGATCGCGGCCGGGCTGCTCGCGATCGCGCTGGCCAAGTTCCCCGTGGCCTGGGCCGCCGAACTGATCGGACGGGAGCAGAAACTGCTGATCTCGCTCGCGGCATACGCCATCGACATGGTGTTCGATCTGATCGTGTACTTCGGGCTCCACTGGGTCGCGAACCAGTGGAAACCGGGCGATCCCGAGCCGGTGGACAAGCACCGGGTGGGGCGGTTCTTCGCGGACGCGATGGTGGTCCAGGCCGAGCGGATGGTGCTCGTGCCGGTCTTCGCGGCCATCGCCATCGGCGGGCTCTGGCTGCTCCAGCACAAAACCGAGATCGGGGTCGGATGGCTGTTCGTGATCACCTACACCGTTGCGATCCTGGTCACGCGTGTGCTCCACACGATCATGGGCTATCGCACGGGTTCGTTCGATGACGCGCGGCACGCCAAGAAGGAGCGGATCATGCGACGCAAACGCGCCCGGCAACGCCGGCGGCCGGACGACTGAAACACCCGCCCGACTCGGCCGATATCCTCTCACCCATGTGCGGCATCGCGGGCATCCTGAAGATCTACCAGCCCGGTGAGCCGGTGCCCCACCACCTCCGCTCCATCCCCGAGCCCTGGCTCGACGTCCTGGACGAGTCGATCAAGCACCGCGGGCCCGACGGACAAGGACGCTTCCGCGATCGGGCCCTCCGCCCCGATGGATCGACGGTCGATGTCGCGTTCGTCCATCGGCGTCTGAGCATCATCGACCACGACGGCGGGCACCAGCCGATGGCGCACGACGGCGAACGCCTCCGCCCGGACCTGACCTATCAGACCGGCGAAGAGCCGAAGCTGGCCCACGAGTTGTGCCCGGATCTGCCGCTGATAGCCGTGGTGTTCAACGGGTGCATCTACAACCACTCAGAACTGCGGGCGGAACTCGAATCGCAGGGGCACGTGTTCGAGACAGATCACTCGGACACCGAGGTGCTTGTCCACGGGTGGCGGGAGTGGCGGCACGATGTCTCCGAGGCGGTGTACCGCTCTTCGATGGCGGCGTGCGGCACGTGGGACCGGCTCGCGGGAAGCCTCTCGCTCGCACGGGACTTCTTCGGGCAGAAAACGCTGTACCTCGGGTTCCGTACGGACACATCAGAGTTGGATCCGGATGACACCCCGCGTTTCCTCACGTTCTCGAGCAACCCGAACGGCCCGCGCGACATCCCGATGGCACGGAGCACCGTCCGAGCGGACTACGCGAGCGCCTGGATCGCCTTCGGGCACTACCGCGGGAGCACGCCGGATTCGACACTCGCCGAGATCGACCCGGGCATGCACTACGAGATCCCGCACCAAGAGCCCGGAGCCCACGCACGCTCCCGATTGGACAGGGTGATCGAGGCGATGTCCTCGCTCAGCCCGACCCGCGATCGCGACCCGGACCGGCTGCTGTCGGATCTGCGTGTGCGATCGTTCCTCCCGTCTTCTCCAAAGGGGCTCGCCCGCCGTCTCGCGCCCGAGGTCGATGCCTTGGTGATGCAATCGGTGTCCGAGCGCCTGCAGGCGGATGTGCCGGTCGCGTGTCTGCTTTCGGGGGGCGTCGATTCTTCGCTCGTCGCGGCGCACGCGCAGCATCTGACCGGCGGCATCAGGACGGTCTCGGTCCGGATGCCGGACGCGGCGCTGGATGAGTCGGTGTTCGCTCAACAAGTCGCCGGGCACTTGGGCACCGACCATCACGTCGTCGATGTCGACCCGCGCGCCGCGGAGGACCTGGTGGGACTCATCGAGCGGGCGGGCGTCCCGTTCGGCGATTCGTCCTTGCTTCCGACGTTCTGGGCGTGCCGGGCCGCCTCGGCCTTCGGGCGCGTCCTGCTGACCGGCGACGGCGGGGACGAGTTGTTCGTCGGCTACCAACGCCACACCGCGGCGGCGTGGATCGCGCGCGGGTCGGCGCTCTGGATGCTCTTCTGGCTGCTGCCCCTCGGCTTGATCCCCGCCAGATCCCCACGCGATCGATCGACGAAAGCGTCAAGATTCATAGAGAGCGCGCGTCGGATGAGTTACACCACGCTCACCTCGGTCTTCGGACCGCGTGACCTGGACCGGCTGATCGCAAAGCCCGCGTACCGCCATCCCTGGAGGGACGCACCCGAGGCCGCCCACCACGCGGCGTGGATGGACCTCGATTTCACGCTGCCGAGCGACTACCTGCGGAAGGTCGACATCGCGTCGATGTCGGTGCCAGTAGAAACCCGGGCGCCGTTGCTGGACCGGCGGCTGCTCCAGGCGTCGATCGATCTGGGCCCGCTGAACACCGCGGGAGGGCGGAAGGCAGTCCTGCGGCACGCGGCCAAGCGCCACCTGCCCGAACGCATCGTCGACCGACCCAAACAGGGTTTCGCGATCCCTATCGGGCAGTGGTTCCGCACCGATTTCGGAGGCATGCGCCAGCTCATGCTCGACCACCTGCGATCGGCCGACCCGTTCCCCGGGCTCGGCGATGCCGGCGTTGAGATCAACACGGCGTTCGTTGAACGGATGCTCAAGGAGCACGACGCCGCCGGGGAAGAGTCGAGCAACCCGTGGCACGGACGGGACCATTCGCAACGTCTCTACACGCTGCTCGTGCTGAGTATCTGGGCCAAGTGGCTGGACCGGGATCGGCGAGAGCAGCCGGCGCATGAGAACGCCCGCGCTGAGCGCGGGCGTTGAGCGAAACGCATGCCTGTGCGGATCAGCCCTGACCGACCTTGCCGTCGATGTGGACGTCCATCTGCGGGAACGGGATGCCGATGCCCGCCTCATCGAGGGCGACCTTGACGTCCCGTGTCAACGCGTCCTTGACGCCCCAATAGTCGGAAGTCTTCGCCCAGACCCGCACGGCCCAGTCGATAGACGACCCGCCAAGCCCCGTCAGCGCCACGGCGGGCTCGGGGTCCGACATCCCGCCCTCGACGGAGCGGGCGGCGTTCATGAGCACCTCGCGGGTCTTGTCCAGGTCGGCGCCGTAGTCGGTGCCCACCGTGACATCGACGCGCCGGGTGTCGTGGTACGTCACGTTCTCGATGTTGTCCCCGAAGATGTTGCCGTTGGGCACGATGATCCGCCGGTTGTCGGGCGTGTCGACCATCGTCGTGAAGAGGCTGATCTCGAAGATCTTCCCGGTCACCCCCGCGGCGGAGACCACGTCCCCGACCTTGAACGGGCGGAAGAACAGCAGCATGACGCCCGCCGCGACGTTGCCGAGCATGCCGGACAACGCCATGCCGATCGCGAACCCGACGGCGGCCAGGGCGGCCGCGAAACTCGCGGTCTCGATGCCCAGAGTGCCGAGGATCGCGATCCCGCCCGCGAGCAGCACCGCGTACCGCGCCAGGTTCGAGAGGAACTTGGCCAGCGTCTCTTCGACGTTGGCACGCCGGACGATCCGGGCGACCAGCTTGCGGGCCCAGCCGGCGGCTACGAACACCGCGATGATCAGAACGATCGCCAGCGCGATCGGCTGGCCGACCGACTGCCAGAACAGGATCCAGGTGTCGGCGCTCATGTCGCCTTCCGAGACCCGTTTCACGAACTCGCCGAACCCCGACGAGAGCTCGCCGCCGGAGCTCGCGGCGTTGGCGACCGTCTCGGCGGACTCTTGCGGCACGGGGGGGGATGCTTCGTCTTGCATGGTGACTCCTCTCAGAGAGATAGCGGACGCGGGCGGGGCGGTGGGCCCCGCCGGAGAGTTGAGGCTCGGTGTTTCGGGCGGGCGATCAGAACTTCCAGCCCATCGTGGCGTAGTACTCGAGATCGCTCCGTTCGGCGTTGCCGCCGGGGTTCGAATCGTACCGGTTGACGATGCCTGTCTTGAATGTCAGATTGCTTTCGGCGTCGAGCAGGACCTCGTACTCGCCGTAGGAGTTCACCCGCACGTTCTCGGTCTCGGAGACATCGAGCAGCACCTCGGTGCCCGCTTTGAACTGCTGGTTGTCCTTGATGTTCCAGGTGTAATCGAGCCCGGCGACGGCTTCCGGGCGGAAGTCCTCGTCCATATCACCGAAGGTCTGGGATCCGCCGAAACCGAGCCGCCCGATCAGGCTGTGCTTGTCGTTGTTCATGAACTCGTACCCGATACCAGCCGCACCGCTCACGCGAGAGTCCCACTCCTGGAACTCGTCGAACTCGTACGCGCCCTGCGCCCACCAACGGATCTTCGAGCCCTCCGCGGGCAGCCAGTCGTTGCGGGCATCGAAACGGAACCGGTTCTCTGTCTCATCACCGTCCGACGTTGTCAAGCGGTAGAGGGCGTTCAGCGAGGTCTCCATCTTGTCGGTCTTCCGCTCGGCCCCGAGGTTGATGCGGAAGTTGACGTTCTCCGAGTTGCCAGACGCCCCGTTGAGGCCGATGTCGATGGACTTCTCCCACGCGTCCCACTCGAAGAACCCGGATGACGGCTCGGGCGGCGCCTCCGGCTGCGCGGCGCGCACACCAGTGTCCACCACACCGGTACCCGTCTCTGCGGACTCCGACTCGGTGACGGCCGCGCCTTCGACGGCAGCCGCGGCCCGAGCCGCTTCCAGCTCTGCCAACGCTGCTTCGTAGGCGGCCTCGGCCTGCATCAGCCGCTCGGCGGCGCTCGTGGTGTCCGCGGCTGCGGCGTGCCCTGCCGCCCCGCAGACACTCATCACCGCGATGACGGCGGCACTCGTGGTGTTCTGCTTGCTCATGACTCGAACCTCCGGTTTAGAGTAATGCGGAGAATAGCCGGCACACCGTCTCGACGCTGGGGTTTCTCGGGCGACGGGCCGCCTCCCGGAACCGGGACCGTCGCATCCTGTGCGAGCCGCGATCGGCACCCATCGAGGGGGAGGACAAACCACTGCCCTGAAGAGACATGCGCCGAACCGGGCCGATGCGGCATCCGAACCGAGATCGACTCGGTACGATTGCATCCGGGCGGGGCGGTCGGCCGATGTACTACCCAGACGCCCAGCAGGCATGCCCCGGAGATCCCGACACCATGACCGAGCAGACCCGCCACGACCGCCGCCAAGCACTGATCAGGCTCGCCCGCGCGGGTGGGCTGGGGCTCGGCGCCGCGGCGTTTCTGCCCGCCTGCGGGACGGCGGCCGACAAACGCATCAAAGCCAAGGGCGCCCAACTCGGCGAGCCGCTCCCCGGTGATCCCGCGGTGATCACCCGCCCCTGGACCCCCGCCGAGGCCCAGGACTTCGGCAGCTACGGTTCGGGGACCAACCCCGCCGGGCGTGGCGTGCCGTCCGGACTCATCCCCCGTTCGGGCTGGGCGAAGGGCAAGCCGAAGCCCTGGCTCGCCGATCCGATGGGTTCTATCCGTCGGATCACCGTCCACCACGACGCGATCATGCCGATGCTGCCCGAGTCGGCCAGTGCGGCGGCGCGCGTCCAGGCCGCCACACGCCTCGACTCGATCAGGCGTGGGCACCTCTCGAGAGGATGGGCGGACATCGGGTATCACTACGCCATCGATCCGAGCGGGCAGGTCTGGCAAGGGCGCCCCCTCGGGCTCCAGGGCGCCCACGTTGCGAACCAGAACCAGGGCAACCTGGGCATCGTCATGCTCGGCAACTTCGACCGCAACAAGCCGACCGAGCGGTCGGTCAACGCGTTGGATCGCCTCGTCGCGTCCGAGATGCGCCGCTACCGGGTTTCCATCACCGAGGTGCGGACCCACCGCGAGATGGCGTCGACCGCGTGCCCCGGCCAGCACCTGCAACGCTTCATGGACCGCACACGCTCCCGGGGCGGTCGCCTGGCATCGCTGGCGATGGGTGATGTCCGCGGCTGATCGGGGATGACCGCTCGGCGGTGCGCCGGCTCAGCCCCGTCGCATCGCGGCGCTCTCGGTCGCCGGGTTCGGCGCCGCCCCGAACAACGCAGAGCCCACCCGAACGATGTTCGCGCCCTCTTCGATCGCGACCTCGTAGTCTCCCGACATGCCCATCGAGAGCAGGTCGAACCGTCCCTCGCCGTAGCCTTCGTGGCGCAGTTCCTCGAACAGCTCACGGCACCGGACGAAGTGCTCCCGCGCGTCTTCCGGATCCTCGGAGTACGGCGCCATGGTCATGAGTCCGCGGACATGCACGTGGACCATCGTGTCGATCTGCTCGGCGAGCGCACCGGCGGCCGAGATGGGCAGGCCCTCCTTGGATTCCTCGCCCGAGACGTTGACCTGGATGAGCACGTCGATGTCACGGTCGAGCTTGTTCGCGCTGACCTGGAGTTCCTCGGCCAGACGCAGAGAATCCACCGAATGGACCAGGCGGGACAGCTCGGCCACCTTCCGGGCCTTGTTGCGTTGGAGGTGCCCGATCATGTGCCAACGCAGCGGGCGATCCGCATCGAACGCCTGCGTCTGGCCTCCGGAGCGGGCGAGCAGCCTGGCACGGTCGAACCACTCTTGGGCGATCGAAGCCCGCTGGACGAGCTGTTGCACGCGGTTCTCGCCGAAATCCCGGTGACCGAGTTCGATGAGCTCGCGGATGTCCTCGGGTTCGGCGTACTTGGACACCGCGACGAGGTACACGGCATCGCCGGTCCGCCCGCTGCGTGCCGCAGCGTCCTCAATCCGCTGCTTGACTTCCGTGTAACGCTCCGCGAGCTGTGTCATGGTTGCCTCCTGCTTCCTGCATCGGGGCGGACGGATCGGCGATGCCGCCCCGCCCAGCGATCTAGGATACCCGGGGCGAGGCCCCCGCGCCCGCCGATCCACCCCTCGGGTGTTCACATCGACCAGTAGGAGTCAGCATGCCGCCCACGACCACACTCCCGACCCGCGATTCCGTGCTCCGCCCGGGCGATCCGGCCCCGGATTTCACGCTGCTTGATCAGGACCGCAACGAGTGGACGCTCTCCGAGGCCGCGTCCGAGGGCCCCGTGATCCTCTGTTTCTACCCGCTCGCCTTCACCGGCGTGTGCGGGACCGAGATGGAGTGCGTCACCAAGGAGTTCTCCCGCTGGTCCGAGCGGGGCGCGCAAGTCGTTGGTATCTCATGCGACAGCTTCGCGACCCAGAACGCTTGGGCAGAGCAGATGGGCTTCAAGCACCGCCTTCTCGCCGACATGCACCGCGCGGTGTGCAAGGGCTACGGGCTCTTCTGGAGCGACCTGAACGTCTCCAGCCGCGGCACGGTGATTGTCGAGAAAGACGGCGCGGGGCAGTTGAATGTCACGTGGTCCGAATCGCGCGAGCCGGGCGAGGCGATGGACTTCGATGCCGTGCTCGACGCGGCGCTCTCGTCCTGACCGCCGCGGGCGCCGCCCGGGCCCGGCTTACGGATCGGGCGCGCCCACCCGCCGCCGCTTCGGCGAGGTCGGATCGTCTGTCCCGACCGGTTCGGGCTTCTCTTTCCATCTGTAGTACCCGGCGTCTTTGTCACGCTGCGTTGGGTCCAGCGCATCCTCGGTCAATCCGAGGCGGGCCGCAGTTGCCCTGTCCATCCTTTCGGGAGTCGGTTCACGCTTCTGCCCGCACCCGCACGGTGCGATCAGAAAGACCCACGCCGCCAAGAGCGGCACGCTCGCGAGAGCAGAGAACGGTCCTCGTGAATGGGTGGCGCTCATGGTCTACGGTACGCGGGCTCCGGGCGATCGGCTGCGGCCGCTGGCGTCCGAGACCGCGATCACAGCGGGTCGCGTGGCACGTCCGGACCGGCGGCGTGCGGGGGCGGGACGTGAGGGGGGGCCTCGGTCACCGCGTCCGTGAGGTCCAGGAGACGCCTCTCGAGCGCGAGGAGACGGCGGGACAACGAGGAGACCTCCTGGCTGATCGCCGCGATCTGTTCGCCGAGTTGCCCCGAGTTGTGATCGATGAAGCCGACCGCCTCTTCCAGCCGCTCGATCCGACGCTCTTCCGTGTGTTGGTCGGGATCGGGATCCATGCCGAATAGTAGACGACTCACGAAGCAGCCTTGATGCCCCCCCGACCGAGATCGCTTGTTTTGACCCGGTTTCGTCCTTCGGACTTGGCCCGGTAGAGGTTCCGGTCCGCTTCTTCGATCCACTTCTCGCTCGCGTGAGGCCCCGGCGACTCGGTTCCCGTCACCCCGATCGAGAGCGTGACGTTCCGGTCCGTGTGGCGTGCCCAAACCATGTGTTCGCACTGAGACCGGATGCGTTCGCAGAGGAGCGCCGCGTGCTTCGGCGCTGTGTCTGGCAGGATGATCACGAACTCCTCGCCCCCGAAACGGCAAGGGATGTCGCCGACCCGCAGCGTCTTCTGGATCATGGTCGCGACGCCCGTCAGCACCTCGTCACCCGCCGAGTGCCCGAAGGTGTCGTTGATTTCCTTGAACTTGTCGAGATCGACAAACGCCAAGGAGAGAGGCTGGCCAGAACGGATGGCACGCTGGTGCTCCTCACGCCAGCGCTGGTCGAAGTAGGACCGGTTGAACAGACCGGTGAGACCGTCGATCTGAGCGCGTTGGGCGAGCATTCTGAGCAGGCCCTGGGTGCGCAGAGCGACGTGGATGCGTGCGCGCAGTTCGCTGAGCTCGAACGGCTTGACCACGAAGTCCACAGCGCCCAGATCGAACACACGGACCTTCTCCTGCGGGCGGCTCGCCCCCGAGACAACGAGCACGGGTATGTCGCGCGTGTTCGCGTTGTTCTTCAACAGCCTGAGCATGTCGAAACCATCGACGCCGGGCATGTTGAGGTCGAGCAGGACCAGATCCGGCTGGAACACCTCCGCCTTGATCATCCCGTCCTTGCCGGAGGTCGCACCCTCGACACGGAGGGCGTCACCGGCAACACTGGCGCGGAACAAGCGGTGCGACGCGGGGCAGTCGTCAACGATGAGAACCAGAGGCTCTTCGGAATCGGAATGGAACACAGGGTTGATCAAAGCAGCTCACTCAACAGACGATCGGGACGCCGCGCGACCCGCAGGATCTCAGGATCGGTCGCAATACGATCTGCACAACGCAAGCAGGCCATCCACCTCACCCCGGATATGCCCGAGCTGATCGGCCTGGCCCGCCGAATCACGCAGGCTCTGCTCCAGAACCGCGGCCTGCTCACCCAACGCGGGGAATCCGTACCCGGCCGCGCAACCCTTGAGTTGGTGCGCCAGGGTCTGGATGGTGTCGTAATCGAACCGCTCGACCGCCTGCTCGAGCGTTTCGATCCGGCTGGGCAACTCACTCATGAACGCCTGAAGGATCTCCTGAAATGCGGCGTCAACGGGCATCCCTGTGGCGGGGTGGCTGACCTGGTTGTGGTCTTCACTCGGTGACATAGACCCTCCCTTCTGAGACCGAGTCATCGGGCAGACACCCCCGCCTCTCCAACCGAGATCGCCAGCAGGCACCACCACCCGGGCCGCGCAGACGTCGTCGTGTTCCGGTAATCAGAGTCGGACGATCCCGGCTGTTCTGATCCCGAGACGAAGTCCGAGAATCGGGGCTCCGCCACCGATCGGCCAAAAGAAAAATGCCCGCCCGCGATCGCAGGAGGGCAATGACCCCAGCGGGATTCGAACCCGCGTTTTCAGGATGAGAACCTGACGTCCTGGACCAGGCTAGACGATGGGGCCGGACGCACTGGGTGAGAGGTATCCTTCGCCACAACCCTTCCGTGGTCAACCGGTCGGGCAGATGCCCTACCGCCGGTGTATCTGACTCCGGCCAGCGCCAGCGCTCCGCCTGAGCGCGGCCAACGCCATCACCCCGGCCACCGCCTCATCGCGAGCGACCACGGTGTGAGCCCCCCCCCGGGAATCGGTCCAGCGGGCCCGGCACGCCGATCCAGAATCGCCGACGCACATCTCCAGCGAGCGCCCCGCACCCGCGAACAGCCCCGCCACGGCGCTCGGCTCGGGAAACCACCGCCCGTCCTGCCCGCAGACGCAAGAGACCCCGTCCTCGGGCCACCAGCCGGTCGAGTACAGATCGTCGATCGCGAATGCGAGATCCATGGCATCACCCCTTCGGCGAGGGAAGCCTAACCGGCCGGGCCGGGGCAACGCAAGCCTCCGGGCCCCATCAACGGGTATGACGCCCGGATCCGCGGCTAGGCGGGCGGATCCGCGGACTCGAACGCGGGCATAACCACCAGCACCAGAAGGTCGTACATCGCGTGGACCCCCACCGCGATGCCCAGCCCGCGAGCCAAGAACAGGACCCCGAAGTACACCCCGGCCAAGAAGTAGAACACCGCGAGCCTCAGATTCACCCCCCCGCCCGGGAGCGCGATGTCGTGGTGCATCGCGAATAGGGCCGCGGAAATCACGACCGCCATCACCCGCGCCCCCTTCTCGGGCAGGCGGATCAGATCGGCGAGGACGAAGTGGATCGCGGTGATGATCACGAGCCGGAACAGGAACTCTTCGTACAGCCCGGCGCCCATCGCAAGCAGCAGCCCAGAGCCGCGAGCGGGGCCCGAGTCCAACGCGGCCGCGGCGACCGCGCCCCCCGGCTGGATCACGAGCACGAGGATCAGCAGCGGGCCTGTCAAGAAGGCCGACTCGACCACCATCGCCGCCGGCACGATCGGTTCGATCCGCGTCCTATCCTCGGAAATCACATGCTGGATCAGCAGCGTGATCACGATCGCGATCGCCGGCAGGTGCAGCCCGAGCACGCCGAAGATCTCGAAGAAGCGCACGAGCATCCGGTGCGCCGCGAGCTGATTGGCGATCGATTCGCCCCCGAGACCGAGCGTGCCCAACTCGGCCGCGACGATCACAGGGGCCAGGAACAGCAGGATGTGCAACGGGCGTGCCGACAGCCAGAAGTATCCCCTCTGCGCGAGAGGCACCCCCGCACGCTGAACCATCGGGCCATACTCGCTGCTGTCTTTGCTCATGCTCTCTGCGGGACGAGTCGACGTTTCCGATGCCTCCGTGACGGACACTGCCTGATTCGAGCGACGAAACCGGCCCGCGACCTGTCAACGAAACAGCCCGGCCGATCGTCCCGGCCGGGCTGCATGGTATCAATCGTGGATGAAAGAAGATCTCTCAGCCGGTGACCTTCGCCTTGAGATGCTTGTTGAGCCGGCTCTTGCGGCGGGCGGCCTGGTTGCGGTGGATCACGCCCTTCTGTGCGGTGCGATCGATAATGGCCGCCGCCGACCGGAACGACGCGGTGGCTTCTTCGTTGGTGCCGTGGGCGAGCTTGTCGGCGAAGTCCTTCATCGCTTCACGCATCGCGCGGATACGCCAACGGTTGCGAGCCCGGGCGGTGATGTTCTGGCGGATGCGCTTCTTCGCCGAGTTGGAGTGAGCCATATCGCGGTGCTTCCTTCGTGTCTGCTTCCCACGGGCGTCGCCCGGGCGCTTCGATCCCCTCTCGGACCCCCGAGAAGAGCCTTGGGTAAAGATTGTTGCCGGCACCCCGCCGAAATCAAGCCCCGGACCGGCATGAGATCGCCCGGGCAAAGACCGACCAGCCAACCCCCCACGGGTCTCCCACCGCTCCTCGGCCCGATCCCTGAGAAGGTTCCAGGGCGAGCTTGCCCGCGCGTCCGGGCTCGCGTACCGTTCTGGCCGCTTGCGGGCGTAGCTCAACTGGATAGAGCACCTGACTACGGATCAGGAGGTTGAGGGTTCGAATCCTTCCGCCCGTGCTTGAGAAGGCCCCTTTATGGGGCCTTTTCTGTTGGGCGCAACCCAGGCGCAACTCCCGAGGGTTGTCAGGCAGTCGAGACCGATAGCTTCCCGGCGTCGAGATCGAGCAAGAATTTGTTTTGATCCTCACCGAGCCCCCACGTAGCGGTCGGTCCGACGGAGATCCGCCGGTACTTCCAGTCCACGCGACGCTCGCCGAGCGACCGCCCGTTCAGAACCACGTCGATCCGCTCTCGCTCGCCGAGCAACTCCCGCAGGTTGGGGTCCCGACGCTTCGGCCAGATGACGTACCCGTACTGCCTCGCGCGGCTCGTGATCTCGAACTCGACTGGTCGGTCGCTCATGATGCCCTCTTGATCTCGTCCTCGGTCCAGCCACGAGCGAGGAGCCCGCGCCGGAGGTAGTCGTCGGGCGGGACGAACTCTGGAGAGTTTGGCTTCGTCACCTCGCCGGGAACGAGGCTCCGGACGAGGTCCAGCCCCGCGTCGAGCTTCTGCTTCCGGAGGCCAGTCAGGAGACGCTCGTTGAGCGCCGTCTTCCCTCCCGGCAACAGACCCAGGAGACCCGCGTCATACGCGCGGTGTAGGAGTGGGTTCAACGCGACGCCGTTCCTCGGCTCGTCCGTGCTGGTCGGGTCGGAGACGGGCACGACGTGCGCGGCATCTACGAGCCGGAGGGCGACCCCGGTCAGGCAGCATCGGTAGCTGTATGCTCGGAGGACGAGGGGACGAAACCGGGCGTCGCGGAAGTTCCTCACGACCTCGACCAACTGGTGACGACGAGACGCGGCCCGCTCGTCATCGCCGGAGTCGATGAACTCGCGCTCGTCCTCCGGCTTCGCCTCGATCAGTTTTCCGGCGTCGCCGACCACGCCCGCTACGTCATAGATTCGCTCATACTCGCGGACGTACCAGAGGAGGTAGTCGGGCTGGACAGCGATCGCGACCTCCTCGCCCTCGGCGAGGTGACGGTGCTCCGTCGCCAAACCACGGGACGACGCGGCCTCCAGCGTGTCGAGCGAGATCTGGGAGCTTGGCGACTTCGCCTCGGTGAGGTGGCGTCGAACACCCCAGAACGCGAACGTCCCAGTCTCCTCGTGCCACCCGCCCATGATGGTCCGCACCCCGGCGCGGAGGACGAACGGGTCTGCCGACGTGCGCTGGATCCGGTACTCGCGGGGTCGTCCGCGTCCCTTGCCGCCCTGGGTGACGGTCCAGAGGTAGACCTCCAGGCGGTACGTCGAGTCCCCGACGACGACGCCCAGCGTGAGCGGACGCTTGTCCGTGCCGGAGAGGACGAGCACGGTCGCCCCAGCCATCTCCAGCGCGGCGATGAACTTCTCGGCCAGTTGAGGGAAGCGGATCCCGGGCATCACCTCATCCTCGCGGCGCGGACTCGCCAGTAATGACGGAGCGGACGCGAGGATCAGTGAACAACGGACCCTCCAGGAAGCGGAGCATCGAACCCCGCATGTATTCGTCCTCCTGCTCGAACGAGAGCCAGCGGTGGCCCCGCTCCTCGGCGACCGACCCGGTGACGTTGCTCCCACCGAATGGATCGAGGATGAGCGACTCATAGTCCGGGTCGAGGAGGTAGTCCACGAAGAACTCGACGAGCTTCGCAGGGTATCGCGCGGGGTGAGCCTTGATCCCAAACTCGCGGCAGAGTCGGAGATACGCGGAGTTCGACTCGGTGTTCGCGATGGTGAGGAGGTTCGACGGGATCGCTCCTCCGTTGTCCTTCCCGAACTTCTTGGAGATGTCGTGACCGCTGGGACGCTTCTTCGCCTTGTAGCCGTTCTTGATGAGCGACTTCATCGAGTCGCTGTACGGAACCAGGACGCGGCGGTTGTCGGCCTCGGGATGCTCGGTCTTGCTGAACCACCAGACGGTGTTGATGGCATCCTTCACGCGGACGCGCCGGACGGTGACCCACTCGGCTGGCGTCGGGAGCTTCGACGGGTTGTACCAGTAGAAGTCCTGCGCCAGGTGGAACATCTTCGAGAGGTGGATCGCCACCTCGAAGTGGTACATGCTTCTCACCGGCGCGCCGGGGATCCAGGAGCCGCCGATGTCGAGGACGAACGAGCCCTCCGGGGTGAGGATGCGCTTGATCTCCTCACAGAACGGGATGAACCACTCCAGGTATCGCTCGATCGGCTCGTTCCCGTACTCCTTCTTCCGCGTCAACGCGAACGGAGGGCTGGTGAACACGAGGTCTACCGACTCGGAGGGGATCTTCTTCATACCCGCGAGCGAGTCACCGAGGAAGGCCGCGCCGAGCTTCGTGTGGTAGTACGGCTTCGTCTTCCCCAACCCGACCTCGTCGAGCCAAGGGAGGTCGGTCTTCGGCCTCTTTAGTGAGATCATCGACGGGTCCTCCTAACCAGTGAGGTCATGGTATCCGACGACGTGAAACCCCGCCCGGGCGTACGACTTCCCGGGCGGGCGGGAGATCCACGAGGGATCCGCTGGAACTGAAACCGCGCCGGATCGGTCTCCCGACCCGCCGGGCGTGCCGCCATCCAAACCGGCACGGAGGAGTCGGCTAGCTGACGGAGCCCAGGAAGCTCGCGTTCACGTCGAAGCCGTCGTCTTCGGTGGGTGGTGTCTCGATCTCGGGAGCGTCGCCGCCGGGTTCGAGACGGACGATCTTCCCTTCCGGGTCGCGGAGGTAGCCCTCGGGGAGCGGGTCGATCACCTCGCCTTGCCCCTCCAGGTCGAGCGCGGCCTGCATCCGCTCGATCGTTGTCCGATCCGTGCGGATCACGGCGCCAGGCGTTGGCGTTCTCGTCGGTCTGGATGACCCAGCAACGCTGCGGAGGCACGGCAGGCAATCACCGAACACGAGGCTCCCTGGAGCCCTCCGAGATGCTGTGCCGGCCTCAGTGCCCCTGCACCGCTCCCGTGGCATCGCTGGGCGGATAGGCCGAATCCACCCGCCGGCCCCCTCTGCACCGAGCTGTCAGGGGTCTGTCAGAGCCTGCAACCACTCGATCAGCTCGGCCGCCGAACGCTGACCACGGAGCACCCCGACCCGCTGACCGCCGCGGAATGCGTAGGTCATCGGGATCGCCAGGCTGCCCAATCTGCTCTACGCGATGTCGGGATCCCGATCGACCTCGATGTGCGTGCTCACGAGCCCCGGCCGCCCGAGGCGGTCGATCACACGGGGGTCATTCAAGGCGGACTTCTTGTACTGCTGACACGGCGCGCAGCGGTCCGCGGTCGCGAAGACCACGACGAGGCTGTTATCCGAAACGCTCGCCCTGATCGCGTCATCAACAGTCGGCCCACCCGCGATGACATCCGGCAGACCGATGACCTCGCGGGCGACGATGAACCCGGTCTCGGGATCGTACCTGTGGTCAACGGTGAGACGGTCCATCCACGCGCGGATATCGGGGGGAGGCTCACGGGTCGTTCGTTCCGGGATCGCTTGGTCGTCCGGGACCATTGTTTGTTCCAGCGCGTCACCCCGGGGCGATCCCGCCGAGCACGCGATCGGCACGGAGACGAGGGTGACGGGCACGAAGCAGACGGCAACGAGTCTCGCGTTTGCCACGGATCCTCCTTTGTCGAACACCGAACGAGCGGGCGGGCCGGCTGGCGGCCCGGGCTCGGCCGGCGCGGTCGGTGTGCGATAGCATCGTGATACGAAAAAAGCCGACCCTCGGATGAGGGTCGGCTTCGATTCTCGGGAAAACCGCCATCATCGGCGGTCATCCGGATGGATCAGCGACGGCGACGGCCGGCGACCAGACCACCGAGCCCGAGCAGGGCCATGGCGGACGGCGCGGGGATGACGCGGTACTGACCGATGAGGGTCGCACCGGCGATGTCGTCGTCGGTGTCGGCCGGGGCGTAGATGTCACCCGAGACGTTGCCGGCGAGCATATCGGCGTACTGCGAAGCCGAGATCGACCAGGTGGCCGAACCGGTGAACGCGGGCGAGCCGGCGGTGATGGTGTAGGTGAAGTCGGTCGAGAAGGTCCAGAAGTTCAGACCCGCGTTGCCGGCGCCGCGGAAGATACCGGGGGTGCCGTCGGACGGGTTGGCGGCCGTGGTGAAGTCACCGGTGGTGCTTTCGTTCAGGGCGTCGCCCACGGTGCTGCCGTAGAAGTTCTCGAGGTAGAAGCCGGTGAACGTCGAGCCCGAAGCCGACGCGGAAGCGGCGTTGCCGGTCGCGGAGATGCTGATCTCGTTGGCGACGGTGAGGTCGATGATGAGCAGGTCCTGGGCGGCCGCGGTCGAAGCGATAGCGGCACCGGCGATCAGTGCGATCTTCGTGGTCATTTTGAAATCCTCTTTCTCTCTGGGTTGGCGAGGTGATCCTGCGCCTTCAAGACAGGTCCGCCACCCGTCTACACCAACGGGGGGGATATCAGCATGCTACCAGAGGCACGGCGGCACACCAAAGGCTCAGCCGCCAATACCGGCATATTTTGGGAGATTTTTGGCACATAACTGAACACATGGCTCGCGGGGGTCCCGGAATCCACCCACCGAGCGTCCGAGAAATCCTGCGCTTGACCCCTGGGCCCGATAACGATCCCGCATGAAGAGCGTTGCGGGCTACGCCGCCGGGCTCGCGACAGGCTCGGCGAACCGATGCGGCTCCCAGGCTTGGCCCGCCGGGACGACCACGTAGACGTACTCGGTGTTCGTGTGGTGGCTGGCCGTGCCCACCCGCTGCCCCGCGGGGTTGTAGATCCCGATCCGAGAGCCCACGTACCGCCGGTGCCCCCGCTCGATCACATGCACGTCACCCCGCTCGCCCAGGATGCCCTCGATCGCGTCCCGAGAGAGGAACCCCTCGCTGCTGAACGAGACCATGAGGTACCGGCTGTCGATCGATGCGACCATCCGACGGAACGCCGTCTCGGAGCGGCGCTTGCTGTTGAAATCGCTCTTCCGCTCGCGGCAGTCCACGCGCTTGCAGGCCACGCCGTACACCTCCGGCTTGTCCCACCGCACCAGCGACTCCCAGACGTGGTAGTTCCCCAGATAGGCGTGCTGGTTGTACGGCGGATCGATGTAGACCAGATCTCCCGAGAGCGACACCGCCGCATCGCACGCCTCGAGACAGTGCGCCTCGCACTTGCCGGGGCCCGGGCGATCGAGCAGTTCGGGCACCCGCAGCCGCAGCGGGTTGTTCGACCGCGTCGCCCAGCGCTTCAGGTACGCCATCTGCACCCCCGCGGTTGAGTCGACCCGATCCGCGGCCTCCATCAGCGACACCAGGCACACGGCTTCCAGTTCCGGGGGCAGGCACTTGGCCGCGATCGCCTCACGGATCGCGTCGATCCGTGCGCCGTTGTGCGGCTGGAAGAACCGGCTCTTCCGACAGAACTGTTCGGTGAAGTAGCCGTCCTCACCGGGCAGCCCGTTCAACTCCGCGATCAGGTCCTCCGCTGTTCGGATCAGATCAGAGCGGTCGCCCTGGACGTAGCACATCGCGAGCGTGTGCGCGTAGCTCGTGTGGTCATTCGAGCGGACCTGGTAGCCCGCTCGCTTGAGCGCGTGCCCGACCCGCGACGTCCCCGAGAACAGGTCGACCACGCTCCGCACACCGGGCAGAGATCCGGCCAATCCCGTCAGCACCGGGACGAGCACCCGTTTGGATCCGATGTACTTGATCACGCTCGGTCTATATCGGACGATCGCCCGCCGGCGCACCACTCGGGGCGGTCCCTCACCCGAAGAGGGCGGGCGCGGCGAGGCGGGCACCAAAAAGCTGTTCGCATCGCGTCAAATCCGCCCGCCCGCCGGGCCAAACACTCACCGCGGCGCCGGGAGCGGCCGATGATGTGGGGTGATGCAGCCTGCTCATGCCAAGACAGCCCGCTGGTGGGATTGTCCGTTCGAACGCGAGTTCCCACTCTCGCGCATGCTGATCCAGGCGGGTGAAGCGTTCGCGGAACGCCACGCCGTGCGGGCCCCGGATGGATCGTGGTTGACCCACGCCTACCTGCACGAGTTGGCACGCCCCGTGCGTGCCGCGATCGGAGCGTCGATCGCCGAACTCGGCGGGGCGGTCGGCTGCCTGGTCGGGGACACAGAATCGCTCTCGGTTGCCGTGATCGCGTCCCTGACCGCCGCCGAGAGCGCCACGTTCCTGGACCCGTCGGTGCCAGAGGCCCGCAACCGTCAGTCGCTCGACGATATCGACGCCCGCACGATCCTGACCGACCGGTCCTGCCTCGGGTACGCACGGGGTATCGCGCGTGCGGGTGAACGGGTCATCCTGATCCAAGACCCCGGCCCGGCATCCCACGAACCGCCGACGCCTCCCGGGTCGGACGCGCTCCTGACCATTTTCACCTCCGGCTCGACCGGACGCCCCAAGGGCGTCCGCCGATCCCACGCATCGATGCTGCACACCGCGCACAACCTGTCGCAGCGATACTCGGCCGACCCAGACGACCGGATGCTTTACGTCGGGTCGCCCGGCCATGTCGGCACGCTCAACGATGTCCTCCTCAACCTGCTCAACGGTCACGGCGCCATCCCGGTGCATCCTTCCGGGATCGACCTGCCCGCGGTCTGGCGAACGATCGTCGACCTCGGCGTCAACAAAGCGGCGTTCCCGCCCTCGCTGCTGCGTCTCCTGCTCAGGCACGCGATGCACCACGGCGGGCGGGACGTCAGGATGATGATCGCCTCGAGTGGTGAAGCGCTGCTGCGCAGCGATGTCGGCCTGTTCTTCGAGACGCTCGCACCCGGCTCGATCCTCTGGCAGAGCTACGGCTCCACCGAGGCGGGGCATATGCACGCCGGCTTCTACACCGCCCACGACGCGGGGGGCTCCGGGCCGCTGCCGCTCAACAGCGTCGCACGGGGCGTGCGGATCGACGTGCTCGGCCCCGATGACACCCCCGTGCCCGAGGGAACGACCGGGCGGGTCCGCGTGCGCACGCCCTCGCTGACCCTGGGCTACCTGCATCCCGAGCGGCACACGGACAGCGGGCTCGGAGAAGACGACGCCGGGCGGTACTTCGAGACCGGCGACCGGGCACGCGTGCTCGCGGACGGCGTCATCCAGATCGAGGGACGCTCGGACCGGCAGGTGAGCCTGCACGGACGCCGTCTCGAACTCGGCGACGTTGAGTCTGCCATTCTCGACCACCCAGCGTGGGGGGAGGCGGCGGCGGCGGTGATCGATGATGCGGGCGGCCGGCCCGTGCTCATGGCGATGCTCAGCGCGTGCTCTCCGGAGAAAGAGAGCCAGGCGGCGCTACGCCGTCGACTGCTCGAGCGGCTCCCGTCGTTCGCGGTCCCGACCCGTTTCCTCGAAGTCGCGGCGCTGCCCCGGACGATGACCGGGAAAGTCGACCCCTCCGCGGTGCGTGCGCGGCTCTCGGCGGGGTCGGACGATCCGGAGCC
>DIYM01000138.1:0-513 GCA_002429045.1 Phycisphaerales bacterium UBA6054
GATTCGCGATCGGGCACGAGCCGCATCGCTGCCTGCGTTGGCGTGGCCGCCCTGACGTCCGCGACGAGTTCGGCGATGGTCGTGTCCGTCTCGTGCCCGATCGCCGCCACGACGGGCACCTGCGCCTCCCGGATCGCCTGGGCGACCGAGAGATCGTTGAACGCCCAGAGATCCTCGAGCGAACCGCCCCCGCGGGTGACCAGGATGGCGTCGATCCCCAGCGCCCCGCGACGATCGGATGCGGCCCGGATCGCGCCGGAAACCTCCGATGCCGCCCGCTCGCCCTGCACCCGCACGTCGACCACGAGCAGTTCGACGAACGGCAAGCGACGTCTGGCGGTGTCGATGACGTCCTGGACCGCGGCCCCGTCCTTGCTCGTGATGACCGCCACACGGCGAGGCAACACCGGCAGGGCCCGCTTGGCCCCGTCGTCGAACCAGCCTCGGGCCCGGAGATCGTCCACGCGTGCGCGGAGTTCACGCTCGAGCGAGCCCTCCCCCACCGGCTCGAGC
>DIYM01000138.1:568-16439 GCA_002429045.1 Phycisphaerales bacterium UBA6054
AGCCGGTCGACGATGAGGCTGACGCGCCCGCTCGGGGCGTAGAAATCCAGCCGCCCGGACGCGACGACCCGGTGACCCTGGGTGGGCGGGGTGGCGAGCTTCCTCGCGGCCGACGCGAACACGACCGCTGAAACGACCGCGCCCTCGTCCTTGAGCGAGAAGTACCAGTGCGTCCGCTGCGAGACCGACGACACCTCTCCGACCACACGGACGCGTCCGGGCACGCCGGACTTGAGAGCGCTATCGATGCGGGCCGCCAGCTGTGTGATGGTCCAGGGCGCGTCCGGGCGCACAACCGGACCCGACGACTGTTCGTCGCCGGGCCCGGCTCTCTTGCCTCGCTTGATGCGGTCGGGGTCGAATGGCAGGCGTCCGGTCACGGACACAGCCTATCGCCGGACCCGCTGGGAAGTCACTCGGAGGTCGCGACACGCTCTGTGTCGGCTCCCGCCCGGTTGCGGCGCTCGACCGAAGCGACCACGTCCGGCGCGGTGCCGAAGGGCAGGGACACGCGGATCGGCTCGTCTCCGGAGAACAGGCCCGTTGCGATCGCGCGGCTGCGATCACGCTCCGCGCCGTCGCGGACTTCCTCGGTCGGGCGCGTGCGGGGCGTGTCCGCGGGGGCTCGGAACCAGCCGGCGGGCTCGGGCAGCGCCGCTTCACCGCGCGTCGCGTCGCCGGCGTTGGGGTTGCGGAACGTGCGGGTGCTGTAGTAGCCGTTGTCTCGGAGCCAGCCGACACGGGCCGACTCGAGGATGCGCATCAGGTCCTCGGTGCGTTCGATGCGGACCGGGTTGAACAACGCCCGGTCCGTGTCGAGGTTCGTCCCGTGGAACAACTGCCGCATCAGACCGACATCGCCGGCGGGGAGTTGCACGAACGGATCGATCGCGAAGACGGCATCGAACGCGCGGACGAGGATCAGTTCGGGAGCGTCCTGCCCGCCCAGGCGCTCGCGATCGGAGCGGAGCTCGGTCCAGGTGGTCTGACCCTCATCGACGGATCCGACGACCTCGGTGGGTTCGGCGCTGTCGCGGTAGCGGAGCTGATCCCGACGCAGGTCATGGGCGCCGTCGATCATCCCCGCGCGGATCTCGATGATCTCGCCCGCGGTCCGGAACTGGTTGACGGGCGTCGGCCCCATCGCGATCGATGTCAATGCGAGAAGGGAGGCGGTCAGCATCTTGCTTTCTCCTGTCTGAAGTTGTTGGAGGGGACTCCCTGCCGCGAATCCCGCGTCCTGCACTGCCCGTGCTGAATGGAATGTGCGGTTTGCGGGGCAAAATGCCAACGGTCATCCCGGAGATGACGGGCTTTCGTGTGGTAACGCGATCACGGGGCGGGCTCTCGGACCAACCAACGACCGAGAACCAGCGGCCGAGCCCCCGGAGCCGGGGACGCGTGCGAGAAGGGGCGTGAAGAGATCCCGGGCCGACAACCGGCCTCAACCGTGGGCCGACATCGCGATCGAGTCGGATCCGATGAGCCATGCGTATGCGTCGACCAGCGACGCGATGTGCGTGGAGGCGCGGCGTGACTGGCGGATGTGCTCGCGGGCGCTCAGGCCCAACGCGACGGACACATCGCGGTCACGCAGCGACGATTCGAGCGCGTCGTGCCAGCCGGAGACCGTGAGGCTGCCCGGTGTCAACGCCGTCACACCCGGCACGATCGCCGAAACCAGCGGGTCAGGTGCCGCGAGAACGATCAGACCGCTGGCCATCGCATCGAGCAGGATCGTGCGTTGCTCGTGACGCGCGTCGGGGTAGATCACGATGTCGGACCGGAGGACGAGATCGCGCCGGTCTTCGAGCCGATCGATCAGGGTCACACGGTCCAGGACGTTCGCCTTGTCGGCCATCTTCCACAAGCCCGCCCGGCGCACCGACTCGGACGCGACGAACATCATCAGATCCGGAGATTCTCGGATGACCTGGACGGCGCCGGCGAACGCGGCCCGGCTCTGCTCAAGATCGCGCCCCGAACTGAGAAACACCGCCGTGGGGGCAAAGCCCTCCCGCAGGACCTCGGTCGCCCGCGGCGGGGCGATCGCGCCCCAGGGCGTCAGCCTGCTGGTCATCCCGTGCTCCCCCGAACCGAGCGCCTGCTCGATCGGGCGGTCCGGCGCAAAGCACGACACCACGAGCCCGGGCGGATGCCGCAGCGAAGAGACCCGGTCCACCAGCCCGCCCCGCCAGACCTCGTACGCGAGCGCCGCGCCGAAGATCTCGGCGAGCGTCGCGGCCATCGCCCAGCATGCGCCGCCGAACGCGTGCACGACATCAACGATCCCATCGCGCGGCGCGCCCTCGCCCGCGATCGCTTCGGCGACCTGCTCGGCACGGATGCGCTGCGTGAAGACCAGGCCCCGGTCCGAGTACAGCACCGGCTCCGTCATCAACGAGAAGGTGGCGCCGGTGCGCCTCGGGATCGCGACGGAAACCCGCACACCCTCCCCGGTCAGCCCGGCGGCGATGCGCTCCAGCAGCGCACGCTCGTGCTCGGCGAAGGGGGCATCGGCTAGCAGCAGGACGTGCATGGTCAGCCGACCGGCTGATCGCCGCGGTGTTCGCCGTGCTCGGCGACCCGGAAGTCGAGTTCCGGAGGGGGCGAGGAGTCGTCCTTGAGCGCCTCGGTTCGCCAGACGCCCACCCAGTGCCCGGGCTTGACGAGCTTGAGCGTGTAGTCGCCCGCCGGGCCCGGCTTGGAGGCCAAGTCCGCGGGCGCGTCGTTCCAGGGCCACCACGGGGTCACGCCCTGGTCTGCGCCGGGCAGCTTCTTGAACTGCTCGGGGTCTTCCACAACCTCCTTGATGGTGACGAGCCGGTCGTGGCGCTCGTGGATCTTGGGGATGCTCTCAAGCAGCCCTCGCGTGTACGGGTGCATCGGGTTATCGAAGAGCTCGTAGACGTTCGCGAACTCGACCACGCGGCCCGCGTACATCACGCACACCACATCGGCGTTCTCGGCGACCACACCGAGGTCGTGCGTGATCAGCATCACCGCCATGTCGCGCGTCGCCTTGAGCTCCTTGAGCAGTTCGAGGATCTGGGCCTGGATCGTCACATCGAGCGCCGTGGTGGGCTCGTCGGCCAGCAGCAGGCGGGGCTGGCACGCGAGGGCCATCGCGATCATGACACGCTGACGCATGCCCCCGGAGAACTGATGCGGGTACGCCTTGAGGCGCCCGACCGGGTCTGGGATGCCCACGTCGGTCATCGCCTTGACGGCGATGTCCTGGGCTTCTTTGGGCGTCACGTCCTGATGCAGCAGGATCGCTTCGAGGATCTGATCGCCCACGGTGTAGACCGGGTTGAGGCTGGTCATCGGCTCCTGGAAGATCATCGCGATCTCGTTGCCGCGGATCTGACGCATCTCGGACTCGGAGAGTTCGAGCAGGTTGACAACCTGCCCCCCGCGGTCGGCTGGGAGACGGAAGAGAATCTCGCCCCGATCGAAGCGCCCGGGGGGGCGGGGGACGAGTTGCATCGACGACATCGCGGTGACCGACTTCCCGCAGCCCGACTCGCCGACGACGGCAAGAGTCTGGCGGGGGTACAGGGTCATCCGGACTCCGTCGACGGCCTGGATGCGCGGGCCCGAACCGTTGTCGAAGGACACCGCCAGGTCCTTGACCTGCATGATGGGCTGCGTCGCGGTGGAGGCGCCGGCCTGGGACGGATCGGTCATGGTCGCTTCGGTCATGTTCGGCGTCCTCGCGTCAGACGCGGGCCTTCTTGAGCTTGGGGTCAATGGCGTCGCGGAACGCTTCGCCGATGAGGTTGTACGAGAGCACGGTGAGGAAGATCGCCAGCCCCGGGAAGATCGCTAGCCACCATTTCACATCGCCCACCTGGTTGGTCGCCTCGGAGAGCAGCCTGCCCCAACTCGCCTGGTTGGCCGGACCGAGCCCGAGGAAGCTGAGGATCGCCTCGGCGAGGATCGCCGCCGCGATCGCGAACGAGGCATCCACCAGAACCGGTGTCACCCCGTTGGGCAGCATGTGCTTGAACAGGATCGAACGGAGCGGGAGCCCGACGGCCCGGGCGGACTGGACGAAGTCCTGGCCGCGCAGCTTGTAGAACTCGGCGCGCACGAACCGCGCCGAGCCGGTCCACGAGACGCACCCGATGATCGCCATCATCACGTAGGTGTTCCGCGGGAGCACGGCCGCCGCGACGATCAGCAGGAACAGCACCGGGATCGCCATGAAGATCTCGACGACCCGGTACAACAGCAGATCCACCCAGCCCCCGAAGTATCCCATCAGCGCACCGAGGGTCACTCCGATCACGACCGAGATCGCCGTGGACACCAGCCCGATCGAGATAGACAGTCGGCACGCGTGGAGCATCTGGCTGAGCACGTCCTGACCCAGCGAATCGGTGCCCAGCAGGAACCGGTCTTCCGATCCCGCGAGCCGTTCGGCCTCCCGCTCCCCCACCGCCTCGGCGAGCGTGCCGAAGGGCTGCTGGAGGTCGCGGTCGGTCGCGCCTTCCTGGGGCGAGAACGGGATCAGCGTGTGCACCGCGCTGATCTGCCCCGATGCCTCACGCTGGCGGTAGTCGAACTGCCCGAGCGGCTCAGTCCAGGTCGCCACGATCACCACGCCGGTCACCAGCCCGACGGCCCCCGCCGCCGCGATCTGCGACACCACCCGACGGAACGGGAGCAGCCAGAACACCAAGGCCCCGGAGACCAGGCACACCAGCGACGCGACCAGCGCCGGGAACGACGGGGACTGCTCGGCCGACCGCATCCAGTCGGAGACATCCCGCCCGGTGAACACGTCCCGGACGATGGTCGAGACGATGACCGTCAGCCCGGACTGGACGGCGAGCAGGACGGCCGCAACAAGCCTGTCTCCCCGCCCCATCTTGAAGGGCGCGAGCACCCAGGGGAACACCGCGATCGCCCCGAGGAGGAGCATCACATCGGTCGCGGTGAGCTGCGCGATGAGCGGGTACGAGGTCGAGACCACCCCCCCGCTCTCGTCGAGTTGGCGGGCGATCAGCGGGTACCCGCTGGCGATGAACGGCGAGAAGACCGCGAAGAACGCGACCATCGAGATCCAGGAGATCCCGAAGATCGCCCCTGGACGCTTGATGACACTCTCCCACGCCTCTCCCCAGAACCCCTTGGTGGGCCTGTGACCGATCCCCTGCGCCAGTTGCACGCCTGTGACCGACTCGAGCGTCTGCGTCCGTGTTGTTTCGGTTTGCTGGCTCATCAGTCGTAGGACACCCGCGGATCGGCAAGAGCGTAGAGAACGTCGGCGAGCAGCAACGCCAGCATGTTGACCAGACCGATGATCAACGCGTTCGCGAGCAGGACCTCCCGGTCCCGCAGGAAGATCGCCTCGATCACCAGGTTCCCCATGCCCGGGACGCTGAAGACACGCTCGACCACAACCGAGCCTCCCAGCATGGCCGGGAAGATCGACACGAACATCGTGATGATCGGCAGCAGCGAGTTGCGGAACACGTGGCGCAGAACGATGTCACGCGAGCGGACGCCCTTGGCCTTGGCGGTCCGCACATAGTCCGCGTTGAAGTTGTCGAGCATCGCCGCCCGCGTCTGCTTGGACAGCACCGCGAACCCCGCGTAGACCAGAGCGGCGACCGGGAGGCACATGTGCCACAGCGTGTCGAGCACGAAACCACGCACGAACGTGCCGTCGGGCGCGGTGCTGGGCAACCACGTCATCCCCTCACCCTCGATGCTGTTGAGCCCCGTCACGGGGAACCAACCCAGCCCGGTCTCTTTGTTGGCCAGGAATCCGAGCATCAGCACGCACGCCCAGACGATCGGGATCGACCAGAGCGCGACGTACAGCCCGCCCGAGAGCACATCGAAAAGCCCCCCCCGCCTGGTCGCCGCGAGCATGCCCGAAGGCACGGCGATGAAGTAGATGATCGGGATCGCCATCAGGTTCAGCAGCAGCGTGTTCGGCAGGGCATCGGTGATCAGCGTCAGCACCGGACGCCCGCGGGCGAACGACATACCCAGATCGGGCGCGGCCAAGGAGAGCGTGTTCGGGAGGATGGGCACGCCCGCCGGCGGGAACGGGCGCGCATCGAACACCGCCTTCAGTTCGCGCCGACCCTCGATCGCGTCGGCGTACCGGGCGATCGCATCGTCGAATGCCGCCTCGGCGATCGGGCCCTGCTCGGCGTCGTCGAGGACGGCCCGGACCGCCGAGCCAGGCGTGCCGGGCTTCATCGTCCCGTCGCGGTTCACGTGCCGGTCCAGCCCGATGGCCCGGAGCGCTTCGCCGACCGTCTGCTCGTACCCCGCCCGGGCGAGCACGTACTCGGCACGCACGCGGGTATAGCCCTGCGACGCACGGCGGTACGCGCGGGACTTGTCTTCGCCGGTCGCGCCGGGGTCGAACGCGAACGCGGTCTCCGCCTGCTCGACCTCGGGCAGCGCCCCCCCGAACTCGCGCCAGTGCATCGGCGGGTCGATCGGACGCGGCGAGCGGATCACCTCGCCCGTCGGAGACACGAGGTCACGCCGCCCGAACTTGACCGGGCTGACCCGCCCGAGCCAGCGGACGTACTGGACCACGATGGGGGCATCCAGCCCGTAGCGGTCTTCGAGGTACGCCTGCTGCTGGGCCTTGCTGGTGCCGGCCTCCATCTGGCCGCCCCCGGACACGTTGAGCGCCGCCCCGATGCCCCCCGGGGAGGCCGCGATCAGGACGAATACCAGCAGCGTCATCCCGATGAGCGTCGGGACCATCAGCAGCAGTCTTCGGAGGATATAGGTGCCCATGCGGTGTGTGCCTCGCTCCGGTCAGTTGGGCATCGCCGAAGACCCGCCGCTCGGAGCAAGCCAGAACTCCTCGTGGACCAGACCCTTGCTGTACTCGTTGAGGTTGCGCACACGCTTGGTCGTGAACCTCAGCCACGGGATCTCGGAGAGGAACGTATAGGGCTGCTCGGCGTGGAACACGCTGTGCAACTGGTGCCAAACCTTCATCCGTGCTTCGTCGTCGAGCGTGCGCCGCCCCTCCTCGATCAGGCGGTCCGCGTCGTCGCTGGCCCACTGGATGAAGTTGTCGCCCTGGTTGGGGATCGACTTGGAATGCCAGATCTGGCGCGGATCGGATTCGGGGGCGGACGCCGACCACGCGAACGTGATCGCGTCGAAGTCGCGGTTGTTGAGGATCGACGCAAGCACCGACCAGTCGATCGGGCGGAGTTCGCAGCGGATGCCGACGCCCGCGCACGCGTCCTTGATGTAGGTGACCATCCGGAGGGTGCCCTCTGAGCCGTTGCCGAAGGTGATCTCGAACGTGAACTCGTCGCCCCGATCGTTCTCGAGCACGTTGTCCCCGTCGCGATCGATCCATCCCGCCTCGGCCAGCAGTTCCTTGGCACGCTCGGGGTCGTGCGGCCACGGCTCGATCTCGGGGTTCGCCTGGGGGGTCGAACTGAGGAACGGGCCGGTCGCCGGGCGGGCCAGGTTCTTGCTGATGTCGCGCCGGATCCGGTCCCGGTCGATGATCATGGTCATCGCCCGGCGGACGCGGACATCGTGGAACGGCGTGAGCTTCTCACCGTTGCGTGGCCCGCACTGCCAGCCGATGAACGAGTACCCGCCCTGCATGTTGAACCAGTAACGCAGGTCGTGCCGCTCTTTGAAGGACTCGTCCTCATCCTTGCTCGTGAACTGGATGGCGTTGGCCCGCATCATGTCGCTGCCGCCGTTGGAGTAATCCGTGAGTCGCGCCAGCCCGTCCGAGATGACCTTGTACCGGATCGAGTCGACCGCCGGGCGGTCTCCCCAGTACAGATCGTTCCGGACCAGTACGATGTCGTCCGGGGGAGACCACTGGTCGTCCATCGAGACACGCTCGAGCTTGAACGGGCCCGAGCCGACCGCCAGCCCCGTTGAGCGGTTGAACGCGGCCGGAGATTCGACCCAAGGCTGGTACACGTGCTTGGGCACGATCACATAGCCGAACGCCTGCGACATGTTGTCGAACCGGGGTTCCTTGAACGTGAACTCGACGACCTTGTCCGAGATCACCTCGATGCTTTCGATCGCGTTGTAAACCGACCGGAAGCGTTCCGCCTCGATCTCGGGGTTGAAGATCAGCTCCTGGTACGTCCAACGAACGTCCTCGGCCGTCACCGGAGCGCCATCCGAGAAACGGGCCCGATCGCGGATCTTGACCCTCAGCCACATCCCATCCGGATCGTACTGCCAGGCCTCGGCGAGACGCCCACGAAGCTTGAGCGTCTCGGCGTCGTAGGACCCCAACCCCTCGAAGACGCGGTCACTGATCCGGCGACCGTACACATCGGCGTACAAGTACGGGGTGATCTTCGGCGGCTGCCCCTCGAACGTCTCGATGAACTGCCCCCCGGTCCGCATGTCCTCGTCGTCGAAGGGGTCGTTGTTCAGGGCCCAGTCGCCCGTGGTCGAGACCTCGACTCCGGGCCTGGTCCAGTCCAGCGAGCCCGAGACGGGCGCCCCGGGCGAACCGGCTCCGCCGGGCGCGTTGCCCTGGACCACGACACCGCTGGACAGCTGCTCGGAGATGCCTTCGAGTTGCTCCCCGAAGTCCATCGAGTCGAGCTGGCGTTGCATGCGGGCCAGCCCCGAGTCGATCTCGCCCAGCTTCGCGTCGTTCGCGTTGAGGCGTTCCCAGGTGCGATCGCCCTGGCGCATGGTCAGCAGCGCGAGCACCCCGACAAGCAGAATCGCCACCAGGAGCACGAAGTCTTTCAGTCCGAACTTGCTCTGCATGAGTCCCTCACTCGCGGAATCGACGCCCGAACGGCACGGGTTCCATCTTAGTCATTCCCGGGCTTCACCGCCCCCGCTTGGGGTCGAACGCCTCGCGGAGTCCTTCGCCGACGAAGTTCATCGCGAGCAGCGTCAACCCGAGCAGCGCGCAGGGGAAGAAAAGCAGCCACCAGTGGCTCCGGACGGTGTTGAGTTCGCTGAGCCCCTCGGCCGCGAGGTTCCCCCAACTCGGCAGCGGGGGCTTGACACCGATGCCGAGGAAGCTCAGGAAACTCTCCTGCAGGATCGCCTGCGGGACGGCGAGCGTCGCGTAGACGACGATCGGCCCGATCAGGTTGGGCAGGAGATGCTTGACGAACACGCGGTGCGTGGGCACACCGATGGCCCGGGCGGCTTCGACAAACGGCTGGTTCTTCAGGCTGAGCACCTGCCCTCGGATCACGCGTGCCATCGTCAGCCAGCTCACCCCCCCGATCGCGATCAGCAGGGTCGCGACGTCGAGGAACCTGCGCGTCGGCTCGGAGATCGAGCGCCTCGGGTAGATCAGCGCCGCCTCGGCGGCGAGTTCCGTCTCCAAGGCCTGATCCTCGAGCAACAACGACTTGGCCTCGCGCCGGTCGATCGTCTCACCCCGTTCGGCAAGCCGCTCGACGAGCGCCGTCTGCATCCAGGACTGCTTGGCTTTCGATCGGCTGATCCACTCATCGACCAGCGCATCGCTCGCGACCGCCAGCAGCACCACCAGGAGGATGTACGGGAGCCCGTACAGCACATCGACGATCCGCATCATCGCCGAGTCCACCTTCCCCCCCGCGTAGGCCGCGACCGCACCGTAGACCGTGCCGATGCACACCGACAGCAGCGCGGCGGCGATCCCGATGCTCAGCGAGATCCCGCCCCCCGCGAGCAGGCGGACCCACAACGATCGCCCCAACTGATCCGAGCCCAGAAAAAAGTCGGGCCACGCCCGGCTGAGTTCGGTCGGGACCCCCTCCCCCGTCGCCGAACGCAACGCGTCCACGCCCATCCCGGTCTCGGCCGCGATCGCGAGCAGACGCTCTTCGTCCAACGCCGCGGTCGCCCGGACCTGGTCCCGCTCGTCGTACCCCAACCACGCCGGCGGCAAGCGCGCCTCACGCGGAGTCCCGCTGTCGAAACGCGGCACCGAAGACCCCCCCACCGAGCCGAGCGTCCAGGGAAGCGTGCCGAGGCAGAGCATCATCATCCCGACCAGGAACGCGATGCCGATCAGCCCGGCGGGCGAACGCGTCAGCGGGTTGTCACGCTCGCGGGGCGGCGCCATCACCGCCGGGACCGACGCGGGCATGCCAGCACCCGCCCCCCCGGTTTGTGACGACGCTTCTGGATCGTTCATGGCCCACACCTTACCCGCTCGAACGCCGCCCCGCGAACCGTTCGTGTCGGGAATCGGCGGTCCGCAGTCCGCCCGGCGCGACCTTGCACCGCACGAGCCGGCACGGGCTGACACCCGGGCCGGAGATCGCAAGCAGATCCCAAAAGAAACGGACCCCGGAGGGCCCGTTCTCTCGACTCAATCAGGGCGACAGGATCTGAACCTGCGACCTCCTGCTCCCAAAGCAGGCGCTCTACCAAGCTGAGCTACGCCCTGCGGCACAGGAGTATACGCACCCGCTGAGTCACCCCGGTCCCGGCATGCCGGGGGGGGCATCACAGGGGCACCTCACGCATCAGCAGCACCCGGGGCGTGTCGCCCGGCTCGAGCACGTTCGAGCGGTCGAGCACCATGAGGAACCGACGCTTGAACGAGGGCACGAGCGGATCGCTGGGCCGCAGCGAATCGACGTCGGATTCCCGGAACCCCTGGATGACCATCCACACCGCGTAGAAATCCGATCGGGTGGTCGTCATGTTCATCACGCCGGCCGCGGCAGCCAGCTTCTCGACGTAGTCGTCCGGGGTGTTGCCGGCCCGGTTCCCGTCCGGCAGCGACGAGCCCGTGCCCGCGAAGTTCGGGCTGAGGCTGACCGCGTCGACGCCCGATCCGGTCACGCCGAGGTTCCGCTGGTCCGACGCGAGTTGCTGCATCGAGAGATGCGGGTAGCTGGCCAGGCGGTCGCCCGGGGCTGGGAGCGTCGCCGCGTCGTCTCGGATCGACGCCATCAGCATCTCACCGAGCGAGCCGAAGCCGGGTGTGCCGCGCAAGCCGTCGACGTTCGCGATCGCCGCCCGCGTCGCGAACTGAGCCAGGTCGCTCTCCCCGTAGCGGTTGTCGATGACGGCCTCCGCAAGCGTCGGATCGAGCGCGGTGTCGATCACGTAGCCGAACGGCAGCGGCAGCGTTCCGGCGCCGAAGAAACGCGGATCGGAACGGACTCTGGGGGTCGCGAACGTCCGGTCGCGATAGGCGGCGAGCCCGGCGGCGATGTCGGGGCTGTTCGCGGCGGCCTCGGCCGGGATGCCCGTCCCGGGCCAATCCAGATAGTTCGCGCCCAGCCCGAGGGCGGCGTCCTCGAAGAGCCCGGGCGTGACCGATCGGTTCGGGTTCACGCCCCCCGCCCACCACTCGACAGCCGGGGAGGACGTGCTGGCCTCGACATCGCGCTCGCGGTACCCCTGGGCGCTCGGCGAGAGCCCGGGCAGCAGACGCAGCACGTCCAGCGGCGCGGTGTTGATGTTGACCAGCCCCATCGTCGGGGTGGTCAACGCCTGCGTCAGCTCCGAGTCCGCGACGCTCGTGTCGATCCGGTTCGAGGGGTACTCGGCCGGCTCGAAAGCCCGGACCGAGTCCAGCACGCCGAGCGCCATCGGGACCCCCGTCCCGCGCCGCGCGTCCGACACCCCCGGCGCGAGCGGATTGAACGAGAAGAACGCCTTCTCGGTCTCGTCGACGGTGGTGCGCTCGCGATTGATGAACGCGACGTAGTCGTCCAGACGCAAACGCAGGTCGTCGAGCACGTACTCGACCTCGGACGCCCCCGAAGCGGGGTCGGTGTAGGACCGCACCGAATCGAACCAAACGGCGTCCGGCGAGACGTCCGTGGCGGTGATGATGCCGACGAAGTCCTCGAACCCCAGCGCGATCGCGAACGCCTCGGAGAGGGTCATCCACTCGTCGTCGTACACCGCGAAGTCCGTCGCGGGGTTCGCCCGCGGGTTGCTGTTCAGGTCCGGGGCGTACGCCGGGCCGATGCCCATCGCCCGCAGCGTGTCCGCCACGCGCCCGGTGTTGAGCGGACGCGACAGGAAGATCTCCGGGCGGAGCGAATCGGTGCCGGGCGCCTCGAACAGGTCCAGATCCCCGACGACCCGATCGAGCTCTTCGATGGGGAACCGATCACCCTCGATGAGGTTCGCGGCGGCGCTCAGCGGGTTGTTCTGCCTGGGATGCCGCGCGATCGTGGGGATCGGGCGCCGACCGAACGCGCCTCCGGAAGCCCGCGCGAAGAAATCCTGGGGCGTGAGGTACACGTCGTGCTCGCGGCTCGGCTGGACACCGCGTGACGAAGAATCCCATCGCACAGGATCGGTAGGCTCGCACAGGTCGAACATATCCTCGGCCGTAAACGCGTCGGGGATGACTTCGGCGAGGGCGGCCTGGTCCGGCAGCCCCGCCGCGTTGGTGCTCCGCGTGATGGTGTCCAGCGGCGTGCGTCGGGACGCGATCAGGTAGGCGTCGATCTTCCCGACGTTGGCTTCGGGGTTCGAGTCGCCCGAGTTCAGTTCGTTCATCGTGTCCTTGCGCCGCACAGAAGACCAACGCGTCAGCGTCAGGCCGAGGTTGTCGTTGCGCACGTTGATCGAATCCTGGGCCGGGCTGCATGTCAGCTGCGGGACGAAGGTCTCGTCGAAGCTGACCGTGTTGGGAACCTCATCACCCACGCTGGAATCCAGCGCGGCGTGCAGGTAGTTCACGCCCGCCTCGGAGCCGGGGTCCGCCAGGTAGAGCCGATCGACCAGGATGTCGTTCTGGATCAGGTTCTCGGTGATCTGCGAGCCCGTGCGTTCTGCGTTGGGGACCTCCTCCACGCCGTTGACGACGTGCTTCTTCCAGAGCCGCACGACGCCGGGGTCGGCGAGACGGGACGTGAACCCGAGGTCGTTCGCGGGGTCACCGGCATCGCCCGTGAGGTTCACGTAGCCGGATGGCAGCGTCGGCCCGAGCCCCTCGACCAGTTCCCCGGTGGTGGGATCGAAGGGATGGATGCGGGACGGGAACAGCGTCCGCCCGCTCTGGCGGATGCTCAGTTGGCTGGTCAGCCAGTCCTGCGCCAGACCGGTCCAGTCACGCCCGTCGAGACCGTCGAGAAGACCATCATCATCACGGTCGTGGTCGATCCCCGTGGTGCCGATCGGGAGCACGTACGACTCCGGGAGCACGTTGCCGTTGGCGGTCAGGATGTCCTCCCAACGCGCATCGAGGTCCCTGAGGTTCACGTGCGCGGTCGCGTAGAACACACGCGACTCGCCCGGACGGAGGATGACGCTCTCGTACTCGAGCTCCGGCTGGGGGTTCGCGATCAGGTCGATCCCGGCCGCGGTCACCGGCGGCAAGCCGGCGGCGACGTAGTCGTCGTTGTCGGCGTAGTCGACGCTGCCCTCAGCAACCGAACGCACATAGTCGCGGAACCCACCGAGCTTGAAGAACCGACCGTTGTATTCGATGTAGTAGTTGAACTCGAGGTTGCTGTTCGGGTCCGCCGGCTGATTCGGGTCGCTCGTGTCGAACGACTTCCGCCACATCAGCCCGCCGGGCCCTGAACCGCCGCCGATGTTGATCGCCACGTCCCACGGGTTCGTGATCTGCACCGCCAGCACCTGCATCAGCAGGTCGGCGTTGGAAGCGTCCAGCGATCGGTCGATGGTGATCTGCTCGATCGAGCCCGGGACCGGGAACCGCCCCGGGCGGGGTCTGCCGCCGAAGTCCCCGCCGTCCCCGCTCACGCTGGAGGGCGCGTCGGTGTAGACGAACATCGATGCGGCGTGGGTGATGATCGGGGTCGCCTCGACGCCGTACACGTTCACGAGACGCCTGCCGTCGGGCAGCTGGCCCTCGGGCAGCACGCGCCGGGGGCGGTCGGCCGCGTTGTCCAGGCCCGCGTCGACATCGAACAGCGCCGACGAGCTGCCGATCAGCCCGGGGTAGAGCAGCGCCAGGCTGCCCCGCGGCGTGTCCAGATCGAACGAGGGCGTGCTGCCCACGTACTGCCGGAAGCGGTCCAGCGGCGTGCGGACCGTGCTCGCGTCGTTGTCGAGCACCAGCGTCGCGATCGTGGTCTCGTTGTCGCTGTCGAACAGGTCCCTGGCGTTCACCGCGGCGTGGGCGGCGACCCGCAGCGCCAGCTCCGGGCCCCGGTGCCCGTAGAACAGCGTGGAGTACGGGTTGTCGCGAACGTCGATCAGGTCCTGCTCCCAGACCGCGTTGACGATGCCCGCCGGCAGCCCGTCCACGCCCGCGGCCCGCTTGAGGCGGAGTACCTCGAGCTCGCCCGCCAACGCGCCCGAGTACACCCGGAACGCGCTGCCGGCGTTCGTGCCGAAATCGGCCAGCGACACCGCCTGGTTCAGGCCGTTCAGCAGCCCGGAGGGCGCCAGCTCGGAGCTGTTCCGCCCCGCGATGCCCGCGACGCCCGCGGGAGGCAGCGGCACCGCGCCGCTGACCGTGGTCAGCTTGGTGCGCGGCGACAGCGTCATCAGCGCCATCGACTCGCGCGAGATCTCGCCCGAAACCTCCGTCCCGCGGTTCGGGTTGCTCGCGAGGACCAGCACCTGCCCGTGCAGATCGCGGTCGAGGCTCAGCGGGCGGGTGGAGAGCAGCGGGCTGTAGCGTTCGTCGCCCGTGCCCCCGGCGAACTGGAACCGGCCCTGCGCCGCAGACTCGAGCCGGCTCGTCAGCTCGGGGTCGTTGAGCCCGTGGAACGTCAGCAGTTCCGAGAGGTCATCGATGCCGAACAGCGAGCTGACCTGACGCTCGTCCTGACGCGTCGGATCGAACCGGGCGATCCGGTCGTAATAGTCGAAACGGTCCTCACCGAGCTCGTTCGGATCGGTTCCGGTGTTGCTGTACGAGGTGAGCAGGCTGCCCTCGGTGAGCAGCAGTTCCGAGTCGAGCAGGTCGGGCGGGGCGGCCGTGCCCGAGTCGAAGGGCAGCGGCCCGCGGGCGTTCTGGGGCAGCGTGACGCCGCGCACGACGGACTCGTGGATCGCCGACGCCGCGTACCGCCCGATCAGCATCGCGTTCGGGAACTCGCGCTGGGTCGGGGTCGCGGAGCCCGGGAACGGGTTGGGCCCGAAACTCACGCCCGGGTCCAGGTCCAGCAGGCTGACGCCCTCGGTGAAGTGGCGGTAGCGCGAGTAATCCGCGTCGGACAGCAGGCTCGCGTCGGCGCCCACGCCGTTCTCGACCGCGGGGCGGCGCAGGTGTGCGAACGACAGCGGCTCGTCTCGGTTCGAGGGGTCGACGTCGCCGTCGTACGACTCGGCCTGGTCCTGCATCGTCAGCAGGCGGCGCAGGTCGATCTCGACGGGCGTCAGCCCGAGCGGGTGCTCGGCCGTGGGCGCACCGAGCGAGTCGCGGGCGATGTTCGCGTTGACCATGCCCGAGAGGTCCACCGCGCGAGCGGCGGCGAACACGCGGAACTCGCCCGCGTCGTACAGGCGCTGCGCGTCCTCGCGCGGGTTGGAACCCGAGACGTCCTCGCGGGCGATCGTCAGCTCGAACCAGCGCGAGTCGGCGAACCCGTCGCCGTCCGCGTCGCCCCACTGGTACGCCGGGAAGTCAGGGTCCGCCCAGGTCGAGACGAACTCAGAGCCTGTTCCTAGACGGTTGTATGTCACGAACGGCTGGTCCAGCGGGATCAGCGCGAACCGCTGGTACATGGACCAGACCGCCGGCGTGTTCTCGATCTCTTGCGCCGAGAGCCCCAGATCGACCGGACCCGCGGCGGCGGAGAGCCCGGGAACCCAGAACCCCGCTCCCCTGGGGTCGTACGACTGGATCGGGCTCTCGACATCACCAACATTCAGCGGGCGGTACAGCGACAGCCCCTCGCTCATCCGCCGGATCGCCGGGCCGGTGCCGGAGTTGGTGCTGCCCCACCCCGGCTCGGCGTTGAACCCGCCGATGGGCCCG
>DIYM01000150.1 GCA_002429045.1 Phycisphaerales bacterium UBA6054
ACCCCGCCGTCCGAGCGAAGCCGAACCCCCCCCCGAAGTGATCGCCCGCGCCCGTCGAGATCCGAGGCCTGCGCGTGTACGGGCCCGTGAACCACACCACCGAACCGTCCGAGTCCGCCGCCCCCGCCCCTGTGTGCTGGTGGATCACGACGCAGTCCAGCCCCATCCGCTCGCGCAGCGCCGCGGCCGCCTCGGGCACCATCTCCGCCAGGCTCCGGTTGTGATCATCGTCATAGACATCCACACCCATCACCTTCGCGACCCGACCCGACTCGGACAGGTTCAGCCCCAGGGTCACCGGGATCTGGGCCTGCAGCGTCATCAGCAGGCTCATCGCCCGCTCGATGTCCGCGTCCGTCCGCTTGGCCGGATCCGACAGATCGATGAACAACCGCCGCCGCTTGGCCCGATCCACCCTCGGCAACACCTCGTCGCGCAGCCCCGCCCAGATGCCCTCGACCCCGCCCGACAACGTCCAGTTCACCACGCTGATCAGTTCGGCCTCTCCGATCATCCCGACCAACGCATCGAGACCGACCACCTCCTTGACCTTCGCCCACGTCACACGCTGCACCGCGTCGGGCTTGCCGAACATCAGCTTGCCGTCGTCGAACTCCAACGCGTCGGTCCGCGCCGGGCCGCACAGCGGGATAACCCTGGCGCACCGCTCGGCGAACCCCATGAAGATCGGATCCAACTCGTCGGGCTGCTCCTCCCGCCCGACCGCCCCGATGTAGGTCACCGGCGCGCCCAGCCGCCCCATCGCGCTGGAGAACAGCGGGCCGTTGCCCCCGAACCGCTCGTCCTGCACCACCATCTCGAGGTTCGCGCTGCGGTTCGCCGCCGCGCCGCACCGGGCCGCGAACTCGGGGATCGTTCGGATCCGGTCATAATCATCCCGGGCCATCGAATGCCGCTTGTCCACGACGCGGATGATCGAGTCAATGAACCCGTCGAACCCGACCACCGCCTTCATCGACGCGAGCCGCTCGGGGACCAGCGCCGCCAACGCCTCCGCCGCACCGATCGCGGCCTCGGTCCTGCTCGTCGCCCCAGCCCCGGTGGTTTTCTGTGCCATAGGGCCAATGATCTACCACTCACGAAACCACTTCCACCGCCACACCGATCAGCCGAGCAACTCCATGCCCGAACTTGTCCTCGCCACCCAGAACCCCGGCAAGATCGCCGAACTCAAGGATCTGCTCGCCCCACAGGGCTGGACCGTCCTCGGGCTCTCGGACATCGGCGACCCGCCCGACGAGCCCAACGAGACCGGCGCCACGTTCCTCGAGAACGCCACCATCAAAGCCGCCGCCTACGCCGCCCACACCGGCAGGCTCTGCCTGGCCGACGACTCCGGGCTCGTCGTCGACGCCCTCAACGGCGCCCCGGGCGTCATCTCCAGCCACTACGCGTTCAACGGCAGGCCCGACGGACCCGCCGCCCGACTGACCCGCCAAGAACGCGACCGAGCAAACACCGACAGACTCCTCGCCGACCTCGCGGGCGTCCCCCCCGAAGAACGGGGCGCGCGCTTCACCTGCACCATGGCGCTCGCCGATCCCACGGCCGTCCTCCACACCACCACCGGCACCTTCGAGGGCCGCATCGGTCTCCCCGGCGACGTGCCACGCGGCGATGCCGGCTTCGGGTACGACCCCGTCTTCCTCGTCCCCGACGATTACACCCGCACCAGCGCCGAACTGACCAAGGACGAGAAGAACGCCGCATCACACCGCGGGCACGCCGTCCGCGCCATGATCGAACACCTCAAAGCGATGGGCTGACCGACGACCCGTCCCGGTACACCATCTCCATCGCCAGCCCGTGACCATCCCGCTCGGGATCCTCGGGCAGCGTCCGGAGCGACCCGTCCCACACACCCGCCGCCGCCACCGCGCACACCAGCGCATCGATCACATCGTCGCACGCCACGGCCGACCGCGGGAAACGCCCCATCGCCCCCGAAACAGCCCCTTCAACTCCGTCAACGAACCGCGACAGCACCGCCATCCGAGCCGCGGCCCCATCCTCTGTCTTCTTGTTCGCGCCGATCACCGATCCCGACAACCCCCAGAAACAGATCTCGGGATGGCACTCGCGGACCACGCCAAGGATCCCCCCCGCGCCCCGGAGCGTTGTGTCGACCTCCCGGATGCCCGGCATGATCGCCCACATCTGCTTCATGAGCCCGCGATCCGAAAGTTCCCGGCAGAGCGGGTTGGCCGTTTCGTACGACGGCGCAACGAACACCCCCCGCGGCGGCGTCAAGAACACCCGCGAGTTGTACCGCCCCAACAACCCCTTCGCACGCATATCGCAATCGCGAACCCCCGCCTCCGGGAGCCCGATCGGAACGTCGGCGAGGATCAACGACACGCCCGGATACGCCCGGCACACCGACGCCAGATCCGGCAGAACCGCGAACGCGACCCCCCCGTCTTCGGACAACGAGCAAACCAGCCACCCCCCCCTGCACCCATCAACCCCGAGCACCCGCCGCATCCCAACCCCCGATCCCTGACGGCCCATGCCCGATCCCTGCTTCAATGAGAAACGCCCGGGGCGAGCGCCCCGGGCGTGTTCGTTCCGATCGCATCAGGCGATCACTTCTCGTCCTTCACCTCGTACTCGGCATCGATCACATCATCCGAAGCGCCCGCCGCGGCACCCGCACCGCCGCCGGGATCCGCCCCGGCGGCGCCCGCCTCGGCCGCCGTCTGCTCGTAGATGACCTTGCCCAACTCCATCGAAGCCGTTTCCAACTCCTTGAGCCCGGCCTCGATCGCCTCCTTGCCCGCGGTCTCGTCCTTGAGCTTGGCCTCGAGGTTGCTCACCGCCGACTCGATGCCCGAGCGGACCTCCGCCGACACCTTGTCGCCGTGCTCGTCCAGGCTCTTGCGCACCGACGCGATCATGCCGTCGGCGCGGTTTTTGAGATCGACGACCTCGCGGCGCTTGGCGTCCTCTTCCGCGTGCGCCTCGGCGTCCGCCTTCATCTTGTCGATCTCCGACGAGTCCAGCCCGCCCGAGTTCTCGATCCGGATATCGGCCTTCTTGCCCGTGCCCTTCTCGGTCGCCGTCACCTGGAGGATGCCGTTGGCGTCCAGCGCGAACTCGACCTCGATCTGCGGCATACCACGCGGCGCCGGCGGGATGTCCGCCAACTCGAACATGCCCAGCGTCCTGTTGTCCTTGGCGAACTCACGCTCGCCCTGGAGCACATGGATCTGCACGCTCGTCTGGTTGTCCGCCGCCGTCGAGAAGGTCTCCTTCTTCGACGTCGGGATCGTGGTGTTCTTCTCGATGAGCTTGGTCATCACGCCGCCCATCGTCTCCACGCCCAGGCTCAACGGGGTGACATCGAGCAGCAGCACGTCCTTGACATCGCCAGACAGCACCCCGCCCTGGATCGCCGCGCCGATCGCGACCACCTCGTCGGGGTTCACGCTCTTGTTCGGCGCCTTGCCGAAGATGTCCTGAGCGATCTCCTGCACCCTGGGCATGCGGGTGGAACCGCCCACCAGTACCACCTCGTCGATCTTGCTCGCATCCAGACCGGCGTCCTTGAGCGCGTTCACGCACGGCGCTTTCAGCCGCTCGAACAGCGAATCGCTCAGCGACTCGAACTTCGCACGGCTGACCGTCTCCTGAAGGTGCTTGGGGCCCGAGTCCGTCGCCGTGATAAACGGCAGGTTCACCGTCGTCTCCTGCGAGTTCGACAACTCGACCTTGGCCTTCTCGGCCGCCTCCTTCAACCGCTGCATCGCCATCGGGTCGCCCGACAGATCCACGCCCTCCTTGGACCTGAACTGCTCGACCAGGAAGTCGATCAACGCCTGGTCCCAGTCATCACCGCCGAGGTGGGTGTCCCCGTTGGTGCTGAGCACCTCGAACACACCGTCGCCCACGTCGAGGATCGACACGTCGAACGTGCCGCCGCCGAGGTCGAACACCGCGATCTTCTCGTTGCTCTTCTTCTCGAGCCCGTACGCCAGCGCCGCCGCCGTCGGCTCGTTGATGATCCGCTTGACCGTCAGGCCCGCGATCTCGCCCGCGTCCTTGGTCGCCTGACGCTGCGCATCGTTGAAGTACGCCGGCACCGTGATGACCGCCTCGGTCACGGTCTCGCCCAGGTAATCCTCGGCCGTCCGCTTCAACTCGCCCAGGATCATCGCGCTGATCTGCTGGGGCGTGAACTCCTCGCCGCGGATCTTGACCTTGACGAAGTCCGACCCGCCGCCGGTCACCTCGTAGGGCACCAGCTTCTCTTCGCTGTTGACCTCCTCGTGGCGACGCCCCATGAACCGCTTGATCGAGAACACCGTGTTCTGCGGGTTGGTCACCTGCTGGTGCTTGGCCTGCTGCCCCACCAGCCGCTCGCCCTTCTCGGTGAAGCCGACCACCGACGGGGTCGTGCGGTTGCCAGAACTGTTGATCAGGACCTTGGGGTCCTCGCCTTCCATCACGGCCACCACCGAGTTCGTGGTGCCCAAGTCAATACCGATGATCTTGCCCATCAGGGAGCCTCCTTCGTCACGCCGGGCCCACCAAGCGGACCACGACACGACAATATTTGCAACCCGGATGCCAGTCCGAAGCCCCCCGATCCACGACGATCAGCCGGGATCAGCCGGGCCTGGGCCCCGTTCCGCCTGCAAGCAACGGTCAGCCGCCTCATCCCCCTGCCACTCTGGCAGACGTTCAGCCCCCCGGCGCCCTGGGCCCCACCCGCGTCCCGTGCCGCCACGCCGTCAGCACCCCGAGCACCGTGAACAGCAACGCCCTCGAGTGGGTCACCCCCGCGACCGCCCCCTTCCGGTTGTGGTACCACCACTGCTCGCGGTTCCCCGTCCCGCCCCACCAGTTGTCCGTGATGATCTCGATCGGGAAGGTCGTGCCCCAGAACACGGCCAGCGTCAGCCCGCCGCCGGCCAGCCCGAGCGCCAACGAACCGACCCGCGCCGCCCGCGCCACCGCGACACCGACCACGCCGCCCGTCACCCACACCATCCCGTCCAGCCGCGTGCCCCAACCGATCCAGCGATCGGACACCCA
>DIYM01000126.1:0-1076 GCA_002429045.1 Phycisphaerales bacterium UBA6054
GGGGACGCCGAGCCGATCGCGCCCGGCGCGCACGACGAGCCGGACCTGTCCGAGCCGGTCGAGATCCTGGGCGACGAGATCTCGATGTGCCTGAGGTATCACCGGAACCTGTTCCCGGACCAAGCGGTCGAGAAGGTCGTGTTCCTGGGTGGACAGTCGCGTCAGCGTTTGGTCTGTGAACATCTCGCCAGGGTGCTCCGGCTCTCGGCGCAGAGCGTGGACCCGCTGGCCCGTCTGGCCCGGAGCGGGAAGGTGCCCAGCGAGGGCGTCGATCTCTCGACGCCGCAGCCCGGGTGGTCGGTGCCCGTCGGGATGTGTCTGAGCCCCACGGATCTGTGAGCGCGGAGGAAGCATGGGCAAGTTGATCAATCCCAACTCATCGGGCGGCGGGAGCTTCCTCCCGGCCGAGTACGTCAAGAACAAGAGCCAGACCCGCGCGAACTTCGTCGCGTTGCTTCTCTTCGCGATCGTCATGGCGGGCGTGATCGGCGTCTTCGTTGTCAACCACCAGCGCTGGAGGGACGTGACCGCCGACGCGAAGATCGTCGCGGCGCAGTTCAGCGAGGAAGCGGCGAAGATCGACCAGCTCAAAGAGCTCGAAGCGCAGCGCTCCGAACTGCTGGACCGGGCGGAGGTCGTGACGGCGTTGATCGACCGGGTTCCCCGCTCGGTGCTGATGGCCGAGATCGTCCGCGCGATGCCCAGCGAGATGACGCTGACGGTGGTCGACCTCGAGGGCGACCGAATCAAGCCGCCCGCCCCGCCGCAGGAGAAGAAGAGCAAGGGCAAGACCCGATCGCTCTCCAAGAAGAGCGGGGCCAAGGACGAGGAGCCGGCGCCGCCCAAGCTGAATCCTCCGCGTTTCAAGCATGTCCTCACCGTCGAGGGGCTGACCGAGCAGAACGAGCAGGTCGCCGACTTCCTTGCCGCGATCAAGGCCAGCCCCCTGTTCGTGGGCGTGGAGCTACAGCAGATCTCGAGCACCATCGTCGATCAGGTCGAGTGGCGCAAGTTCCGCGTGACCATGCAGTTGTCGCCGAACGCGGACGCCCGCGAGGTCGCCGGCGCGGTCGAGG
>DIYM01000126.1:1130-1452 GCA_002429045.1 Phycisphaerales bacterium UBA6054
CGAGGTCGCCGGCGCGGTCGAGGTCGAACTCAACGGCACGGGCGTCGGTTTCACCGGCGTGGACACGGACTCGGAGTAAAGGGGAGCCATCGATGCAGTTCGGAACGAGAGAGATCGTGCTCTTCCTCACGGTGCTGCTGCTGCCGGTGGTGAGCTACTTCACCATCTTCCAGCCTCAGAACCGGCGCATCGATGAGGCGAAGGACGAGATCGTCCACAAGCAGCAGATGCTGGCTCAGCTGCGCCAGGAGACGGCGCGGAGCGAGAGCCTCGAGGAGATCAACGCGTCCCTGCAGGGGCGCATCGACGAGATCGAGGCCCG
>DIYM01000126.1:1509-40491 GCA_002429045.1 Phycisphaerales bacterium UBA6054
CGCATCGACGAGATCGAGGCCCGGTTGCCTTCGAACAAGGAAGTCGACCAGATCGTCCGCCAGGTCTCGCAGCTGGCGGTCGAGTCGGGGCTCGATTCGCCCTCGCTTCAGAACGAGAAGACGCTGACGGCCGCCCGCTACCTCGAGCAGCCGCTCAAAATCACGACCGAGGGAACGTTCGACGGGTTCTACGACTTCCTGCTGTCGCTCGAGCGTCTGCCGCGGATCACTCGTGTGGTGGACATGAAGGTGACCGAGTCGCGGGACGAAGAGAAAGACATCAAGGCCGAGTTCACCCTGAGCATCTACTTCCGCGAGGAGGGGAGCGCATCATGACGGACAACCTGATGCCCACCGAGAACGAGGGCGGCCTGCCCGCCAACCTGACCGGCGAGTCCGACGACCTGGGCATGCCAGGCATCCCCGCGGCGCCCGTCGCGATGCCGCAGTCCAAGTCGAAGGTCTCCGGGCAGGTCGTGCTGGCGGGCGTGGTGCTGCTGCTGGCGGGCGGCGCGATCTACGGGATGCGTTTCCTGGGGCTCAACGCCGCGTTCGGTGGCGAGGACATCAAGGTGGACTACACCGCCGAGAAGGGCGAGGAGTCCGCCAAGCGCTTCGAGCGGGTGATGGCCGAGCTGGACGCGAGCATGAGCGCGGTGCAGGTCGCCGACGGCGGCTCGCTGGGGTCGGCTTCGTTCAACCGCCCGGTCGAGGACGAGCCCGAGCCCGGCGCGTACCAGGAGCCGACCGATCTGAACGACCTGGACCGCCTGGCGAGGCTCGCCGAAGAGCGTCGCCAGCAGGCCGCCGAGGAACGCCTCGAACTGATCCGGGGCGAGCTCTCTCGCTTGAACGTGCAGGGCATCATCGGAGGGCGGATCCCCGCGGCCCGGATCAACGGGCAGCCGGTCCGCGTCGGGCAGCAGCTCGGCGTGTTCGAGGTCGTCGAGATCTCCGGCAAGGGCGTGATCGTCGAAGCCGACGGCAGCAGGTACGAGCTCCGGATCGGGCTGCCGCCTCGGGCGGTCGAGTAAGCGGGTGATGCGATCCCGGGCGGGTCGGAGCGCGGACACATCGGATCGGCGGGCAGATGGCGGACATCGATGACATCCTGAACGAACTCGGCGTGTCGGGCGAGGGCTCGAAGCGCGGGCAACGCCGCCTGCGCGAGCCGGAGAAAAAGAAGAAGCATTCGATCGACAAGCGCCCGGCATCCTTCAGCCCCATCCCGTCGATGCCCTCGGGGCAACGCCTTTACGGAGAGGACGGCGAGGAGATCCTCGAAGACGACCCGGCGGTGCCCGTCGCGCCGCCCAAGCCCGGCGAGGTCACGGTCGGGACGGCCATCGATCAGATCTACACGCAGGACGATCAAGCCGGCGAGGGCGAATCCAGCGCCCCCGGGGGCATCCGCGACCTGCTCCTGTCGAGCGGGACGGTGACCCCGGGCGAGATGACCGCGGCCGAGCAGGTGCTCGGCCAGACACCGGGCGGTTCGCTGATCGACATCCTGATCGATCAGGGCGTGGACGAAGCGAAGGTCCAGGGGATCGTCGCGCAGGCGTCGGGCGTGCCGTTCGAGCGGGTCGACCTCGAGGCGGGACTCGACGGCGGGTTCGACGGGAAGATGCTCCAGCGCTTGGGCGCGGACTTCTGCAAGTCGCACCTGGTGCTGCCGATCCGCGTCGAGGGGTCTCGGGCTGTGGTCGGGACCACCAAGCCCGACGACGTGTTCCTGGTCGATGAGATCCGCGGACGCCTGGGCGTGCCGAGTGTCAAGATCGTGATGATCACCGCGGGCGACGTCCGCGGCGCGCTGGAACTGATCGGGGAGGACACCTCCGAGGGCGATGATCTGTCGGAGATCCTCGCCGATGTGGACGAGGGGGACGTCGAGGTCTCGCGCGAAGAGTCGAGTGAGGCGGTCGACCTCGAAGCACGCGCGGGCGAGTCCCCGGTGATCCGCTACGTGAACTACATCATCGCGAACGCGGTGAAGGAGGGCGCCTCCGACATCCACATCGAGCCGGGCGAGAAGAAGCTCAAGGTCCGGTTCCGAATCGACGGTGTGCTGTTCGAGATGATGAACCCGCCCGGGGGGATGTCGGCGGCGATCGTCTCCCGCCTGAAGATCATGGCCGACCTGGACATCTCCGAGCGCCGCGTGCCGCAGGACGGACGCATCCGCTGCGCGGTGCAGGGGCGGAAGCTCGACCTCCGCGTCTCGACGCTGCCCGCCGGGCACGGCGAGAAGGTCGTGATGCGTATCCTCGACACCAAGTCGATCAACGTCGAACTCGAGGACCTCGGCTTCGATGACCGGACGCTGGAGATCTGGAAGGCGCAGATCCGCCAGCCTCACGGGATCGTGCTCGTCACGGGCCCGACCGGCTCCGGTAAGACGACCACCCTCTACTCGTCGATGCGGCAGCTCGACAAGAACAAGCTGAATCTCTCGACGGTCGAGGACCCCATCGAGTACCACCTCGACGGGATCACGCAGACGCAAACGCACGAGAAGATCGGGATGACCTTCGCCAAGGCGCTCAAGGCGTTGCTGCGTCAGGACCCGGACATCATCATGCTCGGCGAGATCCGTGACCATGAGACCGCGCACACCGCGGTCCAAGCGGCCCTGACCGGACACCTGGTGCTGAGCACGCTGCACACCAACGATGCGCCCAGTTCGGTCACGCGGCTGGTCAACATCGGGCTCGAACCGTTCCTTGTGGGCGCGGCGGTCAACGCCGTGCTCGCGCAGCGCCTGCTCCGCAGGCTGTGCCAGAACTGCCGGGCCAAGGAGGCGCCCTCCGAGGAGATGGGCGAGTTCCTCGAGATCCAAGGGCTGCCTTCGGGCGAGATGTGGGCGCCGCAGGGCTGCGACAAGTGCCGCAACACCGGCTACTCGGGGCGGGTCGGCGCGTACGAACTGCTCGCGATCGACGACTCGCTCCGCGATGTCGTCGCCCGGAACCCCAACGTGTCCGAGTTCCGTCGCATGTGCCTGGAACGCGGGATGCAGTCCCTGCGACAGGACGGGATCAACAAGGCGATGGAGGGGCTCACGAGCATCCCCGAGGTCATCCGCGTGACCAGCTCGCACTAGCGGGTCGTCCTGGCGCTCATAAAATACGGTGAACGACTTATCAAATGATTAACGGATAAGCTTGTGCGTTTTATCGCTTTCCGGTAGCCTCCGCCTGCCCGTGTCGCTCGACGCGGGAGTTGGAGGCCCACCTCTTGCAAGTCCGACGGTTGCTCTGCGTTGGTTGTCTCGCGGCCACGGTGCCTGGCGCCGGTCGGGCCGTCGCCCGGACCGACGACGATTCCTTGGGTTTGCGGCATCTGCTCACGGCGGACGCGGGGTCGCGGTCGATCCTGGACGGTGCCGGGGGCGAGGCCGACCCCCCGGTCTCGGCGTCGGCGTTCATCCAGTTCCGCTACGTGGCGGATTACCAGGACCAGCAGGACGGAGAGGAGAATCTGTCGGTCGGGTTCGTGAACTCGCGCACGCGGGTGGGGCTGAAGGGATCGCTGGGCGAGAAGAGGCTGTCCTACTTCGTGTGGTTCGGGTTCACCGGGTCGGGGGCGTCGCTGCTGCTCGACGCGTGGGCCAAGTGGCAGGTCAGCGAGGATCTGGCCGTCCGTGTCGGGCAGTTCAAGCTGCCCACCTGGCACGAGTGGACCGTGTCCGAGACCCGCGAGACCTTCGTGGAGCGATCGGTTCTGGACGCCAGGTTCTCGCAGCTCTATTCACAGGGCGTAGAACTGGTGTGGCAGCGCGACGCGTTGCGGTTCGTCGGCGCGTTCTCGGACGGGTTGCGGAGTTGGAACGTCTCGGGGTCCGGTGACTCGCTCGGCGATCAGTGGGCCCTCACCGGCAGGGCCGAGTTGCTATTGGACGGCTCGTTCGCGCAGCGCGACGACTTCGAGTCGTTCCGCGACGAGGACCCGCTGTTCGTGATCGGCGTGGCGGGGCACGTTCAGGACGGAGCGACGACCTCCGGCGCCGGCACGACGAACATCTACCGCAACGGGACGCGGATCACCCAGTGGACCGCCGATGCGCAACGCGGGTTCGGCGGGTGGTCCCTGTACGGCGCGGTCATCGGCAATCACGAGGAGCGACCGGGGGGGCAGCGGTTCGATCAGATCGGTGTGCTGCTCCAGGCCCAGGCCTTCGTCACCGACGACGTGCAGGTGTTCGCCCGCTACGAATGGGGCGACCTGGACGGGGAAGCGGCGTTGTTCGCGCTGTCGAGTCCGGGCGCGACAATCAACGACGAGCTCTCGCTCCTGACGCTGGGTGTGACCCGCTTTCTCGCGGGTCACGCGTTGAAGCTGACCGCGGACGCCGGCGTCGCGTTCGACGAGGTGTCCGGCGCGTGGCGCGGCGCGGGGGCCGGATGGCAGGGCGACGACGTGAACGCCGGGGCCGAGTTTGTGATCCGCGCCCAGTTCCAAGCGCTGTTCTGAGCACGGCCGATCGAATCAGGGGCGGGCGTCCGCCGCGGGAGACAACCAGGCATGCCAACAAACGACACCGACGCCAGAGCCAAGTACTGGAAGACGAACCTGATGTACCTCGCGGTGCTGCTCTCGGTCTGGTTCGCGGTCAGCTACGGCTGCGGGATCCTGCTTGTCGATGAGCTCAACCGGTTCCGCATCGGGCAGGCCAAGCTCGGCTTCTGGTTCGCGCAGCAGGGATCGATCTACGTCTTCGTCGTGCTGATCGCGGCCTACGTGGTCCTGATGAACCGGCTCGATCGGCGGTTCGGGTTCCGGGAGGAATGAGCATGAATGTGCAGGCGTGGACGTTCCTGATCGTCGGGCTGAGTTTCGCGTTGTACCTCTACATCGCCTGGCGGGCCAGAGCCGGTTCGGCGGGCGAGTTTTACGTGGCGGGGGGCGGCGTTCCGCCGCTGGCGAACGGGATGGCGACCGGGGCGGACTGGATGTCCGCGGCGTCGTTCATCTCGATGGCGGGCATCATCTCGTTCGCGGGCTACGACGGCAGCGTGTACCTGATGGGCTGGACGGGCGGGTACGTGCTGCTCGCGCTGCTGCTGGCGCCGTATCTCCGCAAGTTCGGGCGGTTCACCGTGCCCGATTTCGTCGGCGACCGGTGCTATTCGAGCTTCGCCCGTGTCGTCGCCGTGATCTGCGCGATCTTCATCAGCTTCACCTATGTATCGGGCCAGATGCGGGGTGTGGGCGTTGTCTTCAGCCAGTTCTTGTCGGTGGACATCACGCTGGGGATCGTGATCGGCATGGCGATCGTGTTTGTGTACGCCGTGCTCGGCGGGATGAAAGGGATCACCTACACGCAGGTCGCGCAGTACTGCGTGCTCATCTTCGCCTTCATGGTCCCCGCGATCTTCATGGCGCTGCTCTTGACCGGCAACCCCGTGCCGCAGGCGGGCTTCGCGGACCATCTGGGCGGCGAGGTCGGGTCGCAGATCGCAGCGGAGCTGGGGGTCTCGGATGGCAAGAAGATCGCCCTGCTGGACGCGATGGACCGCATCAACACCGAACTCGGCTTCAACGCTTTCACCGACGGGAGCAAGTCCCGTCTGGACATCTTCATGATCACGATGGCGCTGATGGTGGGGACCGCCGGCCTGCCGCACGTGATCATCCGGTTCTACACCGTGCCGACCGTGCGTGACGCACGCCTGAGCGCGTTCTACGCGCTGCTCTTCATCGCGATCCTCTACACGGCCGCGCCCGCGGTCGGCGTCTTCGGGCGGATGAATCTGATCCACGCGGTCGAGCACGCGGTGTACGACCCGTCGGCGAGCGCCGAGGAAGACAAGGTCGTCCCCGATTGGTTCCGCGAGTGGGAGGACACCGGTCTGCTCGCGTGGGCGGACAAGAACGGCGACGGACGCGTGGATTACCTGAGCGGGCGAGTGTTCGCCGACGGATCCAAGGACAAGCCCGCGTTCGCCGGACCCGCGGATGACGACACCGCCCGGGGCGAGCACGGGCAGCGTCTGCTGACCAACGCCCTCTCGGAGAGCCCCAACGAGTTGTACGTGGACCGTGACATCATGGTGCTCGCGAACCCACAGATCGCGAGACTGCCAAACTGGGTCATCGGGCTGGTCGCGGCGGGGGGTCTGGCAGCGGCGCTCTCGACCGCCGCGGGCCTGCTGATGGTGATCTCCAGCGCGGTCAGCCACGACCTGCTCAAGGGCGTGCTGATTCCGAAGATCACCGAGAGGCAGGAGCTGTGGGTGGCGCGTGTGGCGGCCGCGTTCGGCGTGTTCGGAGCCGGCCTGGTCGGCATCTATCCGCCCGGGTTTGTCGCCGAGGTGGTGGCGCTCGCGTTCGGGCTCGCGGCCAGCAGCTTCTTCCCGGCGATCCTGCTGGGGATCTTCTCCAAGCGTGCCAGCCGCGAGGGCATCGTCGCGGGCATGATCGCGGGGATCGGGTTCACGATCGGGTATGTCGTCCTGTTCAGCTTCGGCTGGGCGGACGGCGTCCTCGCCTCGATCACCGCCTGGGAGCCGGGCATGGATAAGAAGGACTTCTGGCTCTTCGGCGTCAGCCCGGCGGGTATCGGGTCGGTCGGCATGCTGATCAACTTCGTCTTCGCGATCGCGATCAGCGCCGTCACGAAGCCCCCGCCCCAGGAGATCCAGGAACTGATCGAGGACATCCGGGTTCCCAAGGGCGCGGGCGAGGCCCACGAGATGCAGATCCCGCCGGACATCGAGGATTGATGGCGGGCCGGATCGACGATCTACTACAGTTTCGCTATCGAGTTTGTAACGCGGTTCCCACGGAGTCCATGACATGTCCCAACCCAGCATCGAATCCACGCTCCACGAGGACCGCGTCTTCCAGCCGCCCGCGCCGTCGGATGTCGGCGCATCGGATTGGCTCGTCGGCTCGCTCGCAGAGTACGAGACGATGCACAAGCGTTCCATCGAAGATCCGGAAGGGTTCTTCGCAGAGGTCGCGGCTGGCTTCCATTGGTACAAGGCCTGGGACTCGGTGCTGGAGTGGGACGCGCCTGATGCCAAGTGGTTCGTCGGCGGGCAGACCAACGCCTGCTACAACTGCGTCGACCGTCAGGTGGATGACGGCTTCGGCGACCGCCCCGCGATCATCTGGGAGGGCGAGCCTATCGAGAACGGCGTCCCAGAGACCCGCACGCTGACGTACGCGGATCTTCAGGCCGAGGTCGGCAAGTTCGCCAACGTCCTCAAGTCCCACGGGGTCACCAAGGGCGATGTCGTGACGATCTACATGGGCATGGTGCCCGAACTCGCGGTCGCGATGCTCGCGTGCGCACGGATCGGTGCGCCTCACAGCGTGATCTTCGGCGGGTTCTCCTCCCAGGCGATCGCCGATCGGGTGTGCGACGCGAAGTCGAAGGTCATCGTCACGTGCGACGGTGCGTGGCGTCGGGGCAAGGTCGTCCCGCTCAAGGAGAACGTCGACAACGCGATCAAGATGATGGGCGACCAGGGCGAACAGCCCGTCGAGCACGTCTTCTGCGTCGGGCGCTGCCACAACGATATCGCGTGGGGGGCGCTCGACCGGTGCTACAACGAAGAGATGTCCAAGGCGTCGCCCGAGTACGCCTGCGAGCCGATGGACAGCGAGGACATGCTGTTCCTGCTCTACACGTCCGGCTCGACCGGCAAGCCCAAGGGCATCGTGCACACCACCGGCGGTTACATGGTCCACACCGCCATGACCGCCAGGTACACCTTCAACCTGATCCCCGACTCGGGCCAGGTCTATTGGTGCACCGCCGACTGCGGCTGGATCACCGGGCACTCCTACATCATCTACGGCATCCTGCCCAACCGCGTTCCCACGCTGATGTACGAGGGCGGGCCCGACTACCCCACCGCCGCCCGGTTCTGGCAGATCGTCGAGCGCCACAGGGTCACGCAGTTCTACACCGCACCGACCGCGATCCGCGCGTTCATGAAGTGGGGCGACGAGCATCCCGCCAGCGCGGACCTCAGCTCGCTCCAGGTCCTCGGCACCGTCGGGGAGCCGATCAACCCCGAGGCGTGGGTGTGGTACCGCGAGCACATCGGGCGCGGCGTCTGCCCGATCGTCGACACCTACTGGCAGACCGAGACCGGCGGGCACGTGATCACGCCGCTGCCCGGCGCCACGCCCTGCAAGCCGGGATCGTGCACGCGCCCGATGTTCGGCGTGGACGCCGCCATCGTCGACGCCGACGGTGCCGAGCAGCCCGCCGACGCGGGCGGGCTCATGGTCATCCGCAAGCCCTGGCCCGGCATGCTCCGCGGGGTCTTCGGAGATCGCCAGCGTTTCATCGACACCTACTGGAGCACCGTCAGGATCGACGGCGAGCCGGTGTACACCGCGGGCGACGGCGCGCGGCGCGACGCCGACGGCAACTTCTGGATCATGGGACGCATCGACGACGTCATCAACGTGTCCGGCCACAGGCTGGGCACGATGGAGGTCGAGTCCTCGCTGGTCGCGCACGAGGCGGTGAACGAGGCGGCCGTCGTGGGCGTGCCGCACGAGATCAAGGGCACCGGCATCGCCGCGTTCGTCAGTCTCGTGCCGGGCAAGGCGGCGGGCGACGAACTCAAGGACGCGCTCCGGGCGCATGTCTCGAGCGAGATCGGCCCGATCGCCAAGCCCGACCAGATCCGCTTCACCGCCGCCCTGCCCAAGACCCGCTCGGGCAAGATCATGCGGCGGCTGCTGCGCTCGATCGCCGCGGGCGAGACGGAGATCAGCCAGGACATGTCCACGCTCGAGGACTTCAGCGTGGTCGCGAAGCTGGCGGAAGACAAGGAGTAGAAAAGGGCCCGCAGGCGGTGCGGGCCCCGGCGCTCAAACCGGACGAGCAATCACGGGCAGCCGGCGTTGTAGCGGGCCAGATACTCGTCGAAGTCGAAGAAGTTCCAGGCCCCGAGCGGCGTCGCGATATCCGCCCGAGGGTCCTGCGCGTTGTACCAGACGGTGAACTGGTTGATGTCGAAGAAGTTCAGCGTGCCGTAGGGCTCGGCGACGTCCGCCGCGTTGCACGACGGATCCGCGCAATCATGCACGCCGTCGCGGTCTGCGTCGTATGGTGAAGCTGAAAGGTACGATATCTCCGCCCGCGAGTAGAACGGATTCGGGCAGGTAGGGCTTAGCCGCAAGTTATTGGCGGTTAAGATAACTTCGTGAAATCCTGGCGTTACGCTTGGCGGAAACGTGTTGAGAGAAAACGTGAAATCCGTAATGTTGTCTGCGCACTGATTCCAAGAGTTTTGCGGATCCACGAATGCAGTCCCAATGGGAACGCCATTCAGTTCGACGTCGACCGTTGCTTGCCCCTGATAGCGCCCATACATTGTGATCTCAAGAGTTGCTTCGGATTCAATGGGTCTGTTGTCCGGTACAAGCAGCGTGACGGTTTCGAGCATTCCGAGCCCGCTCGTGGGGATCTGACCCGCGGTGTCGGACTCAGTCACGGTCCATGGCGTCTGGCAAGCATCCAAAACCCCGTCGCTGTCACAGTCGAGCGACGGGTCGAGGGCGATTTCACAGGCGTCGAGCACGCCGTTGCTGTCGCAGTCGGTTGTGCTATTTAGCTGACAATCGTCGATCAATCCGTCGTAGTTACAATCAATTGCTGGGTCGAGAGCGATGTCGCATGAGTCAGGAACCTCATTGCCGTTGCAGTCGTTGCTGACCCCATAGAAAATATCTAGCAGATCCGGCTGGCCGTTCGCGTTGCAGTCATCGAGTAGCTGAGGCCCTGTACGATACGAAGCTACGACTGGGGCCGTAATCCCGATGGCACTGACTGAGTCTGCCTCATCGACCTGCCCGATCGGGATTCCCAGGATGACCGTTTCTCCGTCGACTTGAAGTTGGATCGAAGGGCCCGAGTGATACGGGACGCGCGAGCCTCCCCCTCCGGTCATGACGGAGCGGACGAGCGTTCCTGCCAGTGTGCTGGTGGCGTAACCCCTCGCATAGGGCAGGTAGCCTTGTGCTGGGTCACTTCCGCCATGAGCCATCCCGAGTGTGTGCCCAACCTCGTGGGTAAACACAAGCGAATCTGGATTCAGCCCAGCAAACAGTTCTGTGACGAGTTGGCCATCGGCTGTTGCGGAAGACACACCGAGATCGGCTTTGCCACTCAGGCCAGTGCCGTCCGAGTTCATCACAAGGCAGGATAGATCGCTCCTGTACACGCGTTCGAGAACTGGAACTTCTGGAACGGCACCGCCCGATTCTATGAACTCAAGACCACGTACGTAGTCATTCATCGTGAAGTCCGCATCAGCCACACCGGGCTGGTGTACAAAGGCCGCATTGAACCGAGCATCAATTGACGAGTTTGTGTTGATCAAGTTAGCTTGCGCGATCATGCAGTTGCTTGCCGCGATGGCGTCGTCATCACAGACGCCATTGGGATCGAAAGAGAACCCCGCCGCGAGAGCGTCGACTGCATCCGTGGTCCATATGAAGCCGATGTCAATCTCAGGGGTACCGGTGCCGCGGCTATGGTAGGCTGATTCGCCTAAGCCATCAGCTTTGCCCGGTGCTTTGCCGTGTATCTCGCACGCGCAGCTTTGATGCGTCGTGTGGCTTTCGACCGCAAAGGTAGATTGCCAAAGATCTAGACCTCTAGCATGACTCGTCTGCTTATGCACTTCATTCGAGTGTAGTGCGTATGCGCCATTGTGGTTGCGAATGATAACCAGGATCGAATCGCCGCTCGTGCCGTAGTAGCTGTAGACGAAGGGGTCTGTTGAGTTGGTGGCGAACCCGCTCAGTCCGCCAGCCTTTGATCGGGTGATTGTGACCCTATCGAACTGAACGATGCGGTCCGTGAGGGTAAAGCTAAGGGCGATCGGTTGGTTAAGGCTTGCTGCCAAGGCTTTCTCAAGGCTCGAAGCTGATGAAACCTGGGCGGTGTGCAATAGCTCGGGCTGAGGGCTTGCACCGACTAATGCAGCGTATCCGAGTTGGATTGCATACAGCGTACTGAGCATGGAAGTCTCCTATGCTTCGTTGTCAGCGGTTCTGCATTAGCGGAAAAAGCCAATGGTTAGGCGAGATGATTCGTGAGTACTCGGCAGGTAGTATTGTAAGAGATTTTGGCCCCAGTGCAAAATGCCTATAGTCATAGGCCTAAATCTTGGGAAGCCAGGATTTGATTAGTTTGTTCCTCCCTAAACCGCACTAGTCCCTTGCGTAATGCCGGCTCATGCAGCGCTAGGATCGAGCACGCGAGCAGCGCCGCGTTGATCGCGCCGGCTTTGCCGATCGCGAGCGTTCCAACGGGAACCCCGCCCGGCATCTGGGCGATGGACAGCAGCGAGTCGAGCCCCTGGAGGGCCTTGCTCTGCACCGGCACGCCGAGCACGGGCAGGTGCGTGTGGGCGGCCAGCATGCCCGGCAGGTGCGCCGCCCCGCCCGCGCCCGCGATGATCACCCCGATCCCGCGTTCCTCGGCGGTCTTCGCGTACTCGCTCAAGAGGTCCGGGGTGCGATGGGCCGAGACCACCCGCGTCTCGTGCGCCACGCCCAGCGACTCAAGCGTCGCCGAAGCGTGCTCCATCGTGCCCGCCCAGTCCGACCGGGACCCCATCACCACGCCGACCAGTGCTTCGCTCATGCCGGATCGTAGTGGGGCGGTCGGCTAGAAGCGCCACTGGCAGTTGACCGCGAACGACCCGAAACTCTGCCCGTCGGGCTGGTTCTCGAACGACTCGGTCTCGAACGTCTGCGACCAGCCGAACTCGACGCACTTGTAGCGGGCGACGATGCCGACGGTCCCGCGGGCGATGAAGTCCTCGCGCTCGGTCGAGCGGGAGGTAGCGAACGTGTTGCCGTCGAGGAAGATGTTGCGGGCGACCGCATCGGCGGAGACGGTCACGTAGCCGTATACCGACCAGTCCTGCTCGGGATCGGCGAACGATCCGGCGGTGTGGTCCTTGAACCCGAGCAACGACGCGGGCCCGAAGCTCTCGGGCAGGTGCATGCCCAGGCGGACGGTCGCTTGCCCGCGGGCGCGGACGAAGACGTTGCCCAGGTCGGCGCGTGCGGCCGGGAGCATGTCGAACTCGACGCCGCCGATCTCGCCCTTCTCGGTGCGCCAGGTGCGCTGGTACACCGCGTTGATCGCCAGCTCGTTCGCAAGCTGCGTGCCCCAGCCGGCCGGGTCGATCTCGTCGGGGATGTTGTCGTGGATGAGGTCCTGGACCCAGCGCCCGCCCGACCATTCACCGATCACGCCGACGCCCAGCTCGAAGTGGTCGTGTCGGGTGTTGTCGGCCCGCTGGAACGCGATGTTCAGCGAGAGCCACCCGCCGTACGGGTGGTCGTCGGCGGGCGGGTCGGCCAGCGAGATGTCGGTCGCGGTGTAGATCTGCTGCTCGATCGACAGCCCCGCGCCGAACCGGGCGTTCTGCCAGCCCGGGGCGAGCCGGCCGCTCAGCCCGTCGGACGCGTCGAAAGAGAATCCGAGCTCAACACCCTGCCCGCTGGTGTAGTACCGGTCCGTGTCATCGATGATGTTGGGGTACGTGCCGTCGTTGTCCCAGTAGACGGTCACGGACTGGAGCCGATAGCGGGAGGCATCCGCGAGCGCTCGGGCGATCGGCTGCGGTTCGGCGGCGATCACCCGCTCGGGAGGGGCATCGCCCGCCGGCCGGGCGATCGCCGCAGTGGGACAGAGACCGAGCAGGCCCGCGAGCATGATTCGAGAGGATCCGTGCATGCCGGGAGGATACGGGCTGGGTTGAGAGCGGTGGTCCGACGATTCGATAACATCGCGTCATGGGACGATTGCCAGGATCAGGCGGGCTCGGCATCGATCTGCACCCGGCGACGGTGCTCGGTGTTGTCGGGCTCGCGGCGGTCCTGCTTCTGTGCCGGAGCATCCTGGTCAGAACGCTCCGATCGAAGACGAATCTGTTCTACCCGGTGTTCATCGGGTGTTGCCTGGGATCCATCGCACTTGTTGAGGGCGGTGTCATCCGGGGCATCTGGATCGACTCGGTCTCGGGGGTTTGCGTGGGGATTCTCGTTGTCGTGGAGTTGGTTCTCTACAGCAACGAGTAGCCGTGCAACTCGACGCCAACAATGGTCCGATGCCCGATCCTCGCGTCATCCAAACCATCGGCATTCTCGGTGGGGGCCAGCTGGCGATGATGCTTGCCGAGGCGGCCAAGCCGCTGGGGCTTGTCTGCGTGGCCCTCGATCCCAACCCGGACTGCCCCGCGTCGCACGCCTGCGAGGTCATCGTGGGCGGGTACACCGACGCGGAGGCGCTCGACCGGCTCGCGGCCCGTTGCGACGCGGTCACCTACGAGTTCGAGAACGTCCCGGTCGCGAGCGCCCGCCGCATCGCCACCCGCAAGCCGGTGTACCCGGACCCGATCGCGTTGGAGACCGCGCAGGACCGCCTCAACGAACGCCGCATGTTCGAGCGGTTGGGGATCAGATCGCCCGAGATGCGCGCGGTGGCTTCGCTGGACGAGCTGGCGGACGCGGCGGCGTCGGTCGGTGCTCCGGCGATCCTCAAGTCACGGCGCGAGGGGTACGACGGCAAGGGGCAGTCCGTGTTGCGATCGCCCGACGACGCGGAACGCGCGTGGATCGCCGTGGGGCGTGTGCCCGCGATCCTCGATCGCATGGTCTCGTTCGAGCGCGAGCTGTCCGTCATCGCGACCCGGGCCCGAGACGGGTCCGTCGTGGTGTACCCGCTCAACCAGAACCAGCACGCCAACGGAATCCTGTGTGTCACCCGAGCCCCCGCGGCTGAGACGGGGGGCTTGCAAGCCGACGCCGAAGCCGCCGCCCGGGCGATCCTCGCAGAACTGAACTACGTCGGCACCCTCGCGGTCGAGTTCTTCCAGATCGGCAAGGGCGAGGGCGCGACGCTGCTGGCCAACGAGATCGCGCCCCGTGTGCACAACACGGGGCACTGGACGATCGAGGGCGCCCGCACCAGCCAGTTCGAGAATCACATGCGCGCCGTCGCCGGGATCGAACTGGGCCCGGGCGACCCGCTGGGTCACGCGGCGATGGTCAACATCATCGGCGCGCACGAATCCGACGAAACCCGCGATGCCCACGCGAACGCCCACTGGCACGACTATCACAAACCGGCCAGGGCGGGTCGCAAGCTCGGGCATGTCACGGTGGTCGGATCATCGCCCGGTGAGCGTGACCGGGCGGTCCGCTCGCTGTTAGACGCGGTCGCGGTGGGAGGGCCGGCATGAAAGAGGTGCGCTTCGAACCGACCCCGAACCCCGACGCGATCAAGTGCGTCCTCCCGACGCCCCGCGGGGGGGATATCGTGTCCGCCGCTTCGCCCGTCGAGGCGGAGGGCAACGCGCTCGCGCTGCGGCTGCTCGCGATCCCGGGGGTCACACGCGTGCTGCTCCACTCCAGCTTTGTCTCGGTGAGCAAGTCTCCCGATTCGTCTTGGCTCTCGATCAAGCGCGCGATCAGCAGGGTGCTCAGCGATGACTCGATCATCGAGTGAGCCCGACGCCGATGGCATCGCCCCGCTCATCGAGCGGTGGTTCCGGGCCAACGCGCGCGACCTGCCCTGGAGGCCCGACCCGATCGACGGGCCCCGCGATCCGTACCGGGCGCTGGTCAGCGAGTTGATGCTCCAGCAGACGCAGGTCTCGCGCGTCGTCGAGAAGTACGGGCCGTTTCTCGAGCGATTCCCGACCGCCGAATCGCTCGCATCGGCGCCGGAAGCCGACGTCCTCGCGGCGTGGTCCGGGCTCGGGTACTACCGCCGGGCCCGCCTGCTGCACGCCGCCGCCAAAGCGATCGTGGAGGACCACGACGCCTCCTTCCCGACCCATCCGGATGGGATCCGGTCCCTTCCCGGTGTCGGCCGGTACACCGCGGGGGCACTCGCGTCGATCGTGTTCGGGCGGCGCGAGCCGATCCTGGACGGGAACGTCGAGCGTGTGCTCCTCCGGCTGCACGCCAGGCCCGACCCGCCCAAGGACAAGGCGACCCAGGATTGGGCGTGGGAGCGTGCGCAGGGTCTGGTCGACGCCAGCGGCTCGCCGGGCGTCCTGAACGAGGGGATGATGGAACTGGGCGCCACGGTCTGCACACCGAACGCACCGAAGTGCCCCGCGTGCCCGCTGCGGGACGCGTGCCACGCGTACCGGCTCGGGCTGAGCGAGGAGATCCCGACGCCCAAGCCCCGGGCCCGCCAGAAGGACTGGTTCGCGGTCTGCTTCATCGTGAAGCACGACGACGGACGCGTGCTGACCGAGACCCGCGCGCGGACCGGGCTTTGGGCGGGCATGGTCCAGCCCCCGAGCATCGAGGGAGACGGGGCGATCGACACGCCTGCCGCGGCCGAGGTGTTGGGCATCGAGCCCGGACAACGCCTCGGTGCGTTCACGCACGTGACCACGCACCGGCGGATTTCGTTCGGGGTCTACGCCGGGTCGCTGCTCGGCGATCCCGCCGGGCGGGCCTGGGTGCGCCCGGACGAGATCCACGGCCTTGCCCTGTCCAACGCCCATCGGAGGGTGTTCGAGATCGGCGGCGTGGACCGCCCGACGCTATTCTCATGACCGGTGAAACTCGCGGTCGTCATCCCGGTCTACAACGAACTCGAACTGCTCCCCGTGCTGTTCGACCGGGTCGTGCGCACGGACCCGCCCCCCGCGCCGGACCATACGGGTCTCGACCGCTGCGAGCGGGTGCTGATCCTCGTCGACGATGGCTCGACGGACGGATCCCGCGACCTCGTGCAGCAGCTTGCCGGCGACCGCACCGACACCGTCGCCGTGCTCGCCAACACCAACCGCGGCAAGGGGGCCGCGGTCCGCCTTGGGATCGCCAAGGCCCTCGAGCTCGACGCCGACGCGGCGATCATCCAGGACGCGGACCTCGAGTACGACCCGGGCGATCACGACGCGGTGCTCGCGCCCATCCTCGACGGCCGGGCCGACGCGGTGATCGGCACGCGGTTCATGGGGCAGACGCACCGGGTGCTCTACTTCTGGCACCAGGTCGCCAACAAGATCATCACGCTGTTCAGCAACATGCTCAGCAACCTCAACCTCAGCGACATCGAGTGCGGTTTCAAGGCGTTCGGGCGCCCGGTCCTGGATCGGCTGGAACTGGTCGAGGATCGCTTCGGGGTCGAGCCGGAGATCGTCGCGAGACTGGCTGGGATGCGCCTGCCCGACGCCGATCGCCCTGGCAGGCGACGCCCGACACGGATCTTCGAGGTGCCGATCTCCTACGCCGGGCGGACCTACGCCGAGGGCAAGAAGATCGGCTGGACGGACGGCGTCGCGGCGTTGCTCTGCATCGTGCGATACAACATCTTCGCCCCGATTCGCCGGGACTGACGCCCCGTGTTAGGATGGCACGGCACGTGCCAGCCCGAACACAAGAACCGACGGAGCCAAACCGTTGACCTCGATCGAACGGCTCGATGACCTTCTCCAGCGCGTGGGGTCCTACGCGCTGTGGCAGATCGCGATCGAGCTGCTGCTGATCTGGATCGTGGTCTACGCCGTGGTCCGCTTCATCCAGGGCACCCGCGCCGCCCGCGCGCTCAAGGGCATGCTCGTGCTGATCGCGCTCAGCACGCTGCTCGTGCAGGTGCTGGGCGACGACGCGTTCCAGCGTCTGGGCTACTTGTACGAACGGCTGTTGGCGATCATCGCGGTCGCCCTCGTCGTGATCTTCCAGCCCGAGCTGAGGCGCGGGCTCGTCAGGCTCGGCGAGACCAGGCTGTTCCGCGGGGGGGACATGCCGGGGTCATCGGCGGCCAAGGCGATCGCCCCCGCGTGCGTGTACTGCGCGAAGTCGCGGTTCGGTGCCATCATCGTGATCGAGCGGACCACCGGGCTCCGGACGCTCGTCGAGGGGGGCACGCTGCTCGACGCCCACCTCTCGCGCGAGCTGCTCCAGACGATCTTCTATCCGGGTTCGGCGCTGCACGATCTGGCGGTCGTCGTCAAGGGGTCGGTCGTCCACGCCGCCGGCGTCCAGCTGCCCATGGCCGACGCGAGCGACATGCCAGACGCCCGCTTCGGATCCCGCCACCGCGCGGCGCTGGGTCTCAGCAAAGAGTCGGACGCCTTGGTCGTGGTGGTGTCCGAAGAGACCGGGGACGTGCGGTTGGCCGAGTACGGCACCATGACGACCCCGATCGCGCTCGATCTGCTCGAAGTGGAGATCGCCAAACGCTTGGGCGGCGCGTCGATCGCCGAGGACGGGCCCGGCGATGAGGACGACACGCCGGTGGGATTCGACCGCTCGGTCACCGCCGCCGATGCGACCATCAACGAAGAGCGGGGGGATTGAGGATGGCCACCGCGTCGGCAAACCAGCCCGGGCAGTCCGGGCCGTTCAACCTCCGCACCATCGTGCTGGTCACCATCCTCTCGCTGCTGGTGTGGCTGCTCGCCGAGTCCCGGACGATCCGCACAGACACCGTCGAACTGACCCCGTCGCTGGAGTTCACCCCCGACACCGGGGTGCTGACCCGGGCCGCGTTGGGCACGTCGTGGCCCGACTCGCTCGAGGTCACCTTCTCGGGATCGACCGCCGGGCTGGACCAGGCGATCCGCGCCTTCAGCGGGCGTCTGGTGATGAGCGTGGGCATCGAGGTCCCCGCGGCGCCGGGGGTGCACGAGATCGACCTGCGCGAGCTGATCCGGACGAGCGATATCGCGACCGACGCGGGCGTCACGGTGGTGGAGGTCGACCCGCCGCAGGTGGTGATCCAGGTCGACGCGCTCGCCGAGGCGGACCTGCCCGTGCGTGTCCGGACGCCCGAGGGGGTCGCGTTCGAGGCCAGCGGCTCGGCCCGCACGGTGCCCAACAGCGTCCGCGTGGTGGGGCCCCAGGAGGTCATCGACCGGCTCGCCAGCTCCGAAGCCTTCGTATCGCTCGAGCCGTCCGCGTTTGTCGGCATGGTGCCCGGTCGCGTCTCGACACTCAGCGGGCTCCGCGTGGAACTGCCCGAAGACCCCGACCGCTGGGCGACCCGGATCGAGCCGGCTCAGGTCGGCGTGACGATGACACTGCGCTCGCGGACGGCCGAGTTCACCCTCTCGGCCATGCCGGTGCTCCTGATGATCGCCCCGGGCGAGGTCGGTCGGTGGAGCGTGCAACTCGAGCCCGGCTCGCAGGACCTGGTTGGGATCGAGGTCGTCGGGCCCAGCGATCAGATCGGGCGGCTGCGATCCGGCGAGGCCCTGCCCTCGGCGTTCATCTCCCTCGGGTTCGATGACCTCGAACGCGGGATCACCGCCAAAGCCGCTCAGATCCAGGGGCTGCCTCCCGGTGTGACGGTCAAGCCCGGGCAAGCGTTGGAGGTCCGATTCACGGTCACGCGATCCCAGACACCCGGCGAGCCCGGGTAGACACCCCGAGGCCCGGCCGGTCTTTGATCGGGGTGCCCGGGTCGTGCGGTCTTCGCGGCGCCGGCAGGACTTCAGCGTCTTCGCGACCTAGCCTTCCGACCCCCCGCAGAGCCTCTCGGGGATCCGAGACAACCCGGTTTGGGCGCGTTCAACGCCGGCGCCACCAGGAGCGAGTCGTGAAGATCAAGACCGACGAAATCGTCAGCGTCATTCAGGAAGAGATCAGCAACTTCACCGCCGACTTGGAGATCTCCGAAGTCGGGCGCGTGGTCGAGGTCGGCGACGGGATCGCCCGCATCTACGGGCTCTCCAAAGCGATGGCCGGCGAACTGATCGAGTTCCAGACCTCCGAAGGCTCGATCATGGGCCAGGTGATGAACCTCGAACAAGACACCGTCGGCGCGGTTGTGTTCGGCGACTACCTCGCGGTGAAAGAGGGCGACACCGTCAAGAGCACCGGACGCCTGCTCGAGGTGCCGGTCGGCGAAGCGCTGCTCGGACGCGTGGTCGACCCGCTCGGCCGCCCGCTGGACGACGGCCCGGCCATCACCGGGACCGAGACCTCGGCGGTCGACATCATCGCCCCGGGCATCGCCGCCCGCCAGCCGGTGCACGAGCCGATGCAGACCGGCATCAAAGCCGTCGATGCGATGATCCCGATCGGCCGCGGGCAGCGCGAACTGATCATCGGAGACCGCAAGACCGGCAAGACCGCCGTCGCCCTCGACACCATCATCAACCAGAAGCAGTTCTGGGGCACCGACGACGCGGTCGTTTGTATCTACGTCGCGGTCGGCCAGAAGGAATCGACCGTCGCGGGCGTCGTCCAGACGCTGCGTGACGCGGGCGCGATGGACTACACCATCGTCGTCAACGCCGGCTCGTCCGACCCCGCGCCGATGCAGTACATCGCCCCCTACTCGGGCTGCGCGATGGGCGAGCACTTCATGTGGTCCGGCAAGGAAGAGGGCAAGACGCTCTCCAACGGCGCGAAGTACCCCAAGCACGTCCTGTGCGTGTACGACGACCTCTCCAAGCAGGCCGTCGCGTACCGCCAGCTGTCGCTCTTGCTCCGCCGCCCGCCCGGGCGCGAGGCGTTCCCGGGCGACGTCTTCTACCTGCACAGCCGCCTGCTCGAGCGTGCGACCAAGCTGTCGGACGACAACGGCGCCGGCTCGCTCACCGCGCTGCCCGTCATCGAAACCCAGGAAGGCGACGTCTCGGCGTACATCCCGACCAACGTGATCTCGATCACCGACGGCCAGATCTACCTCGAGCCCGAGCTGTTCTTCTCTGGTGTCCGCCCCGCGATCAACGTCGGCATCTCGGTCTCCCGCGTCGGCGGTGCCGCCCAGGTCAAGGCGATGAAGAAGATCGCCGGCTCGCTCCGCCTCGACCTCGCGGCGTATCGCGAGCTCGAGGCGTTCGCCCAGCTCGGCACCGACCTCGACGCCGCCACCCAGGCCCAACTCGACCGCGGCGCCCGCATGGTCGAGCTGCTCAAGCAGCCCCAGTACGTGCCGCAGACCGTGACCGACCAGATCATCTCGATCTACGCGGGCACGAAGGGTTTCCTCGACAAGGTCCCGACCGACAAGGTCGCCGAGTTCGAGAAGGCGATGCTCGAGCACTTCCGGGGCGTGGGCAAGCCCATCTGGGACGAGCTGCACGAGAAGAACGCGATCGACGACGCCCTCGGCGCCAAGCTCGACGAGGCTCTGCGGACCTTCGCCGCCGGCTGGAAGGGATAACGGGACAACCCGACTTCGCACAATCCTTATGGAACGCCCCGGACCGGGGCGTTTTTATGTGTTCGTACACAACAGCACGCAGGAGTGCCCGCCAAGCCCACGCCTATCAAACAGGAGACGATCATGCAGAAACAGCTCGCTCTCACGGCCCTGATCGCCGCGACCCCGCTCGCGCAGGCCCAACTCATCGAGATCACCGGATCGGGCCAGGTGGAGGACAACACCGGGATCACGGTTGCTTTCCAGGGCCAGAGCATCACGTTCCGGATCGTGGTCGACCCCTCGGTGCCGCCCGCCCCCCGCGAGCCGGGCGATCCGATCGCCGAGTTCCTCGGCGCCGTCGTGTCGTTCACGATCGATGGCTTCGAGGTCCCGATCAACGGGGTGAGCGAGGTCACGTACCGGCGCTCCGCGTCCAGGGACGTGCTGGACATCGACGCCGGCGCGGGCACGCCCTACGAGGCCGACTTTGAGGCGCGGCTCCCGCTGGGATACTTCGGGCAAGAGCCGTTCTCGCTCGACACGCTCGCGTCGCTGACATTCGGCGACATCACCAACGTGCCCTCGGTCGACCTTTTCAACAGCGCGACCGGCGCCGAGGCCGACGCCGACATCTTCGCGCTCAGCGTGCGGGTGATCGGCCCGCCGTGCCCCGCAGACCTCGCCGAGCCGTTCGGGACGCTGAACTTCTTCGATATCTCTGCGTTCATCGGGCTGTTCAACGCGGGGGATCCGACGGCGGACGTCGCCGCGCCGTTCGGGAGCCTGAACTTCTTCGATGTCGCCGAGTACATCGCCCGGTTCAACGCCGGCTGCCCGTGACAGGCTTTGATCGGATTGTGTTTGGTCACCCATAAATTTCCAGAAATACCATTTCCTCACTAGCAGATCACTGAGCGTTGGATATCTTGGGGTCATGAACGCTCGGCAAGTCAGTGCGTGGTGGTTATTGATCTCGGCATCGATCGCGACGGCTGATGGGAACGGCCTGATCGAGCCGCATGCGCAGAACGAATGTCTGTCCGGCGCGGAGGTTCGGGCGGACTGCGTCGGATTGCTGTTTCCTGACCTTGCCATCCAGTCTCGCCCCGATCATCTCGTGGTGGGCGACTTCGATCTGGACGGGCTGCCGGATCTCGCCGGGGAGTGGTTATCAGATTCGGTCCGGGTGTGGCGGAGTGCCCAGCCCGGGACGCTCGAGCAAACTAGTGACGTGGATTTCAGCGGATTGTTTGATCCGGGGTCCGGTGGCTCGATGCGCGACCTTGTCTCGGGTGATCTGAACGGGGATGGGATCGCTGATCTGGTTGCGTGTTTCGGCCCGAGTCCGCGGGTCGCTGTCGCCGAGGGCGACGGCGGTGGTGGCTTTGGTCTCCCGCGTGCACTCGGATATCAGGGGGTGGTGTCTGCGGCGACCCTCGAAGACATCGATTCGGACGGCGATCTGGATCTCGTCCTCGCCGCGGGCTTTCGGATCGTGTTTGGAATCAATGACGGTTCGGGAGTGTTCTCATTTGGTGCGGATCCCGTGCTATTCAGCGATAAGTGCTTGAGCGTTCGGTTCGCAGACTTTGACGGTGACGGCGATCGCGACGCGGTCGCGTTGCTTTCGAGAAACTCCCAGAGCGATGACTTCGTGACAATCGAACGTACTTCGCCCGGCAACTTCATGATCCGTGATCAATGGAATGCGTTCCGGGGGGGGAGTACGCCGGTCTTTGCCGATATCGATGACGACGGCGATGTCGATCTCATCAATCTGTCCGACCGGGACGGGTTTGTCGTCGCGAGATTCAATGACGGGGACGGCAACTTCGGATCTCAAACGGCCTTCTCGTACGACCCAGACGGCTTCTCGCAGGATCTTCTGATCGAGGACTTCGACAGCGACGGGGATCTTGATCTGCTCTTTGCGGAGTTAAGGGATCCGAGGCTGATCGTCGGGCTCAACCGGGGGGACGGGCTCGGCTTCGAGTTCCGAGAGCGCCCGGTGGATATCCCTTCGGTCCGAGTTGCGGGCAGAATCGACTTCAATGCTGACACAATCACGGATGTTGTGCTGACTGGATTGCTCCCGGCGGTTTCGATTTTTCTGGGTGACGGCTTGGGCGAGTTTTCGCTCAGTGAAGAGCGTGAGACACGCGACGCGGGCGGCGAACCGGTCCGGGTTCTGGGTGCGGACTTCAACTCGGACGGCCATCGCGATCTGGTCACCCTGAATGAAAAGCCATCGGCGGTCGCGCTGAGTCTCTCGGATGGGTTTGGCAATCTGAGCGAGCCGCTCCTGCTCGAGTCTGGTTTGGTCGGCAAGGCGGTCGCCGCAGGTGATCTGGACGGAGACGGTCTGATTGATCTTGTCGCGTCGGATGTCAGCGGCGGCGCCGTTCGTGTCTTGCTGGGCCGCGGTGAAGCAACATTCCAGTCTTCTTTCCTTCACCCGCTCGGTACTGACCTTCAAGCGATTCAGGCTGAGGACATCGACGGCGATGGGTTGATCGACCTCGTCGGCGTCAGCCGTTCAACGGCCTTGTTGAGCATCGCACGAGGGATTGGGGGTGGCGGGTTCGCTTTTCCAGTCAACTTTCCAACGGTTGCCGTGCCGAGCGACTTCGTCATAACCGATATCAATGGAGATGGACTCCGTGATATCTTCGCGGCCAGTGCGGGCGGGCGGCGTATCGGAGTCATGCTGAACGATGGAACGGGAGCATTCTCTGTTTCACAGTTGATCGGTTTGCAGGGCGGGCCTGCCGATCCGCATGCTTTCGACATCGATAGCGACGGAGACACCGATGTCGTTGTGCTCGATCTTCGTCTCGGAACCCCGCAGTTGTTTGAGAACGTTGACGGTTCGCTGTTGTCACCGATCGAACTCTTTGAGTTTGGATCAAGAGCAACCGCTATGGATGTTGGCGACATAAATGGAGATGGCAATCCGGACCTCGCGCTCGCGGAAGGCACGCGATCGTTGGTCGAGGTCCGCGTGAATGATGGAACAGGCGCCATGCTGTTCGACGGCGAGTACCGGGCCGGCATGGATCCCGGAAAAGTACTTATTGATGACATCAACGCTGATGGATCGGCAGACCTCGTTGTCCTGTCGAAGGAGGATGCGTCGATTGCCATCCTGCCGAATCTCTTCCGGTGTTCGACGTCCTGTGGTGCGGATATCGCCGAGCCGTTCGGTGTGCTGAACTTCTTCGATATCTCTGCGTTCATCGGGCTGTTCAACGCGGGGGATCCGGCGGCGGACGTCGCCGCGCCGTTCGGGAGCCTGAGCTTCTTCGACGTCGCCGAGTACATCGCGCTATTCAACGCCGGCTGCCCGTAACGCGGGCCCCGGGGGCGATCCCCGGCCGACAAACAGCCTTGGCGCGCCGGGCCCGCTTCGCGTTTGTGCTGCTGGACGGGCCTGCGCTGTGGTACGCTGCCGTCCGGAGGGCTTCGCATGCGCGGACTGAAAGCGATCTCGGCGGGCTTGGTGTGTCTGGTCAACGGTGTCGTGCTCGGCGAGCCTCCGCGGCTCGATGTCGCGACCAAGCAGGTCGCCGCACCGCCGAGCGATATCGTCTCGGGCGTCGTGCGCCTCCCCGAGCCGGAGGACCTGGGCGTGGTCTCGCGCTCGGCGTTGATCCCGGTGGACCTGCCCGCCGGGGGCGTGTGGGAGCGTGACCTGCCCCCCGGTGCCCGCGCCGTGCTGCTGCCGGGGCGCGACGGGGCGTGGACAGCCGCCCTGGTCTCGCCCGCGGGCGAGCCGCGCACGCTTGACCGGGCCGACGAGCACCGCGGGGTCGCGGTCGGGTCCGGTTCGAGCGGGTGGATCGCGCCGGACCGCACGTTCGCGAGCCTGGCGTTGCCGGTGGGGCGCCCGGGCCTTGAGGACGGCGACTGGACACTCCGCGTCGAGAGCCCGGCGCCCGCCCGGGGGTTCGTGCTGATCGAGCCGGGCTCGGGAATCGAGATGTACACCTACGCCGAGCGCCTGGAGGCTCTGGTGGGCGCACCGATCGTGCTGCGTTCGGAGCTGTCCCGGAACGCGGCGATCGTCGAGTTGTGGGCCGACGTCCGCGGGCCCGATGGGCGGACGGATCGGGTGCCAGCGGAACGCGGCGTCATCCGGTTTACGCCGATCCAGGCGGGCGAGCACGCCGTGCGCGTGCACGCGATCGGGCTCGACGAAACGGGCGAGCGGATCGAACTGACCACGCAGCACATCCTGCACGCCGAGCGTCCGTCCAGCCCGTTCGATCGAGCGTCGCATTCGGTCGATGGGCGATTGATCGATATCTCCCTGGGCGAAGACCGGGCCGAACGCCGCTCGGTGGTGGCGGCCGAGGTCTGGGGCGAACGGGACGGGCGGATGGTGCCCGTGTGCTGGCTCGCCCGGGTCTGTGCAGCGGCGCGTTCGCTGACGCTCGACGCGCGGTGGATCTCGATGGCGGGCGTGGATCCCGGGTCGATCGAGCTCCGGGCGGTCCGAGCCCACGATGCCGACTCGATGACGCTGGTCGCGTGGCGTGAACGCCTGGAGATCGACGGGGACCTGGAGGGCTTGGTGTTGCCCCAAGCCCCGGACGCCGCGACGCGTGGCATGATCCACGGGGTCGCGGGGCGTTCGCGCCTCGGGGTCCCGATCGATGTCCCGCCGGCCCGCGGCACCCCGCCCGGTCACCGCCTGCTGCTCGTGCACGGCTACTGCTCGGGCGGCAACCCGTTCACCACATCGCACTTCGACGGGGATATCGCCGTCTTCTCGGATACCCAGCAGAACCGCTCCAACGACGCGTTCGCGCTGCGGATCCTCTCGCAGACGGCGCCGATGAAGTCGTTCGGGGTCGCGGGGCACTCGCAGGGCGGGCTCGCGGCGTTGCACCTGTACACGTTCTACTTCAGCGGGATGGATTGGGCCCGCGGCGAGCGGCTGATCCAGTCCGTCGGCTCGCCGTATCAGGGCACACCGCTGGCGGGCAACGCCGCGGTGCTGGGCGACCTGTTCGGCGCCGGGTGCGGATCGAACAGCGACCTGTCCACCAGCGGCGCCGTGCAATGGCTCTCGCTCATCCCGACCTCGTCGCGACAGAACGTGTGGTATTGGACGACATCGTTCGAGGATCGCCCGTTCGCGTTCGACTTCTGCAACATCGTCAGCGACCTGCTGCTGTCCGACCCGGACGACGGGGTGATCGAACGCAGCCGCGGGCAGCTCCCGGGGGGCAACAACCGCGGGCACCGCGAGGGATGGTGCCACACCACCGGGATGCGCGACCCCGCCCAATGCACCGACCCCTCACGGAACAGCGAGATCGATGAAAGGGCCCGCCGATGAAACATGTATCCCTCCTGATCGTCCCGGCGACCGCCGTCTCGCTCGCCTCGGCGCAGCCCGTCTGCTCGACTCCCAACACACCGATCCCCGATGATGCGTCGCCCGGTGTGCAGATCCCGATCATCGTCGATCTGCCCGCGGGATCTCTGGTGGACTCGATCACGGTCGATCTCGACATCGACCACGACTGGGTGGGAGATCTGGTTGTCACGCTCACCGGTCCGGGCGGGGCGTCGGCGGTGTTGCTCGATCGGGCGGGCATCCCGAGCACCGGCTTCCCCGGCCCGTTCGGGTGCGGCGGGCGGAACGTGATGGCCACGTTCGACGACGCGGGCCCGATCGCCGCAGAGTCGGTCTGCTCGCTTACGGGAGACCCGGTGATCTCGGGCGTGGTCCGACCCGCCGGGGCGCTGGCTTCGCTGATCGGCGCCGACGCGCCGGGCGTGTGGACGCTCACGGTCGCCGACAACTCGGCGTTCGATACCGGCATCGTGCGCAGCGTGTGCCTCGACCTCGAAGCGTCGCGCCCGTGCGTGCCGGACCTCGCCGCTCCGTTCGGGACGCTGAACTTCTTCGATATCTCTGCGTTCATCGGGCTGTTCAACGCGGGGGATCCGGCGGCGGACGTCGCCGCGCCGTTCGGGAGCCTGAACTTCTTCGATGTCGCCGAGTACATCGCCCGGTTCAACGCCGGCTGTCCGTAACTGATACATCCGAACCCACATCGCCACACTTGCGAGTGGTCTTCTTGACCAGGCGTCTGTAGTGCGTCGTTTTTGTGTTGATCACGATCCGTGCTCGGGTATGCTGCGAGCCCCACCCCACGCCGCCTTTCGAAGGCGGGGATCACAGGAGATCAAGACATGCGTTCACAGACAGTCACGCTCGGTTGCGCGGCAATCGTTGCCACGGCAGGCTTCGCCCACGCGGACCCGACCTACTCGGGAGTCCTCGGATCGCCGGGTTTCGGCGGGTCGTACGCGGCCGCGTTCATCGCCCATGATGACGGCTCGGGCGAATCGCTCTACGCGATCGGCTCGTTCGCAGCAACGGACGTACCCGGAGGCTCGAGCATCGCCCGGTGGGACGGGAGCGAGTGGGCCGCGGTTGGCACCGGGCTGCAGGGCGGGTTCTCGAACATCATGGCGGTGTACCAGGGCGATCTGATCGCCGGCGGGTACTTCGATTCGGCCGGAGGCGTCGCCGGCTCGGCCAAGCTCGCCCGGTGGGACGGCTCGGCGTGGAGCAGCATGGACGCGCAATCGTCTTCGTTCCTCAACTCAGTCTGGGATCTGCAGGTCTGGGACGATGGAACCACGGGCGAGCAACTCTATGTCGCGGGCAACTACATGGATCTCAACGGGCAGGCACCGCTGGATCACATCGCCAAGTGGGACGGCTCGGTCTATACCGCGGTTGGCGGATCGATCGGGGGCGCGGTCCCGCTGATCGTGCTCGATCTTCTCGTGGCCGATCTCGGCGCCGACGAGACCCTCTACGCGGGCGGGCGATTCCTGACCATCGGGGGATCCAACGCGAACAACATCGCTTCTTGGGACGGCTCTTCGTGGTCGGCGTTGGGCAGCGGTCTGCAACGCACGTCTGGCTTCGCGCAGGTGATCCACATGACCTCCTGGGACGACGGGAACGGAACGGCGCTGTACGCCGCGGGCACGTTCAATCGCGCCGGTGGTGTTCCCGTGTCGAACGTCGCCAAGTGGGACGGCGCATCGTGGTCAACGCTCGGGGACGGGCTCGACGCGACCGTGCAGGAGTTGGTCGTCTGGGACGACGGTTCGGGCGAGGCGCTGTACGCCCTCGGCAACTTCAACAACTCCGGTTCCACGCCGGTGTCCCGCATCGCCAAGTGGAACGGGGCGTCTTGGGAAGCGGTCGGTGACGGGCTCGACGGCAACGGCTTTGGGGCGCTGGTGTACGACTTCGGCGATGGACCCGAACTGATCATCGGGGGCAGCTTCTCTTCCGCCGGCGGGGTTTCCGCGAACCGGGTGGCCTCGCTGCGGCCCGCGGTCTCCTGCCCGGCCGATCTGGCCGAACCGTTCGGCACCCTGAACTTCTTCGATATCTCGGCGTTCCTCGGGCTGTTCAGCGCGGGCGATCCGGCGGCGGACCTCGCCGCCCCGTTCGGGAGCCTGAACTTCTTCGACGTCGTCGAGTACATCGCGCTGTTCAACGCGGGCTGTCCCTGATTTTCTGCTTGATCCAGCCCGGGCGGCAAGTACGCTCGGGCTGGAAGGGGCGTGGCGTGTGTGGAAGGCTGGTCATCGCGGCACTGACGGCTCAAGCCGTCGCGAGCCCACCCGCGGTGTTCCAGCCGCCCACGACGATCCCGCTCGGCGGCACCCCGGTCGATCTCATCACGCCCGACATCGACGGGGACGGGGATCGTGACATCGTTGTGCTCGATCCGGGATCACAGACCCTGCGCCTCCTGGTCAACGACGGCTCGGGGCGCTTTACGCCCGCCGATACCCTCCCGGGTTCGGGCGGGGCGATTTCGCTGACCTGGGGGCTGCTCGATGCGGACCCGCACATCGACCTGCTTGTCGCCGACCAGGCGACCGCGGCGGTGCGGGTGCACTTCGGCATCGGCGCGGGCGCGTTCGACCCGCCGATGCTTGTTCAGGCCGGGGGATCGCCCAGCGATGTCCGGGTCGCGGACTTCAACCGCGATGGCCGGCGTGATGTCGTTGTCACCACGCGTGTGCTCTCGGGGGCGGCACCCGGCGCGGTGCGGATCATCGACAATCTGGGCTCACGCGTGTTCGCTCCGCCGCGTTCGTTCCCGGTCGGTGCCGCCCCGGCACGCATGGCCATCCAGGATTTCGATTTCGACACCGGGTTCAACTTCGACGTCGCGGTGACGAACTTCCAGGATGGGACCGTCACGGTCCTGTTCGGTGACGGCGCTGGCGGGCTCACCGATCCGTTCACGATCGGGGTCGGCCAGAGCCCGCTCGGTATCGACTCGGCGCGGATTTCGGGGACGGCCCACCCGGACATCGCCGTGGGTAACCTGCGGTCCAGGACGATCTCGGTGCTCGAGTACGCGGGTGACCGGACGTTCCAAGTGGTCGAGACCGCACCGCTGTCCGAGGATCCGAACGACGTTGTGCTCGGCTTCTTCAACCCGATCCCCGGCCGCGACGTCGCGTCGGCGCTGTTCTTCGATGACGAGGTCGTCCTGCTCTCTGGCGTGGGCGGCGGCGCGCTCGGCGTGCCCCGCCCCGAGCCTACCGGCGCCGGGCCGTTCCGACTCGCGGTCGCCGACTTCAACGGTGACTTCCTCGACGACCTCGCGTCCGTCAACCGTCAGGACGGTTCAGTCACTGTGTTCTTGAATGCCGACCCACAGCCGTGTGTGGCGGATCTGTTCCCCGTGAACGACCCGGACGGGTTGCTGACATTCTTCGATCTGGCACGCTATCTCGATGTCTTTTCGGCCGGCGGCTCCGACGCGGATCTGCACCCCCCCGACTCTGGAAAAGGCCCGGGAGACGGGACGCTTGACTTCTTCGATGTGGCAGCATTCATCGCCCGGTTTAACGCCGGGTGCCCCTGAGTTCTCGCTTGGGCGGACGCGGCGTGCGCGATAGCATGCATCGACGGCCGGGGCAGCCCGGCGACTCCGGAGAACCCTCATGCATCGCACAGCACGCACCGGTCTCGCTGTCTCGATCGTTGTCACGGCCGCCGGAGCGGCGGCGCCCGCTGCACGCGCGCAGCAGGCGTACGAGATCTCCGAAGACGGGCACGCCTTCGCGCCCGTGCACGCCCACGCCGATCATGGCTTCGGCGTGCGTGGCGGTTCGGTCCCGTTCGGCACCGTGCCGGACCAGAGCGTCGAACTCAGGCGTCAGGTCGGGGGCTTGCAGATCGCCGACATCGACGGCGACGGCCGCAACGATCTCGTCGCGGTCTGTTACATCTCGAACAGCTTCCCGCCGTACGAGGACTGGCGCGATCTGGTGTTCTTCGGCAACGGCTCGGGGATCGACACGACGCCCGGCTGGGTCTCGGACGTCGAGACCCACACCGGGGACGTCCAGGTGGGTGATCTCGACAGGGACGGGCGTCGCGATGTTGTGACGATCCACGGCGGGGGTGTTCGCGCCGACTCGGTGCGCGTCTACTACGGCTCGCCGGGCGGGCTCGCGACATCGCCCGGGTACACATCCAGTGTTCCGGGACGCTCCTGGGGAACCGCCGGCGTGCTGGCGGACATCGACGCCGACGGCGACGCCGACCTCGTGACCACAAACCAGGGGCTCTCCCCCGACCCCTTCCGCCCGATGCTCATGTTCCGCAACGACGCGGGCATGCTGACCGCCAACAGCGTGTGGCAGAGCTCCGAATCCTCCATCCAGAACGGCGTCACCGCCCGGGATCTCACCGGCGATGGCTACCCCGAACTCGTCGTCGCCAAGTGGGTCAACTTCCAGAGCGGGATCTACCTCAACACGACCGGAACGCCGGACGTCGCGCAGTCCGTCTTCGTCGCCACCAGCGGCACGGACCGCGGCGCCGGTCTCATCGACACCCAGGGCGACGGGCTGCCGGAAATCGTCTTCGGCGGGAGTCCGACCACCGTCTACGACAACGCCCACGGCGCACTGCTGCCGCTGTTTTCGACCGATCCGCCCTTCGCAGGCCCCCAGGACCTTCGGGTCTTCGATGTCGACGGCGACGGCGACGAGGACCTCGCCGAGATCATGTTCAGCGACGGGCGCGCACACATCTATCTCAATCGCGACGGCGCACTCGATCAGCAGCCATCCTGGTCCTTCGACGCGTCCGAGGTCGGCACCGCGATAGCGTTCGGGGATCTGAACAGCGACGGGCGGCCCGATCTCGCGCTGGGCTACTCGGGCAACACCTGCGTCCGCGTGTTCTTCGCCCAGGCGCCGGAATGCCCGGCGGATCTCGCAGAGCCGTTCGGGGAGCTGAACTTCTTCGACGTCGCGGCGTTCATCGGGCTGTACAACGCCGGCGACCCGGGCGCGGACCTGGCTCAACCCTTCGGCGCCCTGAACTTCTTCGACGTCGCCGAGTACATCGCGCAGTTCAACGCGGGCTGCCCCTGATCGAGCGGGCCGCGGGGCCCGGAAACCGCTCTCGCGGCGTCAGAACACCGCAACCGCGGGCCACGGGCAGCGAATAGGAAGCCACGCCGGGTTCTCCGGCGGGTCCACCGGGGGCGGTCGACGCCCGCTCGAAACCATCCTATACGCACTCGAATCGCCTCTCGGGCAGCCCGAACCCCGGGCCCGGGAGCGATCATCCGAGAGGACGCCGATGCATCGCCTCGCCACCCCGAACGCTTCCCGAGCTGCCAACAAACCCTTGGCGCTGCTCCGCGCTGCCCCCTTGCTGGCGGCGGCTTGGGCCGGCCCGGCCGCCCTCGCGGCACCGGCGGAGATCGTCCCCCTGGTCCCCCAGGCGGCCACGCGTCCGGCACCACAGGGCACCCCCACGCTCCGTCACGCGGCGATGGACTTCCGCTCCGAACGCATCGATCTGACCGGGCTCAGCTCGGGCGACGAGCTGCTGCTGCCCGTGTTCGCCGACGTGCAGCTGCCGATCGTCCTCGAGGGGGTCGACCGTTCCAACGCCGCGGTGACCATGTCGGGCGGCGTGCTCAGCGATGACGGTCGCGTCGAGGTCGGCGACTTCGTGGCCAGCATCGTGGGAGACGCGATCACCGCGGCGGTCTGGCTCGATGACGGACGGGTCTTCGAGATCCGCCCCGTCGAGGACGGAACCGTCATGGCGATGGAACTCGAATCCACCGCCTTCGATACCTGCGCGATGGGGCCGGAGCACGCCGTCCGCGATGACGGGGGGCAGCCGGTCGACGCCCGCGCGGGGATCGATCCGCGGGGCGGGGCGTGCTCCGACGACGGTTCGGTCCTCGACGTCTTGATCGTCTACACCCCTGCCGCCCGGAACGCGATGGGCGGCACCAACGGCATCACCTCGCTGGCGAACTCCGCGATCGCGGCGGCCAACACCGCGTACACCAACAGCGCCGTGCCCACGCGTCTCAACCTCGCCCACATCGCCCAGGTCGATTACTCGGAATCGAGCTTCAGCACCGACCTCAGCCGGCTCCGGGGAACGAGCGATGGGAGCATGGACGAGGTCCACGCGCTCCGCAATCAGTACAACGCCGACTTTGTCGCGATGCTCAGCGCGGGCAGCGGATCGTGCGGGATCGCGTACCTCATGACCAACAACTCGCCCAGCTTCCAGTCCTCGGCGTTCTCGGTCACGCGATACTCCTGCGCGGTCGGGAACCTGACGTTCGCCCACGAGCTCGGTCACAACATGGGGTGCGCCCACGACCGCGACAACGCGAACAGAGGGCTGAACTCCTACTCCTTCGGGCACCGCTGGATCGCGTCCCAGAACAACCGCCAGTACCGGTCCGTGATGTCGTACTCGCCCGGGACCCGCGTCGCCCACTTCTCCAACCCCAACATCGACTACCGCGGCACCGCGACCGGGGTCGAGATCAGCCAGCCCAACTCCGCGTTCAACGCCCAGACGATCATCAACTCGGCGCCCACCATCGCCCGGTTCAGGCTCTCCGGCACGGCGCCGGTCATCACGGACGCGCCCCAGGCCCAGTCGGTCGATGTCGGCCAGGTCGCGGTCTTCCAGGTCGTCGCCCAGGGCAACGACATCAGCTACCAGTGGTTCCGCGACGACATCCCGCTGTTCGACAACGCACGGATCAGCGGCGCCGCCACCCCCAACCTCGCGGTGGTCGGGGTCCAGCCGTCCGACGCGGGCGACTACTCTGTCGCGATGCTCAACGGGTGCGGCGGGATCTTCTCCGATCCCGTCGAACTCCGGGTCACAGGGGTGTGCCCGGCGGACCTGACCGGCAACGGGACGCTGGACTTCTTCGACATCTCGGCGTTCATCGCCGCGTACAACGCGGGCGACGCCTCTGCGGACCTGGCGGCGCCCTTCGGATCGCTGAACTTCTTCGATGTCGCCGAGTACATCGCGCTCTTCAATGCCGGCTGTCCCTGACCCCGCGACACACCGATCGGATATCGGTCCATCGGGCGGATCCCGGCGTGCAGCCGCACCGGAAGATGACGCAAAACCGCCATCGAACGGGCACATCGCCGCGCCGGATGATGCCGCCGGGCACACCCCCGGATAGACTCGACGATGCCCATGAACACCATCATCCGCTGCCTGCCCACGCTCGCCTGCGTCCCCCTGCTCGCGCCCGTTCCGCTCGCCTCGGCGGCCGACGGTCTGCGGGTCGTCGCGTGGAACATCTCCAACTACTCCGGGGGGCGGGTTTCCCAGCTCCAGACCGCGATCTACGGCGAGTTCAACGGGCGGTCGATGAACCCCGATGTTCTGGTCACCCAGGAGGTCCTCTCCCAGTTCGCGACCAACAGCCTCGTGAGCGCGCTCAACTCGGCGCCGGGCTCCCCGGGCGACTGGGCGGCCGCCCCGTTCATCAACGGGCCAGACACCGACAACGCGATGTTCTATCGCACCAGCAAGGTCGAGTTCCTGGGGCAGACCGTGCTGCCCGCCGACGGCGTCACCGGGTCGCCCCGGGATGTCAACCGGTACGACGTCCGGCTCGTCGGGTACGGGGATGTCGACACCCTCCTGTCCATGTACTCCGTCCATATGAAGGCGGGCTCGGGGTCGAGCGATCAGTCACGCCGCCTGATCGAGGCTCAGAAGATCCGTGCGGATGCGGAGACCCTCGATCCGTCCGTGCACATCATGGTTCTGGGCGACTTCAACATCCAGTCGTCCAACCAGGCCGCGTACCAGTTCATGACCGGTTCGCGCCCGAACAACGACGGGCGTGTGCTCGATCCCATCGGCACGCCGGGGAGTTGGAACAACAACCCGAACTTCCGGTTCGTCCACACACAGGATCCCTCTGGCGCGGGCGGGATGGACGACCGGCACGACCAGATCCTCATCGATCCGGCGCTCGGCGACGGCTTCGGGCTCGAGTACCGCGGCGCGTTCGGGCTGCCCTACTCGACCACGACCTGGAACGACCCGAACCATTCTTACCGCTCCTGGGGCAACGACGGCACCTCGTTCAACACGAGCATGACGATCACGGGCAACACGATGGTCGGGCCGGCGATCGCCTCGGCGCTCGTCCAACTCGCGTCGGGTGGCGGTCACCTGCCCGTGTTCCTGGACCTCGTCGTGCCACCGCGATTCGCGACGCAGTTGATCATCAAAGCGGGCGATATCCAGGCCGGCAGCACCGCGGACGTGCCGTTCTTCGTCATCAACGACGCGGACACCGGGCTGTGGGGGCCGGGGGGCATCTCGGATCTGGACATCATGATCGCCGCCGATCCGCCGCTGATCGCACCGCCCGGGACGGTCAGCATCCAGCCCGGCACGGGGGCGGTGTTCCTGGACATCACCATCGACACCGACGGATTGCCCGTCGGCCCGTTCGAGTACACCTTCGACATCGCGACCAACGACCCCGAAGTCCCGGTCTATACGCAGACCCTGATCGGGAACATCGTCGGCGCGCCCTGCCCGGCCGACATCACGATGGACGGCAACCTCAACTTCTTCGATGTGGCGCAGTTCATCGCGCTGTACAACGCACAGGACCCGGCGGCCGACCTCGCCGCCCCGATCGGATCCTGGAACTTCTTCGATATCGCCGAATACATCGCGTTGTTCAACGCCGGATGCCCGTGATGGCGCCGATGCGCGTGAGGGCTCCCGCGGTCCGTCGCTCTGATCACGTCGGGTCCATCATCAGCGAACCCCTGCACGCCCTTCTGTTCAACACCAGGAACACACGATGAGCCATCACGCACTCGCCGCCCTGACCGCGGTCTCGATGTCCGCCCTCGCCGCGGCCGGCGGAGACGCTTCCATCACCAGCATCCCCGATGTCGCGGGCCTCTTCCCAGAGCCGGTCGACATCAGCAACGCGGGCGCGGTCGTCGGGACCTATTCCCCGTTCACAGGCGGATCGCCGAAGCGGGGTTTCGTCTGGACCGCCACCGGGGCGTTCACGACGCTCGAGCCGATCCAGGACAGCACGCCGGTGAACGTCGACAACTACGACGCGATCGTGACCTCGGTCCTGCCGGGCGGCATCGCCGCGGGCTGGTCGGACACCCGATTCGGCATCGAGCTCAACGCCGCGGTCTGGGACAACCCGCTCTCGCCGTCCGCCCCGTTCGGCGGCTCGGTCGGGTCCGGCGGGGGCACATCGAGCGGCTTCTTCTCGACCGTCTTCGGGTCGAACAGCAGCGGGGACTACGTCGGCGCGCGAGAGGAAGGCGGCGTTCTGCGCGGCTACGTCTGGCGGGCCGGCGAGCCGGCTCCGCAACTCATCGACCCCCCGACCGGGGCGATCGCGGTGGTCGCCCGGGGCATCAGCGACAACCTCAACGTGGTCGCGGAGGCGACGGTCAGCGGGGGCAACGGGGGGTACTTCATCGACGCCGTCGGGAATCCTGCGATCGACATGGGTTCGCTGGGCGGCCCCGGCACCCAGCCGCTCGCGGTCAACGACGCGGGGGAAGCGGTCGGCATCGCGTTCAGAAACTCGTCGCAGCGGACCGGGTTCTATTGGACCGAGTCGGACGGCATCCGGGCGATCCCGCTCAGCGCGAGCACCGCGAACCTGACCGACATCAACAGCCGCGGCGACGCCGTGGGCTCGTTCCGCAACACGGGCTCGAACGAACGCGCCATCCTGTTCAACGTCCGAACCCAGCAGCTGACCATCCTCGACTTCGTGCTGCCCGCTCCCGACAACACGCGGTGGTCCCTCCGCAGCGCTCTCGCGATCAACGACAACGGCCAGGTCGTCGGCACCGGCATCCGCGACGGTCAGAGCCAGGCGTACGTGCTGCAACTCCCGGGGTACGGCCCCGCGGCGTGCTCGCCCGCGGACCTCGCCGAACCCTTCGGACAACTCAACTTCTTCGATATCTCGGCGTTCATCGGGCTCTACAACGCGGGGGATCCCGCGGCAGATGTCGCCGCTCCGTTCGGGGCTCTGAACTTCTTCGACATCTCTGAATACATCGCCCAGTTCAACGCGGGCTGCCCCTGATCGCGAGACTGTTCTTGCATCCGCACGCGCGATCGGCGATGATGCCGATTCGGCGGCGATGTGCCCGCCGAAGCTCTCGTGTGGTCTCAAGAAAGTCCAGATATGCCAACCCGTTCCCAGTTGTTCCTCTCGCTCGCGTGCTGCCTCGCCGTGCTAGCGACCGCCGCGCATGCCCAGTTTTCTTACATCGAGGTCGACTCGACCGCGCGCGTCGAAGCCTCCGCGATCGACAGCCAGACGTTCGAGTCATTCCTCGAAGAAGACGAGCGGACACGCAGCAGCGTCGGCTCCCTCGACGGCATGATCGCAGCCAGCACCGGGGCCAACGGCGGGGTCGCAACCGCGGATGCCGAGTACGACCTCCAAGCAGAAACCGAGAGCATCAAGTTCATCGCGGAACTGAGCAGCCAGGCGTTCCTGGGCAACGCGCTGACGGTCAACGCCACGTCCAGTGCCGGGATCACCGCGGTGATCTCCACGCTCGGGCAGACCGACGTTGCCCTTTCCGGGGCGTTCATCCTCGACCAGCCCCTGCCGACGGGTTTCGCGGGCCCTGCCATCGTTGACATACGCTGCCAGTTGCTCGGCGCGTCCGCCAGCCAGCCCAATCTGTTCGTGAACATCCAATACGATCTCAGCTCGTTCACGCCCGGCTCGGGCAACGAAATCCGCTTTATCGACACCGCGACGCTCTTCCCCGACGGCGAGTACTCGCTCGTCCTCAGCGCCTCGCTGATCACCGGCATCCAGCCGGGAGTCGGCGCCGCCACAGCCGAACTCTCCGGCCGATTCGTCGCCCGCCTGGACTACAGAGACCTCGATGGCGACGGGCTCTTCGACACCTGGGAAGAAGACGGCATCGACTTCGAGATAGACGGAACCCCTGAACTCGACCTGCCCGGTGAGGGCGCCACGGTCGATCGCAAAGACCTCTTTGTCGAAATCGACAGGCAACAAGGCGGCTTTGTCACGCAACAGATCCTCGATCGGATCGTCTCGAGTTTCGATAATGCGCCGGTCCCGAACCCGGGGGGCGCCGACGGCATCTTGCTGCACATGGATCTTGACGAGTCCGACCTTCCGGATCGCGACTACGAACAAAACTATGTCACGGGGCAAGGCAACGTCCGACTGCAGATACGAGACCAGCGAGAGATGTTCTTCGGCACGTCCGCGCAGCGTGCATCTCCGATCGCCGAAGCGCTCGTCAAAGCGAAATCGCTCGTCTATCGCTACGGCGTAGTCGGAGGGACCCAGACATACATCATCCCGGAACGCCCGCCCTGCGAAGCCACCGAAAGCCGCCCGACATTCCCCACGACCATCCGCCCGGGGGGCATGGCGGAGCTGCCGGGTGACGATTTCATCATCACCCTCCGCAACGCCTCGTCGCGTCCCGAGGACCTCGCCCGCACCATCATGCATGAGCTCGGGCACAACCTCGGACTCCGGCACGGCGGAGGCGACAACGTCAACTTCAAGCCGAACTACTTCAGCGTGATGAACTACATGCACGCCCTGAAACGCCCGGCCTGGGGGGCCCGCTGGAACAACCAGCTCACGCTCGACTATTCACGCAGCACGCTGCCCGAACTCAACGAGGCCTCACTGTCCGAGCCCGCCGGGATCGGGTCCGGCTGCCCCTGCACGCAGGGCCGGCTCTTCGCGTTCGCGAACCGTGACCCGATCAACCCGAGGGGGGACAACGCCATCTGGATCGGCAGGGCCGACCCGCAGCGCCCCGTTGACTATGACATCGACGGCATGGAGTCGTCGACCGGCGTCGTGCTCGATCTCAATCAGATCAACCCGAAGACATGCGAGCGGATCGAGACGCACGTCGGCCACAACGATTGGGATAACCTGTACTACAAGGTCCGCGGCGTACGCAACTTCGACTTCCTCGCCGTCGCGACCGGTGAGAGCACGCTCGACCCGGAAGTCGGCGAGATCAGCGACGAACTCAACGATCTCATCGACGCGCTGCCCGTGTTCTATCTCGACGATGCGACTCCCTGCCCGGCCGACATCACGATGGACGGCAACCTGAACTTCTTCGATGTCGCCCAGTTCATCGCGCTCTACAACGCTCAGGACCCCGCCGCCGACCTCGTGACCCCGTTCGGAGCATGGAACTTCTTCGATATCGCCGAGTACATCGCCCTCTTCAACGCCGGGTGCCCATGATCGGGTTCGGGTCGCAACGGGCCCGGCGATCTCCTAAACTCATCCGTCCGTGACCCGCCTGCCCACCGAACTCGTCTCGCGTCTCCGCCCCTCGCTCGGGGGGCGTCCGTGCTGCGTGACGGGAGGGGCCGGCTTCATCGGCGGGCATCTCGTCGACGCGCTGATCTCGCTCGGCGCCCGCGTGACCGTCATCGACGATCTGTGCAACTCCAACGCAGCCCACGTCGCCGGATTGATGGATCTCGAGCCCGAGCGTGTGCGGTTCGTCCACGCCAGCATCCTCGAGCGGGCCGCGTTGGAAGACGCGGTCGCCGGGTGCGACGCGGTCTTCCACCTCGCCGCCCTCGGCTCGGTCCCGCGATCGGTCGAGGAACCGTCCCGGACATGGGTCGTCAACGCGACCGGGACCATGCGGGTGCTCGAAGCCGCCCAGCGCGCCGGCGTCAAGCGTGTGATCTACTCGGCGTCTTCCAGCGCGTACGGCGACAACCCGGCCTTGCCCAAGCGGGAGTCGATGGCGCCCGAGCCCATGTCGCCCTACGCCGCCGCCAAACTCGCCGGCGAATCACTCTGCCGCGCGTGGTCGGCCTGCTACGGCGTGGAGACCGCATGCCTGCGGTACTTCAACATCTTCGGCCCGCGCCAAGCCGCCGACTCCGCCTACGCAGCCGTTGTCCCCGCGTTCATCAAGTCCCTGCTCGCCGGCGAGGCGCCGACCGTGTTCGGCAACGGGGAGCAGACACGCGACTTCACCCACGTCTCCAACGCGATCGCCGCCAACCTGCTCGCGGCCACGTCCGACAGGCCCCTCGCCGGAGAGGTTGTCAACATCGGCGCGGGCGAGCGCACGAGCGTCAACACCCTGGCGGGGCTGCTCGCGGTGCTCTGCGACCGACCGGGCGTCGTGCCCGATCACCAGCCGGAACGCATCGGCGAGGTGCGCGACTCCGTCGCCGATATCTCGGCCGCCCGCGATCTGCTCGGCTATCAGCCGGTCACAGAGATCAAGGACGGGCTCACGCAGACGGTCCGGTGGTACCGTGACGAGCTCGCCCCGGGGAACGCCCGGTGAGCGCCCGTCTCACGCCGACAACACTGATCCAGGGCTGCCTCGGGCTGGCGTTGCTCGGGGTGTCGACCCGGTTCCGGCTCCGCGGGCCCTACTGGGACTGGCGGACCCGGACCGCGTTCCCCGAGGGCACCCCCTCGGGCGGG
>DIYM01000023.1:0-373 GCA_002429045.1 Phycisphaerales bacterium UBA6054
CGTCTCGCCCAGCCCGGCCGGGCCCGGCCCCGGTCCGCTCCGTCCCGGCAACCGGTCCGGGGCAGCCCGGTATGATCCCAGCCCCGGGCCGACGCCCGGCATCACCACGGAGGAGCCCCATGCTGTCATTGTCCCGAGCGGCCGCCGGCGCGTGCGTCGCACTCACCCTCACCCTGCCGGCCCGTACCGCAGACGCCCAGCAGGTCAAACCGATCGAGTTCACGCTCGACAACGGCATGAGCTTCCTGCTCCTGCCGCGCGACGAGCAGCCCAACGTCATCACCGCGGGCTGGATCGCCCCGGTCGGGTCGGTCAACGAGCGCCCCGGGATCACCGGGATCTCCCACATGCTCGAGCACATGATGTTCAAGGG
>DIYM01000023.1:435-13862 GCA_002429045.1 Phycisphaerales bacterium UBA6054
CTCGAGCACATGATGTTCAAGGGCACAGACTCGATCGGCACCAGCGACCCGGCTCGCGACGACGATTTCCGCGAGCGCCTCGCCGAGATCCGCGAGCAGATCCGGGCCTACACCCTCGATGTGCAGTACAAACGCCTCTACGCGGGCGAGATCGCCAACCCCTGGGATCCCGCCAACGACACCGACGAACTCCGCGAACTGCGTGCCGAGATGACCGCCCTGGAAGACCAGCAGTCCGAGATCACCATCAAGAACGAGTTCGACTCGGTCTACACCGGGAACGGTGCCTCGGGCATGAACGCGGGCACGGGCCAGGACTTCACCATCTACTACATCAACGTTCCGAGCAACAAGCTCGAGCTGTGGGCGTGGATGGAGAGCGATCGCCTCATGGATCCATCGCTCCGCGAGCTCGATGCCGAGCGGCTCGTGGTCGCCGAGGAACGCCGCCAGGTCCTCGAATCCACGCCGACCGGGAAGCTCGACGAACAGTTCAACTCGATGTTCTGGGTCGCGTCGCCGTACAACTGGCCGATCGTCGGGTGGCTCAGCGACATCATGGCGTACACCCAAGACGATTTCCTCGAATACTTCGAGACCCACTACCAGCCGGCGAACCTCACCGGCGTGATCGTCGGTGACTTCAAGCCCGAAGAAGCCAAACAACTGGTCGAGTCCTATTTCGGACGCATCGAGAACAAGCGTGCCAAGCCGGACCCGCTCGTCACCCATTCGGTCCCGCTGCTCGGCGAGATCCGATTCAGCGGCGAGTGCGACTGCCAGGACCAGATCGAGGTCCGCTACCGCTCGGTCCCCTTCGGGCACCCCGATGAAGCGGTCTTCGATGTGATCGCCGACCTGCTCAACGGACGCACCGGCCGGCTGTACAAGTCCCTGATCGAAGAGGACGCCATCGCCGCCCAGGCAAGCGGCTCCAACCGTTCGATGCGGTACGCCGGCATGTTCTCATTCTCGGCACGCCCCAAGGGCGATGCGGACCTGGCCAGCCTCGAGGCCGCCTGGTACGAAGAGATCGAGCGCCTCAAAGCCGAGCCGGTCTCGGACCGCGAGCTCCAGAAGGTCAAGAACGGCCAGGCGGCCGACACGTTCCGTGGCTTGCAGGACAACTCGTCGCTCTTTTTCCAACTGGCGATCACCGAGGCCTACGGCGGCTACGAGTACCTCAACGAGTACCCCAAACGCATCGCCGCGGTGACCGCGGAAGACATCATGCGTGTCGCCAGCGAGTACTTCGAGGAGCACGAGCGTGCCGTGTCGCACTACACCCGGCGCGGGGACGGCGAGCAAACACTCCTGACCATCGACGACGTGCGGGAATCGCTCTCCGAAGAGATGGCCGGGATGATGATGCCGCGCCTCGAGGGAGAGGTCGCCAGGATCAAAGAGGCAACCGACCCCGAGGCGCTCCGTGCCCAGATCCAGGACATGGAAGCCCAGGCCGACATGATCCCGCCGCAGCTCAAGACCGCGATGGAGTACATCAAACAGCAGACCCAGGCACGGATCGATGAGCTCGAATCCGGAGCCGATTCCGGCGCCGAGGGAGGTGACCAATGAACAAGCTGATCTCTGCCGCGTGTGCGGCCCTGGCGGTTTCGGGAGCGACGGCCGCGGCCGACGACATCGCGCCCCATCCCAGCCAGATCCAGTTCGAGGAGTTGGTGTTCGAGCCGCCGGTCGCGGAAGACTTCCGTTACGAGCTCTCCAACGGCATCCCCGTCTTCATGGCGTCGAGCGATGAGTTCCCGCTCGTAACGGTGAGCTTCCGATTCAAGGGCGGGGGGTACCTCGAACCGGCCGACAAGACCGGGCTGTCCGCCATGACCGGCCAGATGATCCGCACGGGTGGGTCGTCCCTGATGGGACCAAGCGAACTGGACGAGGAGTTCGATTTCCTCGCGGCGAACGTCTCGGTCGGGGTCGGCGGCCGCACCGCGAGCGCCACGGTCAACACGCTCACGGACAACCTCGATCGCACCTTCGAGCTGTTCATGGACATGCTCAAGAACCCGAGATTCGACCAGGACCGCCTCGATACCCTCCGCGGGCAGGCCCTCGAGGGGCTCAAAGGGCGCGACGACAACGGCATCTCGATCGCGCTGCGCGAGTTCAACTACCTGGTGTGGGGCGAGGACCATTTCGAGTCACGCCAGCCCACACGCGAATCGCTCGAGTCGATCACGCGGGCCGATCTCCGCGCGTTCCACCAGCAGATCTTCCACCCCGGCAATCTGATGATCTCCGTCACAGGCGACTTCGAGAACGGAGAGATGCTCGCGTTCCTCGAATCGCAGCTCTCGGGCTGGGAGCCCGGCCCGATCGCGCCGGATGTGCCGGCCCCGTCCCACGTCTCCGAGCCCGGGGTGTACTACTACGAGAAGGATCAGCCCCAGGTCCAGGTGCTCATCGGGCACCGCGGCATGATGCGCGATGACCCCGACGCGATCGAGACCGATGTGATGAACGAGATCCTCGGAGGTTCCGGCTTCACCTCGCGCATCACAAACTCAGTCCGCACAAGAGAGGGCCTTGCGTACTCGGCCGGCTCGTTCATGCGCAACAGCGTCGAGTACCCCGGCGTGTTCGCGTCGTACTTCTTCACCCAGGCCCCGACGGCCGCGCTCGCGACACGCCTCGTCTTCGATGAGTTCGACCGGATGCAGAAAGAGCCCGTCACGACCGATGAGCTCGAAACCATCCAGAACAGCCTCGTCGAGACCTTCCCACGCAGCTTCGAATCGAAGGGGGCCATGCTCGGGATCTTCATGAGCGATGAGCGGACAAACCGGCCGGAAGGATACTGGCAGAGCTACCGCGACAAGGTGCGTGCGGTGACCCCGGAGATGGTCCAGGAAGCGGCCAACACCTTCCTGCAGCCCGAGGACGCGGTCATCGTCGTTGTCGGGCCCTGGGAAGAGATCAAGAAGGGCAACGCCGATTCCGAGCCCGATCCGAACCGGATCGCGACCATGGACGAGTTCGGCGACGCCACGCAGATCCCGCAACGCGACCCCGAAACGCTCGAGCCAGTCGCGCCGTAACCGCTCGAGACAAGCCCGCATCCGCGAGTTCCGATGCCGACTCTCCGAGGGGCCCGGGCGTACGCCCGGGCCTCTTCAATGCGTCCGGTTGCGTGCCACGCACCGGTGCGAGTATGCTGCACAGGCGTTATCGTGCGGAGGGAGGCAGCGGTGAACGGTCCGTTCTTCTTGGGCGTCGGCGGCGTCGTCAGCGGTGACATCGCGGTTCCCGAGCATGCCAAGGAACTGGCTTTCTACTCGAAGGTTCTCACGACCGGGATCGCCCCGTTCTGGCGAGACGATCTGTCGAACCGCCACGGCACGCCGATCATCGGCCTGGGTGAACGAACGCCAGAGTACGAATCGATCCCGCTGCAGTGGATGCCGCACTGCCAGGTCGCCGATGTCGCGGCCAGCGCAGCGAGGGCTTCCGAAATGGGCGGAACCGAGTTGATGCACGGCAAGGACGGCGACGGGAACAGCCAGTGGGCCGCGCTGGCAGACCCGAACGGGGTGGCATTCGGGATCATCCCGATCGTCGATGAAGAAGCGACCGCCGGCGCGTATCAGCCCGATGGCACGCCCTATATCTCGTGGCTGTCCTTGGTCTCGCCCGGTGTTGAAGCATCATGCGATTTCTACGAGAGCGTCGTCGGTTGGACGACGATGCAGGCCGATGGTTCGGGGCGCCGCGAGATCCGGCGGGGGGACGGCGCGATCGCCGGAGAGATCTCCCCGGTCTCGCCCGATACGAGCACCCCTCCCGTCTGGGTGCTCTATCTGCCGGTCGATGATCTCGACGAAAGCCTCCGACGCGCCGCCGAGCACGGCGGCAAGATCATCCGTGAACCGGGCGACTCGGGCAGGGCCGTGGTGCAGGACCCGGTCGGAGCGTGCTTCGGGCTCGAATCTCGCGGGTGAGCCCGACACGTCCATGCCGATCCCCGTTCGGCCCAGAACCGTTCGGCCCAGAACCGCGGCGATGCAAGTGCTTTCTTGAAATCGGCGTGGTCTTCCATTAGCATCCCGATCATGCCCGCCCAGGGGGGCATCTTCGAGAGAGCCACGCCCGATGCCGATCCGCAGCCAACCCGTTGCCCCCCTTGTTCTTTCCGCACTCGCCGCCGGGGCGGCCCACGCGTCCGGGCCCCGAGACGCCACACGGCCGATCGAGATCGGGTTCCTGTGGCACATGCACCAGCCCCTCTACATCCCGGCGCTGGATCCCTTCCAGGCCGACCCGTTCTTCTCGTACTCGGTGCCCGACATCCACAATCAGCGGCTCGGCCCGTACACGACCTGGCCCGCCGACGCGGTCAACGCCGGCTCGTTCCTGCCGAACCTGGGCGCCCACGTGAGCTTCTCCGGTTCGCTCATCGAAAACCTCAACACGCTCGCGTCGTCCGGCATCAACGGAGGGATCTGGTCCGACTGGTCCAGCACCTACCGCAACGAGCAGTCCCCGATCCCGCCCTCCAACCACACCGCTTTGGGCAACCCGCGACTCGAGATGATCGGCTTCGGCTACCACCACCCGCTGATGCCGCTGATCGACGAACGCTCGATCCGCCTCCAGATCAGGCTGCACAAGACCGTCCATGCGCAGACCTGGCAGACCGGCTACTCAGAGGGCATCTTCCCGCCCGAGACCGCGTTCTCGACCCGCATGATCCCCGCCCTCGTCGCCGAGGGCATCCGCTGGACGCTCGTGGACAACATCCATTTCGACCGGACCGCGCAGGGATACCCGCACACAGACGCGACCGGCATCGCCGCCCCGAACCGCGCCGATCAGATCAACCCCGACCCCGCGCTCAACGGCGGGCGATGGGTTCAACTCAACAACCTCTGGGCACCCTCTCGGGTCTCGGTGCCGTTCGGATACCAGCCCCACCTCACGCAGCATGTCGATCCTGATACGGGCGCGATCACACGGATGATCGCCGTGCCAGCGGCTCGGTACGAGGGGAACGAGGACGGGCGCGGCGGCTACGGCGCGTTCCTCTACGACCAGGTCATGGACGCGTACCTGCCGGACAACACCGACCCCGGCAGACCGATGTTTGTCATGCTCCACCACGACGGCGACAACTTCGGCGGAGGCTCGGAGGGCTACTACAACAGCAACTTCCGCAACATGGTCGAATGGGTCCGCAACGACCCGGACTACAACGTCACCACGGTCGACGATTACCTCGAACGCTTCCCCGTCCCCGCGGGCGCGCTCATCCACATCGAGGACGGCTCATGGGCCGGAGCGGATTCGGGCGACCCCGAGTTCAAGAAGTGGCTGGGCGGTGATGTTTCCCCGGGCGGCGTCTCGCCCGATCTGAACTCATGGGCCGCCATCACCGCGGCGACCAACGCCGCCTACCGGCTCGAGCAGACCGACCCGATCGACTTGGATTCGGACCTCGAGATGCTCCACGTCCTCAACAAGTCGGGCGACCCCGTGCACCGCGCCTGGTCGTGGCTCCTCAACGGGCAGGCGTCCGACTACTGGTACTGGGACGGCACCGAGGTCTGGGACTCGAACCCCACGCGGGCGGCCAACGAGGCCGTCGCGATCGCCGAGCCAGCCATCGCAGCGTCGGCGACCGCCGACCTCACCGGGCCAACGATCTTCGTGCCGCAACGCGAGCCCTACAACCCGGGCGCCGTCGAGTTCGGCATGCCCCAGCCCAGCGACTTCGAGGTCTGGACCCTCGTCTACGACACCGCAGGCCTGTCGTCTGTCACCCTCAGGTGGCGCACCGACCTCGACGCCCAAAACCCGCTCAACTCCATCCAGAACGAGACCTACGCGGGCGGCCCGGAGGTCACCGCCTGGAACAGCGAACCGATGACCGCCTCGGTCGTGCCCACGCCGCCCGGCGTGATGAACGCGACCCGCAAGGCGATGCGCTACGGCGCCATGATCACCGGACAGAGCGACGTGCTGATCGACTACTACGTCGAAGCCGTCGACCAGTCCGGCAACATCGCCCGCTCACCCATCCGCCACGTCTGGGTCGGCAACAACACCATCGACGGCGGCGACCGCGTCGTCCTCGATCCTGAGACGCCCGTCGCCAGGCAGAACGTCACGATCTCATACAACCCCGCCGGCGCCCCGCTGAGCGCGTCCGGCCCCATGTACCTCCACTACGGTTTCAACGGTTGGTCGAACGTCATCTCACCCGACCCGCAGATGTCCGACCCCGACGGCGACGGCGTCTTCGAGATCTCCGTCCCGGTCGCGCCCGACGCGTCCGACATCAACATGGTCTTCAACAACGGCGCGGGCGTCTGGGACAACAACAGCGGCCAGGACTGGTCCTTCGCCGTCGAGGGCGGGCAGCCCGGCGACAACTGGACCATCGACGGCACGCTCGACGCCGACGCCCGGGTCGTCGCCCAACGCAACGGGCTGACACTCTGGGCCGGGGTCAAGGGCGACAGCCTGTACCTCGCCACCAACCCCGCCTCGGGCGGCATCGACCGCTTCGTGCTCATCGCCGATCAGCCCGGATCGATGCGGGACGCGATGTGGGGCAAGGCGGGCCAGGTCGCCGCGTGGTCGGCGTTCGGTGCCAACGAAGCCGACAACGGCTTCAACGCGTGGTTCGACCAGTCGGCCCCGTCGCAGATCGCCCAGGGCTCGGTCCTCGAGATGACCATCTCGCTCGCCGGTGAGTTCGGTCCCGGCACCGACCGGCTCCGCGTCGCCGTCGCGGGTTACCAGACAGCAGACGGCGGGTCGCTCGTTCCGTCAACCCAGATCGGCCTGGACATCGACGCGAATGCCAACATCGAGCCGTCCGAGTTTCTCAGCCTCTCGCTCTGCGACCTCGGGCTGGACTGCTGCCCGCCCGACATCACCGGCGACGGCGCCCTCAACTTCTTCGATGTCGCAGGCTTCATCGGGCTCTACAACGCGCAGGACCCCGAAGCCGACCTCGACGACAACAGCCGCTTCAACTTCTTCGACATCGCCGCCTACATCGCGCTCTTCAACGCCGGCTGCCCCTGATCGGCCTTCGCCCGAGGCTCGACATAAGGCAGCAACTCTTCGGGCAGCCTCTTGAGCCCCCGCCTGCGCGCCTTCTCGATGGCGTAGTGCAGCGAGTCGTGCATGCGATCGAGCACCCGCTGCGTCACGTTCAGGTCCAACGCACGCATCGTGTCGATCGAGAACTTCCACGCGTGGTACTCCTCCAAGCACCGCGGCGAGTACGTCGAGAAACCGATCGCGTGGTGGCCGATCTCATGCAGAAACACCGCGGCCGACATCGGGCCCTTCGGGCGCGGCGCTTCGATGAGGCGTGAGACCGTCCCGTCCTGGTACGTCACCTGCCACGCGACGCCGGACATGGACGACCGCCACTTGCGGACCCGTACCCCGTGCTCGGCCAGCATCTCGCGGGTGATCTTCTCGTACCGATCCTGCGCCGACCCCGGCTTCGGGGCGGTGGGGGGCGTGCGGTGCTTCGGACCGGATCGAACCGCACGCCGGCTCGCGCCCTTGGACCGCTTGGGCAGCATGATGTCCCACAGTGTCAGCATCACGCCTCCGGCTTGCCGCCGGCAAACCGATCGCCCCGCTTGATCCGCCGACCGTTCGCGAACGCGTCGAACGCCATCGGCTTCTTCCCGGGCGGCTGGACCTGCACCAGCCGGACCAGCGAGCCCCCGCCGCACGCGACCAAGCCGCGGACCGGATCGACGATGACCCCGGGCTCTGATTCGGGAATCGGCCCGTCGTGTTCCGCACGCCCGGCTCGGAGCACCTTGATGCGCTCCCCGCCGAACCCGACCGTCACCGCAGGCCAGGGCGACAGCCCGTTGATCCGGCACCGGGCCTCATCGGCGGGACGCCCGAAGTCAACCCACCCGTCGCACTTGCGGAGCTTGCCCGCCAACGTCACCATCGAACCGTCCTGGGTGACAGGCTCGAGCGTGCCGGCGCGATGCCGCTCAAGCACCTCATCGATCAACGCCGGCCCGTCTCCGGCCAGCAGGCCGTGCAGATCGTCCTTGGTCTGATCGGGCCCGATCGCCCGCTCGCTCTGCCCGAGCACGAGCCCCGCGTCCATCCGGTCCGCCAGCGTGATCACCGAGTTCCCGGTCACCGTGTCGCCCGCCAGGATCGCGTGATTGATCGGCGCCGCCCCCCGCCAGCGCGGGAGCAGGCTCGCGTGGAGATTGATCGCGAAACGGTCGGCCAACAACGGCCCGCCCAGCTTCTGCCCGAACGCGATCACCACCCACGCGTCGCTGTCCCAGGAACGGACCGCACCGCGCGCCTCCTCGGTGTTGATATCGCCCGGCTTGATCAGCGGCACGTCGGGCAGATGCTCCGACGCCCACGCCCCGATCGGTGTCGGGCTCAGCCTCTTCCCACGACCGGCCCGCTGATCTGGCTGGGTCACCACGCCGACGACCTTATGGGCCCGGCTAAGGCGCTCGAGCGTCGGCAATCCGAACACGCCAGAGCCCAGGAAGACCACACGCATCAGCGTCGGCCCGCCTTTTCCATCTGCCGCACGCGGCTCTTGACCCGGGCCCGGCTCGCCTGCGTCATCTTGTCCAGGATCAGCACCCCGTCCAGATGATCGATCTCGTGCTGCCAGCACCTGGCCAGCAGCCCGCTCGCGGTCAGGCGGACCACCTCGCCCTTCGGTGTCATCGCCTCCATCGTCGCCGTCGCCGGGCGGTTGACCTCTCCCGTGATCCCGGGCAGCGAGAGGCACCCCTCGTCGTACGGTTCCAGCGGGCCGTCGTGCGAAACGATCCGCGGGTTCAGATACACCGCGGGCCCGTCCGAGGCGCTCGGCGCTGAACCGTCCCCGTCCGCCTCTTCTCCGGGCGGGACATCGCACACGAAGATCCGCCACTCCAGCCCGACCTGCGGGCCCGCAAGACCGATCCCTTCGGCACCGCGCATCAACTCCAGCATCCGGGCGCCCACCGCCTCGGCTTCCGCCCCCGGTTCCACCGGTCCCGCGACCTTGCGCAGCACCTCGGCGGGGTAGATCTGGATACGCAACTTCGATGGATCGACCGGCATCCCAACATCGTATCGCCCAACGGGCCGGGCATCTCCAGCCCGACGCGCTCACCCCGGCCCGCCCCGCCCGCATACACTCGCCATCCCGAAGGAGGCGGCAACCCGTGGCGATATTCGGCAAGAAAACGGCAGCGCCCGCAGGCGACGGCAACGACCCCAAGCCCACCTTCAGCCCGCAGAAGGCCAAAGCCTTCTGGGACCACGCCCGGGTCGTCCACGAGTCCGGCAACCACGAGTACGCCATGCAGCTCTGGCTCAACGGGCTCGGCTGGGACCCCACGAACTTCGACTCGCTCAAGGGCTTCCTCCGCTCCGCAGACGCGTTCCTCCAGGAGAACCCCAAGGGCAGACTCAGCAAGGACACCAAGTCGGGCCTGACCGCCAAGGGGGATGTCCGCAAGTTCATCGACTCCCTGCTCGACTACGGCATCAAGAAGATGGACGGCGCCGCCGCCCTCAAAGCAGCCGAGTCAGCCAGCAAGATCGGGCTCCGCGACGCCGGCCTCCTGCTCGGCCAGCACGCGCTCGCGCTCGCCAACGAGAACGAGAAGTCCAAGAAAGACACCTACGTCCGCCTGCTCGACGCGTTCGAGCGGATCGAGGCCTACGACCTCGCCGCCCAGGCCGGCAACATCGCGACCCAGCTCGATCCAACCGACGGGCAGCTCCAGAACCGCGTCCGCAACATGCTCGCCCAGAACACGATGTCGAAGGGCGGCTTCGACGAATCGGGCGAGGAGGGCGGTTTCCGCAAGAACATCCGCGACGCCGACAAGCAGGCCCAGCTCGAGCAGGAAGACTCGGTCGCCAAATCCGGCACCGTCAAGGACCAGATCATCGCACGCGTCGAAGCCGAGCTCAACGAACGCCCCGACGACCTCCCGACCATCTCCAAGTACGTCAAGGCGCTGCTCGACCGCGGCAAGAACGCCGATGAACTCAAAGCCATGTCCATCCTCGGCAAGGCATTCAAGGAAACGGGCCAGTTCCGGTTCCGCAAGACCGCCGGCGAGATCCAGGTGAGGCGCGCCGAACGCCAGGTCGAGAAGCTCCGCAAGCTGGCCAATGCCGACGGAGCCGGAGCCGAAGCGACCGAGAAGCTCGAATCGTCGGAGAAGGCGCTCGCCAAGATGAAGCTCGAAGAGCTCAAGCTCCAGGTCGAGAACTACCCCACGGACCTGACCCTCAAGTTCGCCCTGGGCAAGGTCCTCGCCGGCATCAACGAGCACGACGCCGCCATCGAGCAGTTCCAGCAGGCCCAGGACGACGCGAAGATCCGCCGAAACGTCCAACTCGAGATGGGGCGGTCCTTCCTCTCGCTGGGGGGCTGGGACGACGCGGCCGTCGGGACGTTCCGGGCCGGGCTCGACGGCATCGCCGACGACGCCAGCGTCCTCGGTATGGACCTCCGCTACGGGCTGCTCTGCGCCCTCCAGGCCAAGGCGACCAACGAGCAGAGCGCCGACGCCGCCGAGGAGGCCGACAGGATCGCCGCCGGCATCGCGATGCAGAAGTTCAACTACAAGGACGTCCGCGAACGACGCGAGCAGATCAAGGCCATGCTCGCCGAGCTGAAAGCCTGACCGATGCCGCGGCCCCCCTCCGCCGTCGCGATCATCCCCGCCCGCATGGGCTCGACCCGGTTCCCCGGCAAGGTCCTCAAAGCGGACACCGGCAAGCCGCTGATCGTCCACGTCTGCGAGCAGGCCGCCAAAGCCGACTCGGTCTCCCGCGTCGTCGTCGCCACCGACGCCCCCGAGGTGGAGTCCGCTGTCCGAGCGGCCGGTTTCGAAGCGGTCATGACCGGGGATCATCCCAACGGCACAAGCCGGCTCGCCGAGGCTTGCGGGATTCTTGGGCTCGAGCCGAAAGCCGCGATCATCAATGTTCAGGGCGATGAGCCAGAGATCGAGCCCGGAGTCATCGACGCCGCGCACACGGCACTCTGCTTCGGCAAAGCAAGCCCGGGCGATCAGACGGTCGGCACCGCGGTCACGCCGGTTGCCTCCAAGGAGCAGTTCGAGGACCCCAACATCGTCAAGGCGGCGATATCCGGGAGACCGATGCAGGGCCCGGGCCCGGAGGTCGGTGTGGTGCACTACTTCTCCCGCGCGCCGATCCCCTATCCGCGCAACCCGTCCGATCAGCCCGCTTGGCGTCACGTCGGGATCTACGCCTACACCGTCGGGTCGATCCGAGCGTACCTCGGATGGCCGCCATCACCACTGGAGGAGGTCGAGTCGCTCGAGCAGCTCAGGTGGCTCAAGGCGGGCTACCGGATCACAGCGGCCTACACCAACGCGTCCCACACCGGCATCGATACCGAAGAGCAATACCGGGCGTTCGTCGCCCGCCAATCCGCCCGTTCTGCGGGCAAATGACCGACCCGCTTGCGGGCCCGGCGCCGGCGCTGATACACTCTGGGATGCCCCTCCACGATCGACACAGCAGCGACCCCTCGCCCCACACGGGCGCGGGCAACGGTGCCGGACGGAACCTCCTCGCCGCCGCCGGCGAGATCGCCACCACCAACAGCGAGTACTACTCGCCCGTCCCCGACGGATACCGCTTCGGGCAGCACAAGTACGTCGTGATCGTCGGCACCGTCATGTCCGGGCTGGGCAAGGGCATCTTCAGCTCGTCCATGGCCAAGGTCCTCAAGGACAAGGGCCTCACCGTCGCGCCCATCAAACTCGAGGGATACCTCAACATCGACTCGGGCACGCTCAACCCGTACCGGCACGGCGAGGTCTTCGTCCTCGACGACGGCACCGAGTGCGATATGGACCTGGGCACCTACGAGCGCATGCTCGACCAGAACCTGACCAGCCGGAACTTCTCGACCGCCGGGCGGATCTACACGGAGATCCTCGAACGCGAACGCCAGGGCGTCTACCTCGGCCGCGACGTCCAGATGATCCCCCACGTCACCGGCGAGGTAAAACGCAAGCTCCGCGAGCTCGCCCTCCGCGGAGACGGCAGCCGCCCGGCCGACGTCGTCTTCGTCGAAGTCGGCGGCACGGTCGGCGACTACGAGAACGGCTTCTACATCGAAGCGCTCCGCGAGCTCGCCTTCGAAGAAGGCCCCGGCTCGGTCTGCTTCGTGGCGCTGACCTATGTCATCGAGCCGCCCGCCCTCGGCGAGCAGAAATCCAAAGCCGCCCAGCTCGGCATCCAACGCCTTCTCGAGACCGGCATCCAGCCCCACCTGATCGCCTGCCGCGCCGAAGAGGTCGTCCAGCCCAAGGTCCTCGAAAAGATCGCCATGTTCAGCAACGTCCCGCTCAAACGCGTGTTCTCCATGCACGACCGATCGAGCATCTACACCATCCCAGACGAGATGCGCGCCGACGGGCTCGACCGCGAGATCCTCAGCATCCTCGGCATCCACGACCGCGTCGACACACGCCACGAGGACCGCGCACGCCAGAACTGGACCAGCTTCGTCAAGGGCCTGACCGCCGAGCACAACCACACCGTCCGCATCGGCATCACCGGCAAGTACGCCGATCTCCGCGACGCCTACGCCTCGATCGACAAGGCCCTCGAGCACTGCGGGGCCCACCTGGATTGCACCATCGAACAGGAATGGATCGAGACCACCGAGATCTCCGACGCCACCGTCGCACAACGCCTGGACGACCTCGACGGCGTGATCGTCCCGGGCGGCTTCGGCTCCAGGGGCGTCGAGGGCAAGATCGCCTGTGTCAAGCACTGCCGCGAGCAGATGGTCCCCTACCTCGGCATCTGCCTGGGATTCCAGGTCGCGGTGATCGAGTTCGCCCGCAACGTGCTCGGCATCACCGACGCATCCAGCACCGAGTTCGATCCCATGTGCGGCTCGCCGCTCATCTCAGAACTGCCCGAGCAGAAGAAAATCGAAGGCCTCGGAGGCACCATGCGCCTCGGCGCGCAGGACGTCCAGATCACCCCCGGCACCCTCGCCTGCTTTCTCGCCGGCGGAGAGACCTCCGTCCGCGAACGCTTCCGCCACCGCTACGAGGTCGACCCGTCGTACATCGAACGCCTCGAAGCCGGCGGCCTGGTCTTCTCCGGACGACACCCCGAGCAGCCCATCATGCAGGTGCTCGAACTGCCCTCCAACGCCGAGGGCGTCGAGGGCGTCGCGCCCGAGACCCCGCTCACCCACCCCTACTTTGTCGGCGCCCAGTGCCACCCCGAACTGACCAGCCGCCCCCTCACGCCCCAACCGATGTTCATGGGGCTCGTCGCGGCCGCGTTGCGTCACCGCTTCGGCCACGACCAGCAGTGGGCCGACCTCGCCAAGTCCCCCCGCCTCCGCCGCTGGCTCCGCGACCCGAACGGGCGGGCCAGCA
>DIYM01000073.1 GCA_002429045.1 Phycisphaerales bacterium UBA6054
GTGATCAGCGGCGGGTGTACTCGATCTGACCCGACTTGACCCACGTGCCGTCGGGCATCTGGTCGTAGAACGTGTCGGTGAAGTGATCGTCGCTGTGCCACTCGGAGACGATCTTCATCCCTTTCTCACCAGAGGGCATCGCTGTCTTGCCGTGCATCTCCATCTTCCCGTTCTCGTGCATGTGACCGGTCATGTACATGATGCCGGTGCCGAATGTGTCCATCCATGTCGAGACGTATTGCTGGCGGACGTTGTCGTAGCCGGCGTGGCTGAGCCCGTCGAAGGGCATGCCCATCATGTCGTCCATGTGGAACCTGCACTCGAGGTACCGCCCCCCGAAGATCATCTCGCACTCCATGGTCCCGACGCCCTCCACCGGCGGTGCCCCGGGCTCCATCATGAAGCTGGTTTTGGCGTCCCACATGCCGGCGGACTTGACGAGGTGCTTGTGGTGTTCTCCCGGCATGATGGTGGCCATGTAGGCCTCCATCTCTTCCTGGGGCGACATCGCCGCCGCCGCGTCGTGTTCGTCGTGCGGCTTATGGTCGTGGTCGTGGTCCGGACCGGCACCCAAGAGCACGACCGCGGCCGCTGTCGTGACGACGCCCGCGCCGAACGCGAGGCCCGCCGCCCGTTTGCCTGACTTCGTCTTCATCATGGAGATCCTGTGCGTGGCTCGCCGGGGTGAGCAATGCGGCACCGAACGCGGTGCGGCGTCCGAGCCCCGGCATCTCTCGGACCGCCCGATCCGGATTGTGCCACAAACAGCGGATCGTGTCACGGCAAAGTCAGGAAAATGCACTAACAATTTCCTATCAAAGACCCCCGGCGACACCGAGATGGGACCCAATGCCCGTTTCGGGGGGATTGAGGACACAAAACTGCGGTTTGTTGCTGAATCGGGGCATCCAAGATCTCGATGCCTCTAGCAGAACCCACCGAGCACAGCATGGTCTTATCTCGGCAAAGGAGGCGCCATGGGGCGAGACGCGGACACCGCGAACGAGCACACGATCGGGGTTTCGGCCGAGTTCTTCCCGGTGTCGATCGACTCGCTGGGTGCGGCCGAGCTGACGATGGACCTCTTCATCAAGCCGGGCGCGTGCAAACCTGTGCTCTATATGGCCAAAGGCTCCACGTACGACCTGTCGGACTGCGCCAACCTGACCGAACGCGGGATCACACACTTCTTTGTCCGGACGATCGACCACCGCGCGGTACAGGAGCTGATCGGTCAGCGGATCTCCGTTGCCTACAACGATCCAGATCTCTGCCGCGCCGAGCGCTCGCGGATCGTGCGTGACTCGTGCGGGCAGATGATCGCCGAGCTGATGTACCCGCATACATCGTGCGGCGCTGGCGCATCGATCATGAAGCTGGCCGAGCAGTTCGCGAGCTGGTGTACAGAAGACGAGTCCAAGTTCTCGTACCTGCTCGATATGTCCGAGCATGATTTTTACACCATCACCCACATGGTCAATGTCGGCGTGGGGTGCGGTCTCTTGGCGGCCGAGCTGTTCGGCAGCGACGACGCACGCGTCCGAGACATCACGCACGGCGGTCTGGTTCACGATGTTGGAAAACGAGATGTCCCGTCCGGGATCCTCAACAAGGAAGGAAAACTCTCCGACCAGGAATGGCTTGCGATCCGCGCTCATCCGGAACACGGCTACAAGCAACTCATGGCCCAGCCGGAAGCAAGCGAGACCGCGCTGGACATGACCCTGAACCATCACGAACGCTTGAACGGCTCGGGTTACCCGCGGGGTTTGCCGGGCGATCAGATATCGCTGCCCGCCCGGATCTGCGCGATCGTGGATGTGTACGACGCCCTGACCGCCGCACGCCCCTATCGCGGGCCGCTGCCCCCGTTCCGCGTGCTCGACATGATGCGGGAGGACGTCGGAACGGCCTTCGATACTGCCGTGTTCGATGGGTGGGAACGCGTCATCACACGGCTGCTCGAACAGGATCCGGAGCGAGCGGTTGTCGACAGCGGGCAACCCGCCCGGAGCCTGGCGGACCTCATGCCGATGCCGGAACACGACTCGATCCGCCTTCGCGACAGCTCGCCGCGCGTCGATCCGGACTCCACGCGGGGCGGTGCGCCGGAGGAGACACCGGTGGCATGCGCTTATGTCAAACGCGCAGGCAACCGGGGTCCCGTTCCGGGGCAGACGTTCGCCGCGACACTGATCGCGCGCGATGACCAGGGATTCGTGCTTCAGCTCGATCACCCCGCGGTCGTCGGCGACAGGATTCTGCTCCGCTCATCCGAAGCGTCGGCGATCGAGACGGGCGAGGTCAAGTCTGTGCACTTCGACAGCTGCGGCGGGATCCGTGCCCGCTTCGTGTCCACGAACACCCAGGACGCCGCCGCCTAGAGCCGATCGGGCCGGACGCGTTCCGTGATCTCCAGCCCGAACGCGTCGATTTTGGGATACGGCGTGGTCGAGTTGGTGAGCAAACGCAGCTTCGACAGCCCGAGCGCCCGGAGGATCTGCGAGCCGATCCCGTACTCGACCATCGCGGGCGGGATCGCTTCGCGGACCGAGTCCTCTTTCTGGAACCCTTTGGGCGTCTGGAGCCCGTCGAGGCGCTGATCGCCGACGGTGGTCGGGCGGAGGTACACGATCGCGCCGCGTCCTTCGTTCTGGATCGCCCGCATCGACTCGCGCAGGACCGAGCTGGTCGAGCTGCCGGGTTCGGTGCCCGGGGCGGAGGCCAGGTCCCCGAAGATGTCGCCGAGCAGGTCACGCCTGTGGACGCGGACGAGCGTCGGCTCGTCCGATTCGATGACGGCACCATCGGGGTCGAGTCCGCCCACGCCGCCGACGGTCAGCGCGAGGTGGGGCAGCTCGTCGGCGACGGACCCGAACGCGGTCAGCGTGAACTCGCCCTCTTCTGTCCGCAGGGTGGTGCCCGAGGCGGGCGCGAGCCGGTGCACGAGCGAGGTCTTCTCGAGCCGGTGCTCGATGATCTGGCGGATCGAGCACATCTTCAGCCCGTGCTTGGCGCAGAACTCTTCGAGGTCGGGCACGCGCGCCATGGCGCCGTCGGGCCGGACGATCTCGATCCCCACGCAACCCGGGTTGAGCCCGGCCGCCCTGCAGAGATCGACCAGCGCCTCCGTGTGCCCGACGCGGACGAGGACGCCCCCGTCGCGCGAACGCAGCGGGTTGATGTGCCCGGGGCGTACGAAATCGTCCGGCTTGCTGCCCGGGTCGATGAGCATCCTGATCGTGCGGGCACGCTCGTGGGCGCTGACCCCGGTGGTGAAGCCGTGCTTGGGGTGCCCGTCGACGGTCACGGTCAGCGGGGTGCCGCGGGCGGAGGTGTTCACCGGGGCCTGCCCGTGCAGGTTGAGGCGGTCGCAGTCGCCCTCGGGCAGCGAGACGAACATGTACCCGGTCGCCTCCTTGAGCATGAACATGACGGCCTCGGGCGTGATGAACTCGGCGGGCAGGATCAGATCGCCCTCGTTCTCGCGATGCTCGTCGTCGGTCACCACGACCATGCGCCCGGCGCGGAGTTCACCCAGGATTTCGGCGATCGGCGAGAACGGGGCTTCGGGCATGGGGCATCGTAGAACCGGAGAACGGCCTGCAGGCGACGTACGCTCACGCATGGACATGACCCCCCAGCGTTGGAGCACGACGGCCGCGTACCTCGATGACGTCTTCGGCGATCAGGACGAGCACCTCGGATCGCTGATGCCCCGCGCCATCGAGGCCGGGCTCCCGGACATCGCGGTGTCGCCCGCCGTCGGGCGGTTCCTGATGCTGCTGGCGACCATGGCCGATGCACGCACGATCGTCGAGGTCGGCACCCTGGCGGGGTACTCGGGCACCTGGCTGGCGCGCGGGATGCACGCCGACGGGCGGCTGATCACCCTCGAACCGGTCGAGAAGCACGCGGCGTTCGCCGAGGATGGCTTCGCGGCGTGCGGGCTGGGCGATCGCGTCGAGGTCCGACGCGCCGCCGGGCTCGACGGGCTGCCGGCGCTGGTCGACGAACTCGGCGCAGGCTCGACCGACCTGGTGTTCCTCGACGCGATCAAGAGCGAGTACCCGGACTACTTCCCGCACGCCAACGGGCTGCTGCGCCCCGGCGGGCTGCTGGTCGTCGACAACGCGCTGGGCAGCGGCGACTGGTGGATCGGCGAGCCCGAGGGCAACCGACCGGCGCACGACGGTGCGGACCGGCTCAACCGCATGCTGGCTCAGGACCCGCGGTACGACGCGGCCTGCCTGCCGATCCGCGAGGGCGTGACGGTGGCTCGACGCAAGTGACAAAGCCGTTGCAGCCCGTCCGTCTGATGAAACGTAGAGTCTCGCCATGAGACGACCGTTCGCTGCCGCTGTCACGCTCTCCATCGCAACATGCGCACACGCCGCCAATCCGGCCGGGGACGCGCCTCCGGATGGATCGATCTGGCACAACGCCGGCCTGCTGGTCGGGACGAGCCTGGACGAGGGCTCGGGCCGAGAGTATGAGCAGTGGCTGCCCTTCGACTGGTCTTGGAACCTGGTTGTTGAGCAAGACTCGTTCGAGCACAGCGTCGCCGAGAGCCAGGCCAGAGTGGACGAGCTCTGGGCGGTGATCGATACATCTGACGCCTCGACCAAGCCGCTCCCCGATCCCATGTACCAGCGAGCAAGGCTGATGCTCGCCCAGTTCGATCCGGACGCCGACCGTGAGTTTGAACTCAGAGTCTGGATCCGGAACGGAGAGCAGATCGTCGGCGTGCCGGTAGTTGAGGTCTCAGGCCCAGAGATGATTTGGGGCTTCCCCCATTATGACTCCGAGATCAGGATGCGTATCGGCGATCCCGTTCTTACGTCGAAGGGTGTCGGCGGTCACTTTGATATCGTGAACCTCGAAGGTGAATGGATACGGGATCGGGGCGATCGCGCCGACCGGGTGCCGTTCCGTGCCCAGGCCGACCGGAAGCCCGTCACTTGGTTCTTGCTGGGTGACACAAACACGCGAGTTGGTTGGGAAAGCCGATCGACATTCGATGTCCGATCAGACACAAAGGACGATACAAAGTGGGCGGTGCAGTTCTCGAAATCAGGACCGGCTGTTGCGCAACTCACAAGCCTCGGACTCACTGAGGGGCATGCGCCGACCATCGGTGCATATCGAGTCCCGGTTCTCGGCACATTCCTGACTCCAACCGGAGATTACGGTTTTCTGGCCGGCGCGCGTGACGGATACGCGCCGTTCTGTGGGACTCCCATGCCCGACATCCCGCCCGCGAAGCTTGTGCTTTCGTGCTTTGATGGTGCCCACGCATTTTTGTTTACCGCGGTCACACAGGAAGACGGAAGTCTGAAGGGCGACTTCTGGTCGGGCAACTGGTGGCACGAGACATGGACGGCTCAGCGTGATCCGGACGCGCGGCTGCCCGACATGTTCGGGCAGACCACGGTGGCGGACGCCGGAGCGCTCGACGGCCTGGCCTTCAAGGCCCTCGACGGCGCACCCACCAGGGTCACCGATCTGCTCGACGCTTCGGACGCGCCGGCCCGCGTCCTGTACGTGTTCGGCACGTGGTGCCCGAACTGCTCCGACGCGGCCGCGGAGCTCAAGCGGCTCAAGGACCTGCACGGCGACCGGCTCGGCGTGGTCGGGCTCGCGTTCGAGCTGACCGACGATCACGAGCGCTCGGCCCGTCAGGTTCAACGGTACCAAGAACGCTTCGGGGCCACGTGGCCGATCCTGATCGCCGGGCTCTCGGACAAGTCCAAGTCGTCCGCCGAGCTGCCGATCCTCGACCGGGTGCGCAGCTACCCGACGACGATCTTCCTGAACCGCGAGAACGAGATCGTGAGCGTCCACACCGGCTTCACCGGGCCGGCGACGGGCGAGGCGTTCAGCGAGCAGCAACACGCGTACGAACGGATCATCGGCGAGCTGATTTCGCGGCAGCCCTGACGGGCCGAGCCGTCGCGCGCATCCCGTGAGACGCTCCTTGGGGAGCGAACACACACGGGAGAAGACCATGCTGCCTCTGATCGCGCTGATCGCATGTCTGCAGTCGCCATCCGATGCCCCCGCGAAGCCGGCCGACGCGATCACCGCGACCGGTGCCGAACGCGTCGAACCAACGGAAGAAGACTGTGTTCGCTTCCGGGCGGCCGTCGAGCAGATCGCGATCGATGACCAGAAGCACCGAACCGCGATCTCTTGGGGAACCACGGACCCGGAAGAGCTGGCCGAGCTGGAAGCCCTTGACGACGACGCGCACATGGCCGAGTGGGCGCGGCGCAAAGCGGAGGGCATCAGGCTCGACCCGGACGAAGAAGCCCGGTTGTGGGAGCTCCAGAACGCGCTGGACGAGCAGAACACACGCATCCTGATGAACCTCGTCGAGCGATTCGGATGGCCGAGCGAGGAACTGCTGGGCGAGGGCACACCCGATATGACCCCCGTGCTGATCCACATGCGCCCGGGCGACGTGGGGTGGGTGCTTCCCGTGCTGAAGCGCGAAGCGATGGCCGAACGCATGGAACCGAAACAGTACGCGATGATCTTCGACCGCAAGCGCCAGCACGACGGGCGGCCGCAGCTGTACGGCACGGCCCGGATGTACGACCGCGCGACCAACTCGGTCCTGCCGCCCGAGGTGGTCGACATCGACCAAACGAACGCGGCCCGAGCCGAAATCGGGCTCGGGCCGCTCGAGGAGTTCAGGATCGCCGGCGCCGAACGCTGACCGGGTTTTATTCCGGCAGCTTGTCGAGCTCGCTCTCGACCCGCTCGACGAGGCGTCCGACGGTGTCGGGCCCGAAGTCGAAGGGCAGGCCGGCCGCCTCGAACAGGGCGGGCAGCGGCTTGCTGCCGCCCAGCGACATCGCCCGCTTGTACGCGTCGAGGGCCGCGGGCACGCCCCGCTCGAGGCTCATCAGCCACAGACCGAGCGCGCCGAGTTGGGCGATCCCGTACTCGACGTAGTAGAACGGCGCGCCGAACAGGTGCCCCTGGCGCTGCCACACCAGCGGGCGGAAGCGCTCGATGCCCGACCAGTCCACGCGGTGCCCCATGTGCCCGAAGCGATCCTCGATCTCCAGCCACTTGGCCGCCCGGTCGTCTTGCGAATGCGACGGGTTCGTGTAGATCCAGTGCTGGAACGAATCGATCGTGGCGATCCACGGGAGCAGCCCGATCGAGCCCTCCATCTGCTTGCGCCGGGCGCGGTTCGCGTCGGCCGGCTCTGGGTAGTACTCGTCCCACATCGGCATCGTGAGCAGCTCCATGCTCATCGACGCGACCTCGCAGAACTCGATCGGGGCGCTGCGGTAGTGCACCAGCGGCTCGTCGGTACAGTACATCGAGTGGAACGCGTGCCCCGCCTCGTGGACCATGGTCTCGACGTCCCGGTGCAGACCGGCCGCGTTCATGAAGATGAACGCCTTCCGGCTGCGGTCACGCATGTACTGGTACCCGCCCGGGGCCTTGCCCTTGCGGCTGTCCAGGTCCAGGCTGGCGCCGTTCTCGGCCCCATTGGTGTTGGTCCCGTCGCCCATCGAGCCGAACATCTCGCCCAGCTCGGGGCTCAGCCGGTCGAACGCACGCCCGGTCTTGGCGACCAGATCCGCCCCGTCGACGAACGGCTTGAGCGGCGCGCCGCCCTTCGGATCGACCGCCAGATCCCACGGGCGCAGGGACTCGACACCGAGCTCCTTCTGCCGCTTGGCATCGAGCCGGGCGACGAACGGCATCACGTGCTCCTCGATCCCCGCGTGGAACGCGAAGCAGTGTTCGGGCGTGTAATCGAACCGGCCCTTGGCCTTGAACGCGTAGCCGACAAAGCTGTCGAAGCCCGCGTTCTTGCCGAGCCGATCGCGGAGCACGACCTGCTTGTCGAAGATGTCGCTGATCTTCTCTGCATCCTGCGCGCGTCGCTCGGCAACCCTCTTCCAGGCCTCCTCACGCACCGAACGATCGCCCGACTCCTGGTACGTGCCCATCTGCGGGAGGGTTTTCTCTTCGCCGTCGAACTCGACGGTCATCGCCCCGCAGATGGTGTCGTAGTCCGAGTCCAGCTTGGTGAGCTCGGTCTGCAGCGGCACGTTCTCCTCGCGGAACAGCTCGACCGCGGAGATCGTGTCGCGGTTGATCACGAAGTAGCGGTCGCCCAGATCGAACCGCTTGGCCAACTCCGCCTGCTTCTTGTTGAGCTCGAAGTCCGCAGGCGTCATCTTCGGGATGATGTTCTCGACGAAACTCAGGTACGCCTGCTTCTTCTCGTCCGACGCGGTGTCGCAGGTCATGGCGATGTAGCGGACCGCCGCCGCCTCTCCGGCCGTCGCGTCCAACTCCGAGCGGTCAAGCAGCCACCGCTCGAACGCCTCGGCGCTGGTCACGGCGCGGTCGCGGAGCTCGCGAAAGAACGGCTCGATGTTCTCCCACTTCGAGCAATCGATGTCGGCGGGTACAAACTCACTGGTGGCCAGCGTAGACATAGTCCGAATCTCCATAGGTCCCACAAGGAACGCGAAACCGATCCTAGGGGACCGCCGCCCGAGCCCGCGGGGGCCCGCTCCGATCCGCGGCCCGGACGAGTGCGGGGCCCGAACAGGGCATGCCGGGGCTACCCGCCCCGCCCCGCCAGCGAGCCCGCAAGCCCCAGGGCGCCCCGGGCGTCGGAGACACGCCCTTCCAGCTGCGCGTCGTACACACGGTCCAGGATCTCCGCGAACCCCGGCCCGGGTGTCAGCCCCATCGCGATCAGGTCCTCGCCGCCGATCAGCGGGTCGGGCGCGATGCCCCCGAACCGCCCGCCCAGACGCGCCACCTCGGCTCGTACGGCAGACGCGCGGGGGGCGTCGATCGACCCCAGCAGCGCCACCGCGTCGGCGAAGCCGGCGCCCGCGGCCAGCCGCTTGCGAGACGCCTCGCCCAGCCCGTCCCATTCGACGATGAGCCGGCGCAACGCGCCGAGCCCATCACGCAGCCCGTCGCGCTCGTCGTTCGAGAGCAGCAGCGACCGACGCACCGACGCCACACGCCCCGAGTCGGGCGACCCCGGGTCGTGCCCGCGGGCGACGAGCAACCCCATCAACGCCGCGATGAACGACACGCCCGGCTCCAGCCCAACGACGGGAGCATCGTCGTACTCGGCGACCTCACCGAACACCGCGCGCGCCAGGCGCAGTTCGTGCAGCAACTCGCACGCCCTGGCGCGGGACGGGTGCACCAGCATCCGCCGGATCTCGCCCCCGATCCGCTCGCGGCTGACCCCGCTCAACGCCGACGCGTGACGGCGGATCGCCCCCGCCGTCGCCGGATCGATCCCGAGCCCGTACCGGGCGGCGAACCTGACCGCCCGCAACGCCCGCAGGTGGTCCTCCGCCAGACGCTTCTCGGGGTCCCCGACCGCCCGGAGCGTCCGGGTGATCAGATCCCGGCGTCCGTCCACGAAGTCGATGACCCGGTCGTCGCCCGACCCCAGCGGGTCGATGAACAACGCGTTGATCGTGAAGTCCCGACGCCGCGCGTCACGCTCGGCGTCGGAAAACTCGACCGAGTCCGGACGGCGCTTGTCGGAGTACTCACCGTCGGCGCGGAACGTCGCGACCTCGATGGTCGGCCCGAACTCGCGGACGAGCATCACCCCGAACGCCGCACCCACCTCGGCGGTCCGCCTGAACATCCCGCGGACCTCGCCCGGGCGCGCATCCGTCGCGACATCGAAGTCCTTGGGCTCCTCGCCGAGCAACTCATCGCGAACGCACCCCCCGGCCAGATACGCGACGTGCCCGCGCCCGTGCAAACGATGGACGACCGCTTCCGCGGCACGCCTGGCGTCCAACTGCTCACCGACCGGTTCCACGGGTACAGGGTATCGCACGCGACGCGCGGTGGTATGCTCGGCTGATGCGAGACGAACCCACCCCCACGCCCCGCCCGGAATGGCCCGAGTTCCTCTGCACGCTCGAGCCGATCCGGCCCGCCATGCCCGAGGACCCGACCCCGGAAGAGGGCGACGCGGTCGCCGCCCACTTCGCGTACTACGAGTCGCTGCTCGCGTCGGGCACGCTGATCCTCGCCGGTCGCACGCTCGAAGCGCCGCACCGCGGCGTGTTCGCGTTCCGCGCCCAGGACCGCGGGGACGCCGAGCGGATCGTGGCGAACGATCCCGCCGTGGCGCGGGGCATCATGCGGGCGGCGCTCCAGCCCTTCCGGGTGGCGCTCGCCGAGTCGGGGTAATCCATCCCCTCGATGACCGCCGCGTGCGCGTTATCCGCCGTGCCAATCTCCCAATCACCTGTCAGCCCTCGCACACCGCCGCGGTCTGCGGCCGAACGCACGCAACACCATCCACGGAGAAGAACCATGCCCCGGTCCCACGCTCTCGCCCGATCCGCCGTGCTCGCCCTCGCCCTGACCGCTGTCCCCGCCGCCACCGGCTGCCTGATCACCTCATCGAGTTCCTCGAAGTTCTCGGGAGAGCGTGTCTCCCCCGGCGCCGACCGGGCCGTCGTGCTCGGGCAGTCCACGCCTGACCAGGCGATCGCCGCGCTGGGCGAGCCCACCAGCCGCGTCGGCGAGCCCGGCAACGAGACCCTCACCTGGCGCTGGACCGAACGCACCAAGAGCAGGGGCTCGGTCTTCCTCGTGTTCGGCGGCGCTTCCAGCACCACCCACGATCGCGCCGTCCACATCGCGTTCGAGGACGGGGTCGCCGCCCGACGCTGGCGGGACTGATTTTCTCAGGAACCCTGTCAGCCAGCCGCGATCGGGGCGGTCCCCTCGGGACACCACCCCTCCAGAACCAGGAGAGCACCATGACCACGCGCCGCCCGGCCCGCGTCCGGACATCCCACGCGCTCGCCGCGACACTCGGACTGATCGCGATCGCCCTGACCGGGTGCGGGGGCCACTCCGTCCGCCACCACCACAGGACGTTCTACACGTCGCACCGCCACCATCACGTGTGCGACCGCCTGTGCGAGAGCCCGTGCATCGTGATCACGAAGCTCTCCACGAAGACCTTCGGGCCCTCGTACTACACCAACCACTACTACGACAACCACCACTGGTACAACGATGGCCACCACCACCGCTGCGATCACCGCTGCGCCAAGGTCTGCATCTACATCGACAAACGACCGCCCTACCACGACCACCACCACAACCACGGGCACAGGCCCGGCTTCACTACGTTCACGACCGACAAAGAGAAAACCGGGCCCGAAGTGATCCCGTTCCGCCCGCCCGAGACCGGGCCCGCCGTCGGCATCACCAAGAAGCCCGACCGGCGCCCGGAGACGGGCAACCAACCGGACGAATCCCG
>DIYM01000106.1:0-710 GCA_002429045.1 Phycisphaerales bacterium UBA6054
GCAGCCTGCGGCGTTCTCAACGCTGAACGTCGTCCGTTCGATCCCGATCAACCGCGGATTCTGCGCCGGATCACCCCCCCCCGGCCTGTTTCGCGAAACACGCCAGGCTCTCCCAGAACAGCTTGGACACACCCTTCTGGAACCGATACGGATTCCGGACCCCCACGATCCGCCGCGTCGGCCTGGGTGCCGACATCCGTCGATACACACGCCGACCCGATCCGTCGGACCGCGCCGCCAACTCGGGGATCAGCGACAACCCGTAACCAAGGCCGATCAACTCCTGCAGCATCGACAGCTGGTGCACATGCCCAACGCTCTTGACATTGACAGAACGATCACGACAGAACGCAGACACCGCATCCGTCAGGCAGTTCTCCCCGTTCAGCACCACCAACGCCTCGTTCTGAAGATCACCGGACCCGACCCGCCCTTGCTCCGCCAGCCGATGCCCATCGGGCAACCCCAGCAGCAACTCTTCTTCGTACAACGCCCGCTTCTCAAGATGCGTCGCATCGAACGGCTCGCTCATGATCCCGATATCGACCGCCCCGTCACGGCACGCCTCGAGCAACCGCCCCGTGGTATCTTCCGTCACGATGACCCGCACCTGCGGGTACTCATCCGAGAACCGCATCAGCACCCCAGGCAAGAGGTACGGAGCCACCGTCGGGATGGCACCCACGCGCACCACCCCCGCCGCCGGCTCG
>DIYM01000106.1:774-38479 GCA_002429045.1 Phycisphaerales bacterium UBA6054
GCCGCCGGCTCGTCGGCGCACTCCGCCGAGACCTCCTCCCAGATCGCCACAATCTGCTTCGCACGCCCCAGAAACTGCTCGCCCACATCGTTCAGCGTCATCGCCCGGCTCGACCGCTCGAACAACGGCTGCCCCAACTCACGCTCCAACCGCTGGATACGCCGGCTCAGCGTCGACTGAGACACAGACAGACTCACCGCCGCCTCCGTCAGATTGCGGGTCTTCGCGACCTCCAGAAACCCCGCCAGGTCGTCCATGTCCATCACAGATCCCTCCAGGCCCGCATTGCGTTGCGTATTCCGGATCGATCATATCCGCCCGATGCATTTGACGAATCGCAATCGCACGCACATCATGACACGCTTCCAGGACCATGCCAGACCACGGCCGCCGCCCGCCGGGCACGCGCCAACCGACACACCGAAACCCAGGAACCACCCCATGACACCCGCCTCCACCACCGATGCACCCTCCTCCAAGTGCCCCTTCAGAGGCTCAACGGTCTCCGGCGCCCTCGGGTCCGCCCCCCAGATCAACGACTGGTGGCCCAACCGCCTCCAAGTCGAACTGCTCCACCAGAACCCGCCCCACGCCAACCCCATCGCCGACGTCGACTATCCAGAAGCCTTCAAATCGCTCGACCTCAACGCCGTCAAGGAAGACATCAAGAAGATGCTCACCGATTCCAAGGACTGGTGGCCCGCCGACTACGGCAACTACGGCCCCCAGATGGTCCGCATGGCCTGGCACGCCGCCGGCACCTACCGCATCGCCGACGGGCGCGGCGGCGCCGGCACCGGCATGCAACGCTTCGCGCCCACCAACTCCTGGGACGACAACGGCAACATCGACAAGTCCCGCCGACTCATGTGGCCCATCAAGCAGAAGTACNNATGGCCCACTGTTCATTCGCATGACGTGGCACAGCGCGGGCACGTATCGGGTGTCTGATGGACGCGGTGGAGCCGGCTATGGCACCCAGCGTTTTGCCCCATTGAACAGCTGGCCCGATAATGCCAATCTCGACAAGGCACGACGTCTGCTGTGGCCCATCAAGCAGAAGTACGGCAACGCCCTCTCCTGGGGCGACCTCATGATCCTCACCGGCAACGTCGCCCTCGAGATCATGGGCTTCAAGACCTTCGGCTTCGGCGGCGGCCGCGTCGACACCTGGGAACCCGACCGCGGCATCTACCTCGGCAGCGAGTTCTGGGACGGCAAATCCGTCGGCGAGACCGACCCCCACGCGGGCGGCGAGATGGTCACCCGCACCAAACGCTGGACCGGCCAGCCCGGCGACAGCAACTACGAACTCGACGCCCCCCTCGGCGCTTCGTTCCAAGGCCTCATCTACGTCCACCCCGAAGGCCCCCGCCGCGACGGCTGCCCCTTCTCCTCCGCCGGCGACATCCGCGAGACCTTCGCACGCATGGCCATGAACGACGAAGAGACCGTCGCCCTCATCGCGGGCGGCCACGCCTTCGGCAAATCCCACGGCGCCGTCTCGGGCGACAAGGTCGGGCCCGCGCCCGAGGGCGCCCCCATCTCCGCCATGGGCATGGGCTGGCAGAACACCGAGGGCACCGGCTTCGCCGAGTACGCCATGACCAGCGGCATCGAGGGGGCCTGGACCCCCGAGCCCACCAAGTGGGACAACGCCTACCTCGAGAACCTCTTCAAGTACGACTGGGAACTCACCAAGAGCCCCGCCGGCGGCATCCAATACAAGCCCGCCTCCGCCGACGCACCCAAAACCCCCGACGCACACGTCGAGGGCCAGCAGAACGAGCTCATGATGCTCGCCACCGACCTCGCCCTCAAGGTCGACCCCGAGTACAACAAGATCTGCCGCCGCTTCCTCGAGGACTTCGACTACTTCTCAGAGTGCTTCGCCCGCGCGTGGTTCAAGCTCACCCACCGCGACATGGGCCCCAAGGCCCGCTACCTGGGCCCCGAAGTCCCCGCCGAAGACCTCATCTGGCAGGACCCGATCCCCGAGGTCGATCACGAGCTGATCAACGACGCCGACGCCGACCACCTCAAGCAAGAGATCCTCGCGTCCGGCCTGACCGTGCCCGAGCTCGTCTCCGCGGCCTGGTCCGCCGCGTCGTCCTACCGCGACTCCGACAAACGCGGCGGCGCCAACGGCGCCCGCGTCGCCCTCGCCCCCCAACGCGCCTGGGCCGTCAACCGCCCCGAAGAGCTCGATAAGGCCCTCACCACACTCGAAGCGATCCGCGCGTCGTTCAACAACGCCCAGCCCGGCAACAAGCGCATCTCCCTGGCCGACACGATCGTGCTCGGCGGCTGCGCCGCGGTCGAGAAAGCCGCCAAGGACGCGGGCGTGGACACCTCCGTCCCCTTCACCCCGGGCCGCACCGACGCGACCGCCGATCACACCGACGCCGAGTCCTTCGACTGGCTCCAGCCCGTCACCGACGGCTTCCGCAACTTCCACCGCGACGACGTCGCCTTCAAGGTCGCCCCCGAACGCATCTTCCTCGACCGCGCCCACCTGCTCACCCTCACCGCGCCCGAGTGGACCGTCCTCACCGGCGGGCTCCGAGTCCTCGACCAGAACTACGACCACTCCAAGCACGGGGTCTTCACCGACCGACCGGGCCTGCTCACCAACGACTTCTTCACCACCCTCACCAGCATGGACTACGAGTGGGTCCCCAACGACTCCTCCGAAACCGCCTTCGAACTCAAAGAACGCTCCACCGGCAACACGAAGTACACCGCCACCCGCTGCGATCTCATCTTCGGCTCCAACTCACACCTCCGCGCCATCGCCGAGGTCTACGCCTCCGCCGACGGCCACGAGCGCATGGTCCGCGACTTCGTCGCCGCCTGGAACAAGGTCATGATGCTCGACCGCTTCGATCTGAACTGATCGGATCTGAACATCGACTCCCTGCCGGGCCCTAGACTCACAGCCCTCGGGAGAACCGAATCCCCCACAGGGCCCGTGCACACCGCACGGGCCCTTTCTCACTCAATACGCCCGCCGATCCCGCCCGAGCATCACACCAGCCATGACCCAACTCAAAGAACGAATCCTCACCACATTCGATCTCAAGACCGCGCTTTCCGGCTCCCCACGCACCGAGATCCTCTCCGGGCTCACCGTCGCCCTCGCGCTCGTCCCGGAAGCGGTCGCCTTCGCGTTCCTCGCAGGCGTCCCGCCCCTGGTCGGTCTCTACGCGGCGTTCATCATCTGCCTCATCACCTCCGTCCTAGGCGGCCGACCCGGCATGATCTCCGGCGCCACCGGCGCCATGGGCGTCGTGGTCGTCTCACTCGTCGCCGTCTACGGCATCGAGTACCTCTTCCCCGCCGTCATCCTCTGCGGCATCATCCAGATCACCGTCGGCCTCCTCCGCCTGGGCAAGTTCATCCGCATCGTCCCCCACCCCGTCATGCTCGGCTTCGTCAACGGGCTCGCCGTGGTCATCCTGCTCGCCCAGATCGGCTCCTTCAAAACCATCGACGAATCGGGCGCGATGTCCTTTCTGACCGGCCAGCGCCTGTACATCATGCTGGGGCTCGTCGCGATCTCGATGGCCATCATCGCCTTCCTCCCCAAGCTCACCAAAGCCGTCCCCTCGTCCCTCGCCGCCATCCTCCTGATCGCCGGCGCCGCCTATCTCATCAACACGAACTCCGCATCCACCAACGCCGCGGGCGAAGAAGTCCGCACCGTGCTCACCGTCCGCGACATGATCCTCGACAGCACCCGCGCCGACGCGGTCAAGAACGCCCAAGCCGACAAGGATGCAGCCCTCCTCGCCGCCGCGACCGCAGACCTCCCCGTCGGCATCGAAGCCGCACCCGAAACCAAAGCCCCCCTCGCCCCGCTCACCGAAGCAGAAACCGACGCCGCCATCGCCTCGGTCAACACCGACGAAGTCGGCATCGCCGGCGGCCTGCCCATCCTCATCTGGCTCGACGACTACGTTCTCCCCGATTTCACTTGGGAGACCCTCCGCATCATCCTCCCCTTCTCGATCATCCTCGCCGGCGTCGGGCTCATCGAATCCCTCATGACCCTCACCCTCGTCGACGAACTCACCGAAACACGCGGCAGCGGCAACCGCGAATGCGTGGGACAGGGCGTCGCCAACGTCACCTGCGGCGCCTTCGGAGGCATGGGCGGCTGCGCCATGATCGGACAGTCCCTCATCAACGTGAAATCGGGCGGGCGCGGACGCCTCTCAGGCATCACCGCCGCCACCGCACTCCTCCTCTTCATCCTCTTCCTCGCCCCGTACATCGAAGCCATCCCCATGGCCGCCCTCGTCGGCGTCATGTTCATGGTCGTCATCGGCACCTTCGAATGGACCACCCTCCAGACTTGGCGCAAAATCCCCTGGCCCGAAGTCCTCGTCATGCTCGTCGTCGCCGGCTACACGGTCTTCATGCACGACCTCGCCACCGCCGTCCTCATCGGCGTCGCCCTCTCCGCCCTCGTCTTCGCCTGGACCAAAAGCAAGCACCTCATCGCCGACACACAACTCAACGAGCACGGCTCGAAGATCTACCAACTCCACGGCCCGCTCTTCTTCGGCTCCGTCTCCCGCTTCCGCGAACTCTTCGACCCGGCCTCCGATCCCGACGACGTTGTCATCGACTTCTACTTCAGCCGCGTCTACGACCAATCAGGACTGGAAGCCATCAACAACCTCGCCGACCGCTACACGAAAGTCGGCAAACGCCTCCACCTCCGCCACCTCTCCGAAGACTGCCGCAAACTCCTCGACCGCGCCGGCGACCTCGTCGAGGTCAACATCTCCGAGGACCCCCACTACCACGTGGCCACCGACCGCGCCAAATGGCCCGACCCCCACCGACCCACGACCCGATAACACACCATTCCAGATCCCGATGTCCCGATCTGCACGCGACCGCTCAAACACCGCCCGCGACCGCCCGATCACCCGTCCGTGACCATCACGCAGACCGCACGCAGCCTCCTGCCCTGGAACTGGGACCCGATCGTCCGACGCTCGCTGACGCTCTGCGCCATCGTCGCCCTCGCCGGCACCGCCGGCTACACGTGGATCGAGGGATGGACACCCTGGCAATCCCTCTTCTTCACCCTCGTCACGCTCACCACCGTCGGGTACGGCGACTACGGGCTCACACCCGCCGGAGAACGCTTCACCGCCGTCGTCATGATCGGGGGCATCGGCACCGTCTCGTACGCAGCCAGCCAGTTCATCACCCACGCCGCTACCCGCGCAGTCCAACCGGAGCGACGCATGCGCCACAAAGCCGCCCACCTCACCGACCACCACATCATCTGCGGCCTCGGCCGAACCGGCCAGCACATCACCAATCGACTCCGAAGCGAGAGCATCCCCTTCGTTGCCATCGATCTCAACGAGCAAGCCATCCGCGAAGCCAGAAACCGCAACGGCATCGCCCTCCAAGGCGACGCCACCCAGGACGATGTGCTCATCGCCGCCGGCATCCAGCACGCCAAATCCGTCGCCGTGGTCACGTCCTGCGACGCCGCCAACGCCATGATCTGCCTCAGCGCCCACGCCCTCGCGCCGGACGCCACCATCATCGCCCGCGCAGAGGAAGACGCTTCCGTCCAGAAACTCAGACGCGCCGGTGCCACCTCCGTGATCAACCCGACACGCTACAGCGGCGATTCAATCGCCGAGTCCATGCTCCGCCCCGACATCGCCGCCATGCTCCACGGCACCGACGAAGCCGCGCTCGGCTCCCTCAGCTTCACCGAACTGGTCATCACCAAAGACAGCCCCCACCTCAACCGCACCATCGCAGAGATCGGGCAGGCCAATCCCAAGCTGGTTTTCGTCGCGGCGCGCTCGCCGCGGGGCGAACTTATCGTTCGCCCGGGGCCGGACCGGGTTCTCGAGCAGGGCCAGCTGCTCATCCTCGCTGGTGCAAGAGCCGAGCTCGACGGATTCAACCAATCAAGCGCAACCCTCAAGCGTGCGGCCTGAACCCCCGGAACGAGATCACTCCGCGTGCCGGACCGCGGCCCCACCAAACAACTCCGGGTGCGATCCGAAGCCCGAGCTGTCGTACAGATACCCGCCCACGGCATCATCCATGTGAAGCAGCAATCGCGTCCGATCGTCGGGCTGATGCCGTCTCGTCGGGGTGAACCGATCGCCGTGGTAGCGTGCCCCCTGCGAGATCCGGACCTCGTCGATCAACCCCGAGAACACGTTGCGTGCACCGCCCCGCCGGGTGTCCCCGCCGATCACCAGCGAGGACCCGGTCACACGCAACGAACCGGACGCCGCCCGGGCGTGGAGCAGGTTTCCGTCGATGTACAGGCGGACTTCTTCTCCGTCGAACACACCCGCTAGGTGATACCACCGACCCGGCTGCAGCGTCAGCCCCTCATGCAACTCAGCGTCGACCCAACGCCCGTCCAGACGCACGTAAAAGACCGGGCGTCCCCCATCGAGCCACATTCCATACCCCGCCGATCCGACCACCCCGTCTCGACCCTCGAACGCTTCAGCATTGATCCATGCCTCGACCGTGACCGGACCATCGGCGACGCCAACCGCCGTCATGTCGACCGACGCAGCCCCGTCACCTCCCACACACAACGCCGCTTCGACCCCGGACCGCTCGGGCTCGGGAAGCACGAGCGTCCCAGGAACGCTATCCACGCGGGGGACAACCGGAAAGCGGGCGGTCTCTGTCAGCAGATCCGCCGCGAGGCGCAACTCGATCGGACGCAACGACGGATCCACCGTCCCGGCTGCCCGCGATACCGAAAACGTAAACAGCTTCGATGCCCCGGGTTCAATCCGGGCATGGACATGATCCGGGCCGATCAACCACCGAGAGTCTCTTGACATCGGTGTCAGCTCGATGTCAATCGCATACTCCACCGGGTTCGTCACCGACACAACCATCTTCCCGTCAGCAAACCCGTCTGAATCAACCTCAGGCCGCAACACAAGCACGGGGTCCAGTCTCGCCAACGCGTCCACGGCCTCAGAAACCTCACCCGTGATCGAACGTACATCCATCACCTCCCCCACGGGCACCGACGCCAGAGCGACCTGCTCCTTTCGGACCGTGACCATGTGGTACTGATGGAGATAACCAGCCTCCGGCGAATAGCCACGCTGGTGCCCGCCGACCGAAGCGAGCGTCACATACTCGATGCCGTCGCGCGGATCGTACCGCATCCTGTGAATGTGCCCACCGAAGACCGCGGATACGTTGCCCGCCAGACGCAGCAGTTCGTGAACCTTCGCCCAATCGTCGCCGTAACCACCGCCCAGCCAGCGCGGGTGATGCACAAACACAAACACATGATCGGCGTCGCAGGTCTGGTTGGCGAGCGTCTCCTTGAGCCACTCGTATTGCTCCGGGCTCATCCGCTGTGACTCAGGCCGACGGAAGTTCTTTTGACCCGACTCGGGATCGCCCTCGTCGGTGTACAAAACGATGAACCACGAGTCCTTATGCTCGAACGCGTACCACAGTGGCCCGAAGTGGACCTCATAGCTCGCTTCGTGCTCGCCGTTCGGACGATCGGGACCGCGCCAATACACATCGTGGTTGCCGGCCACAGGAAACCAGGGGCACAACAGCCGGTCCATCACCGACTTGTACTGTCGCATCTGCTCCAGCCACTGCGCGGTCTGGTTGTAGCCGTCGATCATGTCCCCGACCGTCATCACCAAGTCGGGCTCGAGCAAGTTCACGTCCGCTACGGCTTCGGCCAAGATATCGATCCCCTCGTTTGGCCCGCCAGTCCGATCACCGAACACCGCGAACGTAAACGCGTCATCTTCCACCGGCAGATACAGAATCGCACCCTCACGGCTCGTATGGAACCGATGCCCGTCGACCACCTTCTCGTGAGGTTCGTTGTGCGAACGAAGATGACGCTCGGTCGTCACCGGAGCGGTTGCTTGCCCCCAAGCAACCCCACCGATGACGGCAACGAGACCCACGACCGCCTGACCGATAAACGCACGCAAACCCACCAGCATGGCTGACTCCATAAACACAACACAGAACCGCGCGGCAAAGCCGGCGTGTGTGACCCTACCTCGTCGAGCCCCCGAGACGCGTGAGGAACACGTAAAGACCTCCCTAAACATCCAGAATGCCGGGGCCCAGCGGCACACCCTTCCAAACCACCCCCGAACAACCTAAACTTGGAGCAGTCCACGAGTTCCAATCACAGGCCGATCCAGAGGGAGGACCGACCCATGACCACCGCCGACAACACCCGACTGACCAAAGAAACGGCCTCCAAGCCCACCAACTACAAACCAGACCCCAACGCCGTCACCATCTCCGGCATCGAACTCGACCCCAACTACACCCCAGACTCCTCACCCGAATCCCTCAAGCACATCGACCGCGACATCGCCGAAGCGGGCCGGTTCCCCTACACCCGCGGCCTCTTCCCCAAGGGCTACCGCACCCGCCTCTGGACCATGCGCCAGTTCGCCGGCTTCGGCTCGGCCGACGACACCAACCAACGCTTCAAGTACATCCTCAACGCCGGCAAGACCACCAAGACCAAAGCCAACACCGGCCTCTCCACCGCCTTCGACCTCCCCACCCTCATGGGCCGCGACTCCGACGACGCCCTCTCCCTCGGCGAAGTCGGCAAGTGCGGCGTCGCCATCGACACCATCGAGGACATGCACCGCCTCTACGCAGACATCCCCATCGACCAGGTCACCGTCTCCCAGACCATCAACGCCCCCGCCTGCGTCATCTGGGCCATGTACCTCGCGATGGCCAAGCAGCGCGGCATCGACTGGTCCACCCTCGGCGGCACCCTCCAGAACGACATCCTCAAAGAGTTCCACGCACAGAACGAGTTCATCTACCCGCCCGAAGCCTCCACCAAACTCGTCGTCGACACCATCGAGTTCCAGTCTCAGCACCTGCCCAAGTGGAACTCCGTCTCCATCTCCGGCTACCACATCCGCGAAGCAGGCTCCTCCGCCACCCAAGAACTCGCCTTCACCCTCCGCGACGGCATGGAGTACGTCGAAGCCTGCCTCATCCGCGGCCTCGACATCGAGCAGTTCGCCCCCCGCCTCTCCTTCTTCTTCAACGCCCACAACGAGTTCTTCGAGGAGATCGCCAAGCTCCGCGCCGCCCGCCGCATCTGGGCCCGCATGATGCGCGACCGCTACGGCGCCCAGAACGAACGCAGCTGGTTCATGAAGACCCACGTCCAGACCGCCGGCTGCTCGCTCACCGAACAGCAGCCCCTCAACAACATCGTCCGCGTCGCCTACCAGGCCATGGCCGCCGTCCTGGGAGGCTGCCAGTCACTCCACACCGACTCCATGGACGAAACACTCGGCCTGCCCACCGAACAGGCCGTCACCGTCGCCCTCCGCACCCAGCAGATCCTCGCCCACGAGACCGGCGTCACCCGCACCACCGACCCCCTCGGCGGCTCGTGGTTCATGGAGTCGCTCACCGACACCGTCGAAGCCGAAGCCCTCTCCTACATCGCCGACATCGACGACATGGGCCGCGGCCCGTGGAAGCCCGAGCACGCATCCACCACCGCCATCGACGACGGCGGCGTCGTCCGCGGCATCCACAAGGGCTACTTCCGCCGCCAGATCGCCGAAGCCTCCTACCGCTTCAGCGAAGAGTGCGAGAACCACGACCGCATCATCGTCGGCGTCAACGAATACGTCGACAACGAAGAAGAACGCCCCATCGACATCCTCACCATCCCCGACTCCGTAGAGACCGAGCAGGTCGAACGCCTGTCCGAGTTCAAGAAACGCCGCGACGCCGACGGGGTCAACCGCGCCCTCGACGCCATCCGCGAAGCCGCCCGCAACAACGACAACGTCATGCCCACCCTCGTCGAAGGCGCCCTGGCCAACTGCACCATGGGCGAGATGGTCCAAGCCATGGCCGACGTCTACGGCCGCTACACCGGCGGTCCGGAGTGGTGAACATCCAATGAGCGCACTCTCTAGTGGAATGTGGTACTCTCTCCACGCAGTCAAATCACTCCCGGAGGGACTCTCGAATGCTGAACGTTTTTTTTGCCTTTTTGGCACTAACAGCTACTGCATCACTTTCACTCGCTAGCGTCGAGTCAAACTGCAACTGCGACAAGCTGCTGGAGCAACAGTACAACTCACTCACCGGGAGAGAGGCGAGCCATGTTGTTTACGTGTACAGCGAATTTTATGACGAGTTTAACACCTTCGAAAAGTACTCCAACGAGTATGACAGGCGTTCGGCTTCAGGCTCAGCAACCTACAAAGGCGTACCCCTAGGCGCCAAGTTCAGCGATGTATCTTCTTATCAAGAATTTGTATCCCAACTTAGTTCACTTCGAAAAAGCAAGGCAATTGACCTCTCTTCAAAATCTTCCCGGGAAACCGCGTCATATGGACTATCCGACTCGGCTCGCGCGATAATGAACTCGTCTTATGTAGAGTGTATCCGAATATGCAACAGATCAGGCATTTCGCTGACAATCCAGAATCTAACCGAAGACATTTTTACGATCATGCTACAGCAGCCGCCAAGCATTTTTGGCGGATCAGATCGAGAATTGGCCTACATTAAAGGCATTTACTTTGAAGACAAAATCGTATCCCCATCCGGAATCTCTTCGGAAGTACTAAACACCTACATCGGAGAGGTGCTGCCACCAGAAGGATTTGTCATGTCCTTTCGGAGGAAAGATAAAACTGAGCAAACATCTATAACAGTTCGCCTGGGGCCCAAAGGGCCCAATGATACATCTAGCACGATAGCGGACCAGTCTTTCAACGCAACGTTTCACATTCTCGTAACAGAGTTTGAACAACATGACGCAGCCACAACCACATTCGACCGATCTACGATAAGCGATATAGCAGCTTCGTTAAAATCATTTCACGATGTCCTAAAATCCTTGGAGTCACGAGAGAAAAACGGCTTTGGCTCAAAGGATCAAATCGACGGCTTAATTCAACTGAGCGAGACTCAGAATAGGGTCATATTCAGCAAATATGACAATAGTGCTGCAATCAGTGGCGATCCGCAGCACGTCTGCGCCTCCCTCACGGCAGGAAACATCTCTGCACTTATCAATGGAGCACAGACCATCGTCAGTGGAGATGACACGTACACTGGCCACCTTCTGTATCCCGGCGGCAACCATAACCCGAAGCTGCGGAACCAGGTGACGACAATCCGCGAGACAAGCTCTGATCCTGCATGTTTCATTGTTGCTGAGACCTTGTCGATGTACGCCCAAACGCTTAGGGATATCCATGAAAGTCAATTTGTTTCCAGTGGTCAGCTTCTGAAAGAAACTGCGAATATGATTAGCGAGTTGCTTTCTCTTCAGTCGAAATGATGGCTGCCTAAGCCGATTGACTCTAAAAGATAGCGTAGCTCTCGTCATCAGTGCAATGTTTGGCACACAAGTGCTCGTCACCGAGTGGCACGCTTCCGTCCCACAACATCACGATCCGTGCGCTACTTTCGCGTCATACCAACGCCGCCCTTGCACGCCGTCGGCCGTCTGCGACAATTCCCCGCATGACCAACCTCTTCGAACGCGACGACCTGCCCCTCCCCCACTGCCTCGCGCTCCAACTCGCAGACCCGGCCATCCCCACCGCCGAACTCTGCCACCTCCACAACCTCACCCCGTCAGAGCTCGTTGCCCTCTCGTCACACCCCGACGTCGCCGAACAGCTCAACGCCCTCGCCCATCTCGAACACACCCGCGAGCGCTGCACGGCCGCCGCCCTCCGCCGCGACGCACTGGCCACGCTCAACGCGCTCACCCTCGAGTCCAAACACCCAACCCGGCTCAGCGTGCGCACCAACGAGACCAAACGCCAAGCCGCCGCCGCCATCCTCCGAACAGCTCCTGCCCCCTCTCCCACTGGGTGGGAGAGGGCCGGGGTGAGGGCTCCTACTTCTACCCCCTCTTCACCCCCGACCTCTTCTGATCTGACACACCCAGCCTCACCAAGCCGACACAACGAAAAACGCGGCCGACCCAAGGCCGACCGCGCGTCTCTCAACCCCTCGCGGACTCAATCAGCGCCGACGACGCGCGAGCAGCAGCCCGCCCATGCCGCCCAGCACGATCGCGCCGGGAGCCGGCACGAACCGCACGTTCACCTCACCGACCGCGAACGGCGCCGTCCCAGCGGCCGTGAAGATCTCGTAGTCGAACTGGATCGACTCCCCGATCGCCGTCCCACGCAGCGTCACGAGCGCGAACGCCCCGCCCGCGGCGTTCACCATGTCGAAGCTCAGCGTCCCCGCGGCGTCGATGCCGCCGGTCACATCGCCGTACACGGCATCACCAACCAGCGGGTCCAGCGTGAACACATCACCCGCGAGCGAACCGGTCACGATCACCGGATCGGGATCGCCCTGCCCGAACACAAACCCGTCGAGGTCGATGTTCATCGTCAGGTTCCCGCCGCCGGCGTCCTCGATCAGGACCGACGCCGCCCCGGTCGAACCGAACGTGTTGTTGTCCCACTGGCCCTCAAACAGCCCCAGGTTGAACGTCTGAGCCCCAGCGGCCCCGCCCAACACGGCCACCGCCCCGGCAACAACGCCGAAAGTCATCTCTGTGCGCATCACAATCTCCTCCCACGAGCAACCCCCCATCGGGCCCCCGTCAAGCCCAGCCTGAGCCCCAAACCGCCTTCACGCCACCCACTTGTGGGTTTTTCCGGTCTGTCCGGGTCTCTCTCAAGCAACCCTCGCAATCGCAGCCGCGTACGAAACCCCACGCACGCCCTCCAGCCGCACAGGAACCCGCATGACCCGCCTGATGCCCCTGCTCATACTGCTGATCACCACCGCCACGATGGGCCAGACCGACCGCCAGCTCGTCGATCGCTTCGACCGCTACGAGTCCCGCGCCCAGTACGACCGCGCCCTCGACGCCGCCCTCACCATCACCGAGCGTCACCCAGAGTCCGCCCACTGGGCCTTCAACGCCGGCCGCCTCCACGCCAAGCTCGGCCAGCCAGACCGAGCCATCGCGCAGCTCCAACGCTGCGCCGACCTCGGCTACACCGGCATCGCCTCCTTCGACCACCACGAGCACCTCGACACGCTCCGCGATCGTGACGACTTCAGAGCCATCACCGGGCAGGTCCGCCAGAACGCCGCCAGACGCATGGCCGAGTTCCAGGCCGAAGCACGCAACCACGCGCCGCCGACGTTCATCCCCGAAGGGCTCGACCCGAGCACCAAGCCCGCGCTCGTCATCGCCCTCCACGGCACCGGCGGCACCGGCCAGCAGATGCTCGACGCCCTGCGGCCAACCTGCGCCGAACTCAACCTCGTCTGCATCGCCCCCGACGCGCTCCGACCAGCCGGCACCAAGCCAAGCAGCGGCTTCTCCTGGACCTACCGCGACGAATCCGAGTGGCTCGTCGAGCACTTCGTCACCCAAGCGATCAACGACCACAACGCCGACCCCGACCGCGTCTACCTCGTCGGCTTCTCGCAGGGCGCCAACATCGCGCTGGTCCTCGCCCAGACCCGCCAGAACCTCATCGCCGCCGCGGTCCCCATCTGCGGCCACTACGAGCCGGGAATCGCCGGCTCGGACGATCCCCCAGCGCCGACGTATCTCCTGACCGGCAGCCGCGACAACCGGAAGCGCACCTACACCGCGGCCCGGGCCGACTTCTCGGCGTCCGGGGGCGAAACCGCACTCCGGGTTGTCAACGGGATGGGGCACACGGTCCCGGGCAAGCGGGAACTGACACGGGCCCTCGCCTGGTGCCTCGGGCGGGCCGGGGGCGCCGACGACTAGAACGAGACGCTCGGAGCCTCCCGCTGGGCGTCGTCTTCCAGTTCGAAGTACGGCTCGGGCGGGAACCCGAACATGTTCGCGATGACGTTGCTGGGCACCATGCGTGTGAGCTGGTTGAAGGTGCGCACGTTCCCGTTGTAGAAACGCCGGGCGGCGGCGATGCGGTCCTCGGTCTCGGCGAGCTGATCCTGGAGTTGGTTGAAACCCGCATCGGCCTTCAGGTCGGGGTACTGCTCGACGACGACGGCGAGCTGTCGCAGTGCGCCGACGAGAGCCTGCTCGTCCTTGGCCTGGGCGTCGGCCGGGCCGTGGCTTCCCATCGCCCTGCTGCGCGCCTCGATCACCGAGTCGAGGGTTTCCTTCTCGTGCGAGGCGTACCCCTTGACGGTCTCGACGAGGTTGGGGATGAGGTCGTAGCGGCGTTTGAGCTCTACGTCGATGCCGGCCCAGGCGTCGCGGATGTGCGACCGGAGGCCGACGAAGCGGTTGTACGTGAGGATGCCCCAGAGCAGGGCGATGACGGCGATGGTGCCGAGAACGATGAGTGCGATGAGAGCGCCGCCCATACGAGATTCCCCTTCGATCGGCCCGCGGACAGGCTCCCGGGCGTGGGTGATGCTAGGTCGGGAGTTTCAGGTCCTTGACGACGTGCTCCGGCCATTGAGACAGGAAGGCCTCCGCGAACCGGAACATCCAGCGGAACTGCTCTGGCGTCCAGGTCCGCGAGCCGTCGGCGAGGCAGAGCCTGGCGTGCTCGATGTCGATCGCCGGCGGCCTCGTCTTGAGCAGGAACTCGATCATGCGCGGGTGGCAGATGTCGTAGGCGAACTTGCGGTCCGGGCTGGCGACCATGAAGCGGCGGCTGAACTCTTCGGACTCGAAATCGATGTCCCTGCTGCTGAACACGCCCGCGAGCTTGTCGAAGAAATGCTCGGGGCGGATGAGCAGGTCCGGGGTGTTGGGGAATGGGAGATGGATGATCAGGTACGAGAAGGTGTAGGTCGTGGTCTTGCGGTCCTTCCCGCTGCCGGTGGTGACGGTGTACCGGAAGTCTCCCCCCTTGACGCCGGTGCGGTGGTTGTTGAAGGCGTGCTCGCCGATGAGGGTGTTGAAGGCGGTGCGGTTGTCCCCGCGCCGGAAGATCTCGAAGTGGGCGTAGAAATCGTCGTGCTGGCGGTCGCGTTGTGGATGGAAGCGGAGCCCGAACTCGTTGGCGATCGCCCAGAGTTCGTCTCGGCGCCGCTTGGCTTTCTTGTGCCCGGCGACGACGGCGTAGACCGCCAGCCCGATCATGAGCGGGGCGATGAGGCAGGGGAAGCCGCCGGCGATGGGGGCGAGGAAATCGAACACGCTCCGGGATGATCGGCGCGTTGGGAGGCACGGCATCGAATATTGTCGGGCGGAGGTGCGGCTTTGGCGGACACGACGCATGCATCGGGCCTGCCCACTCGGCGGGCGGCGCGGGTGATCCTGGTCAGCCCCGGGGGGCGGGTTTTGTTGATGCGGTATCGCGCCGAGGCGGCGGGCGACCCGGCGGTGACGGGGCTGCGGGCGTTCTGGGTCACGCCGGGCGGGGGTCTAGAGGAGGGGGAGACGGCCCGGGCGGGGGCGTGCCGCGAGTTGCGGGAGGAGACGGGGATCGTCCGGGCCGAGGCGGTGCTGGGCGCGCCGGTGGCGGAACGGGAGGGGGATCTGTGGATCGGCGGCGTGCTGACGCGGTGCGTCGAGTGGTTCTATCTGGCGCGGGCGGGCTCGGAGCGGCTGGACCTCGGCGGGTGGACCGGGCAGGAGCGCGACGACATCACCGATGTCCGGTGGTTCGCGCCCGATGAGCTGCGTACGGCGGACCGCTGGGACGATCTGATCGCGCCGTCGGGGGCGGGCGGGTTCTTCGCGGCGTGCGCGGAGGGCGCGACGCCGCGGGGCGTGACCGATCTCTCGCGCGGGTTCGATGGCGGCGCGCGCTAGGATCGGGCGTGAGGAGACCGCGGGGCGATGGCGAAGAAGAAGAAAAAGAAGACCGACTCGCCGGCGTTCGAGAATCGGAAGGCGCGGCACGAGTACTTCATCGAGGACACGCTCGAAGCGGGGATCGTGCTGCAGGGCTCCGAAGTCAAGGCGATCCGCGACGGGCGGTGCTCGATCGGCGAGGGGTACATCACGGTCGAGGAGCTGCCCAAGCCGCGGCTGGTCTTGCACCAGGTCGACATCGGGCAGTACCAGCCCTCGGGGGCGCTGAACCACCGGCCCAAGCGGGACCGCGTGCTGCTGGCGCACAAGCGTGAGATCGGCAAGCTGGCGCGTCAGGTCGAGCAGAAGGGCGTGACGCTGATCCCGCTGAAGCTGTACTTCAACGAAGAGGGCAAGGCGAAGGTGCTGGTGGCGCTGGCGCGCGGCAAGCAGGCGCACGACAAGCGCCACGCGATCGCGGAGCGGGAGTCGAAGCGGGACCTGCAGCGGGCGATGTCGCAACTCAAAAGGGGGTAACAACAACCCCAACAAGGTGTGCACGCTCGGTGTTTTTTGGTTTTCTCGGTCCATTGATCACATTCTTGCATATCGGCAAGTTGTTCATGCGAAGCTCCCTGCCAGCGCGACGGCGACGTCGCCGCATCGTGCATCATGCGACAGACAGGGAGCAATACCATGTACCCACGCGATATGATCACCCAGAGCGAGTGGCTGACAAAGAACGAGCAGGATCGGCGGGCAAGTTTGCTGCAGCATCGCCTCCCATTTGCGGCGGTGTTTGCTGTGGCCGTCTCTGGCGCAGCCGCGCAATGGAGTTCGGTGGATCTGGGTGATACCAACACCAGAGTCATCGGAGCCCCGATCCCCGTTTCGATTTGGGATGACCAACTGACGGCGAGGCAACGGATCGGGTCGAATATCCGGGGGGCCCTGTGGACCCTGAACGGGGGCACGTGGACGCAGCAGACGGGGACGAATGCCACCCAGGGTGTATCTGACGGGATCGTGGTCGGCAGCGACAGCGGCGATGCGTTCGCCTGGGGCTGGAACGGCACGGTGTATCCGAGTGGCCAGAGCATTGCGCCGACGAACTCGGTCTCTTCGCAGGCCAACGCCGTCCGCGGCGGCATCGCGGTTGGATTCGCCGAGTTGAACGCCGACCCGGTCTCCAGCGGCAGTGCGCATGTCTGGGAACTCCTCTCGAACGGGACGTTCACTTCTGCCAGGCTCGACCGCGGCACACTGGACAACGCCCAGGGGACTACCGCGACCGGCACCGATGGCGAGCTTCATTGCGGGTTGATCCAGCGGCCAGACAACAGCTTCGGGGCTTGCTATTGGGATGCGTCGGGGGCCCTGGTGGAACTCGGATCCACGAGCTTCAACGGTGTCGCGCTGGGGGTTGACCAGCCGGATTCGGGCGGCATTCAGGTGGTTGGGTACACCGACAACACGCCGAGCGAGGATCTACAAGGCGTGATGTGGACTAGCAGCACTACGTTCGTCAACCTGACACCCAACGGCGTGGGGTCAACCGACGATCTGAACTCGGCGAACGGTGTGTTCCGCGGGTACCAAGTGGGGAACGAGACGCTCGCCGGCGCCGACACCGAAGCACGCCTCTGGAATGGATCGCCGGCTACAGCGGTGGATCTGCACGCGTTGCTCCCGTCGGGCACCAGCTACGACTTGAGCCGTGCCTATTCGGTTTGGCTGGAGCCGGGAACGATGCGGGTGGCCGGCGTTGCCGAGCCGGTCAGCACGAACACCGAGCATCTGATTGTCTGGACTTATGAGTGCGCCGCTGACCTTGTGGATCCTCCGTTCGTGCTCAACTTCTTCGACATCTCAGCATTCATCAATCTCTACAACGCAGGCGATCCCGCGGCCGACATCGCCGCTCCTTTCGGGGTGCTGAACTTCTTTGACATCGCCGCCTACAACACCCTGTACGCCGCGGGATGTCCGCCCATGTGATGGCACGCTGCGGGATCGTTTGATCGTGAAGATTCCGAGACGGCCCCGTGGAAGCGGGGCCGTGTCCCTTTTCGCGCGGGTTCGGTTGTGGTTCGCGTCACATGTGCGACTTGACGGGTGCTTGTGATCGCGGCGCGGATGCCTGGATGCGTCGGTTCTTTCACAGGATCGGCGCCAGCAACTGGGCGGCGTTGTCGGCGATGCGTTGGATGAGGTTACCCTGGGACCAGGTCTCTTTGCAGAGTTGTTCGGACTCGTCGATGTAGTGCTGCTGGACGGCCCGGACGCGTTGGGCGGTGGGCTGGTCGTGGGCGATGACGGAGAGCTCGAAGTTGATCCAGAGGGAGCGGCGGTCGAGGTTGGCCGAGCCGATGAGGGCGAGGCGGCTGTCGGCGGTGATGGTTTTGGCGTGGAGCAGGCCCGGCGTGTAGCGGTAGATCTCGACGCCGGCGTGGACGAGGTCGTCGAAGTACGACTCGCTGGCGTGGCGGACGAGGAGGGAGTCGACGCGCCGGGGGACGATGAGCTTGACGTCGACGCCGCGGATGTCGGCGGTGGTGATGGCGGTGAGCAGGGCGTCGTCGGGGACGAAGTAGGGCGTGGAGATGACGATCTCCTCGCGCGCGTCGTAGATGGCCTGCAGGAGGATGCGTCGGAAGGCGTCGGGGTTGTCGCCCGGTCCTGAGTTGACGATCTGGAGCGTGGCGGAGCCGGGGGTTTCGGGGCGGTCGGGCGTGTTCGGGTCGGGCGATTCGTGGTCGTGCTCGGCGTGCCAGTCGATCTCGAAAATGGCCGAGAGCGCGTGGACGGCGGGGCCCTCGATGCGGCTCATGATGTCGACCCAGGGCCCGACCTTGGCGGAGGCTTTGAAGATGTCGGGGTCGGCGAGGTTCATGGATCCGGTGTAGGCCGCGCGGTGGTCGATGACGGCGAGCTTCCGGTGGTTGCGCAGGTCGACGCGGGCGAACAGCTGGCGGGGGAAGCGGACCGGGAGGGCGCGGCGGACGCGGACACCGGCCTGTTCGAGGGTGCGCATCGAGTGCTTGTGTTTGAACAGCGGGCGCGAGCCGACGGCGTCGGCCAGCACCCGGACGGCGACGCCGCGTTGTGAGGCGCGGGCGAGGGCGTCGGTGACCTCGTCGACACGGGCGCCGGGGGAGTAGATGTAGAAGAGGAGGTCGATCGATGACTCGGCGCGGTCGATGGCGTCGATGAAAGCCGGGAAGAAGTCGTCGGCGCCGTCGATGATGTCGATCCGGTTGGCGTTGAGGGCCGGGATCTTGGTCGTGGTCAGGGCGATCGTGTTGTAGCGTTCGATGTCGGCGTCTTTGGATGGATCGGCTTGCCGCGGAGCGTAGGCGCGGAGGGATTCGAGCCTGGGGAGGAGGCGTTCGAGGGTGGCCTGTATCCTGCCGGTTCGGCGTCGGGTCAGCCAGGCCTCGCCGACGAGTATGTAGAGGACGATGCCGGCGATGGGGATCCAGGCGAGGACCGCGAGCCAGGCGAGGCTGACGCCCTGGCTGCGCCGCTTGGAGACGACGCGGACCGCGACGAGACAGGTCGCGCCCCAGTGCAGCACGAACAGGGCGGTCGGGATGAACGCGTTCCAGTCCATCGGTGCTCACCGAGGATACCGGCAGAGCAGATGCAGCGCCCGTGTCGTGTGGCACGGGCGTCGGATCTGGCCTTCTTGCGGTGGTTGCTCAGATGCCCGCGCGCTTGATGGTCTGGGCGAGGCGGAGCTTTTCTTTGGCGGCGTTGCGTTCGTGGGTGATGCGGTCCATGGCGACACCGCGGTCGGGGGCGTCTTCGGGGACCTGGCGGGCCTCGGCTTCGGCGAGTTCTGCCCGCGCGTCCTGCTCGACGAGTTCCTCGGCCGGGGTGGCTTTCTCGGCGAGGATGGTCAGCTCGCCGTCGCCCATCTTGAGGAAGCCCTGGTCGATGAAGAAGTGGCGGGAGCCGGAGCCCTTGTCGGCGGGGAAGTCCAGGCGGAGCTCGCCCATGCCCAGGCGTGCGACGATCGGGGCGCGGCCGGGCTCGAAGCCGATGAGCCCGTCCCAGGCGGGAACGTTGGCGTAGGTGACCTCCTCGGAGAGGAGTTCGGCGTTGGGGGTGACGAGGCGGCAGTTGAAGGTGGGCATGTGCGGGGGTCTCCGGCTGTGGATCGATCGGTCGGGATGATAGGCCCCGGACGGGCGATTCAATGCGTGATCACCGGATGTCCAGCGGGGGGATCGTCTCGATGAGCCCGGCGTGTTTGGCCCGCTCGTAGAGGGTTTCGAGGGCGTTCTTGCCCCGCTCGCCCATGTCGACGGTCATGGGGCTGACGTACATGTCGAGGTATTGGTCGAGCAGTGCGTCGTCTTGCCATTCGGGTTTGGAGCCGGGCGCTCGGCGGAGGAAGGCTTTGGAGGCGTCCCGCTCCCGGGCCGCGATGGCGACCGACTCGGCGAGCATGCCGGCGAGGCGGTCGACCTCGGGCAGATCACGACGGATGACGTTGAGGCCCAGCGGCAGGGGCAGGCTGGTTTGGGAGCCCCACCACTGGCCCATGTCGGCGATCGCGCGGAGGCCCTGGTCGCGGAGGGTGAGCTGGGCCTCGTGGATGAGCAGGCCGGCGTCGGCCTCGCCGTTGGCGACGGCGCCGGGGATATCGGAGAAGAGCATCTCCTCGACGCGGATGTCCGGGCAGGCGAGTCGGAGAGTGAGGTAGGCGGTGGTGTTGAGACCGGGGATGGCGACGAGATCCCCGGCGAGGTCCTCGAAGGTGTTGATCGCGGAGTCGGCGGGGACCACGAGCTTGGGGCCGTAGTGCTCGCCGAAGGAGGCGCCGGCTCGGGTGATGGCGTACCGGTCGGCGATGAGCGGGTAGGCGGCCGCGGAGACGGCGGTGATGTCGTAGACGCCGGCCGAGGGATCGACGGCGAGCTTGTTGAGTTCCTCGACATCGCGCGCGGTGAGATCGAAGCCGATCGCGCCGGTGTCGATCTGCGGTTCGGAGAAAGCCCCGGCGTCTGGGTGGCGTTGGCCGATCAGGGGCCACCACATGACCAGGTCGTCGGCGTCGGGGGAGTGGGCGAGGGTGATTGCTTTGGTCGGGAGCATCTGCGGACGATATGCGTCTGCCTGCGTGTCTGCGGCGAACGATGAGGACCGAGGGCGGCGCCAGGCCGCCCGGATCTGGAAGGAGCATCGGATGAGCGACGGCAGGGTGGCGATCGTGACGGGGGCGGGCTCGGGCGTGGGACGCCGCGTCGCGGAGATGCTGGCGGGATCCGGCTACCGGGTTGTGCTGGTCGGGCGGACCGAAGCGACGCTGCACGAGACGGGGGAGCGCCTCGGTGTCGAGGGCGTCGCGTGGGTGGCGGTGGGCGCCGATGTGACCGACAACGCGGACCGGGCCCGGATCGTTGAGGAGACGAAGTCGGCGTTCGGGCGGATCGACGCGGTGGTGAACAACGCGGGCAAGGCGGGGCTGATCAAGATCCAGGACGCGTCGATCGATGACATCCGTGATCAGTTCGAGGTCAACGCGATCGGGCCGATCGATCTGGCGGCGCGGTGCATCCGCGAGATGCCCAAGGGGGAGGGCGGGGCGGTGGTGTTCACGTCCTCCATGTCGACGAAGGACCCGTTCCCGGGCCTGGGCGTGTACGGGTGCGCCAAGTCGGCGTTGAACGCGGCGTGCCGGGCGATCACGAACGACGGGCCTCGGTCGAAGGTGCGGGCGTACGCGGTCGCGCCGGGAGCGATCGAGACGGGGATGCTGCGGGCGATGTGGAACGAGAAGGTCTTGCCGAGCGACAAGACGCTGGCGCCCGAAACGGTGGCGCAGGCGATCGTCGATTGCGTGACGGGCGAGACGGACGCCGAGCCCGGGCAGACGGTGTTCATGCCGTCGCACTGAACCGGGGGCTCGGGCGGGCGTTCGGGCTCACGGTGCGGGGCGTTGCCGTGCTCGCGTGATACAAAGACCGCACCCGATCAGGTGATCGGGTGCGGTCGTGCCTTATGTGTGGCCCGAGGGAGTCTCCGCGGGAACCACCGAGCGTGTGCGGTTCAGCGGCGACGTCGTGAAGCGAGCAGCCCGACCATGCCGAGTGCCGAGAGCCCGGCGGGCGAGGGGACCGGCGCGTAGTAGAGATTGCTGATGGCCGCGAACTCGGTCCCGGCACCCGCGTTGGTCACGGTGAGGGTCGCCCCTGCGAACGAGCCGCCGTTGGCGAAGCCGAGGAACTCGAAGTTGGCCGCGGGGAGCGAGTCCTCGACGTTGAACGACTGCCCGTCGATGGTCACGGTGAGGCCGTTCGAGACGAACGAGTTGAGCCAATCGGCCCCGAACCCGGTGATGTCCTCGTCGAACGTCCAGGTGATGGACTGGAGTTCTTCGCCGAGGGTGAAGACGAAGTTCGATGCGCCGTTGATGGCGGCACCGCCGGTGCCGGTGCCTTCGAGCGTCACGGTGTAGCCATCGAAGAAGTCGTTCTCTCCGAGGTTGAGATCGACTGCGCCGTAGGAGGTGAAGTCGTCCATGATCGAGGGCCCGGCGGCGGCCTCCCAAGCCCCGAAATCGGTGAACGGATCGAGGGCCGAAGCGGTCTGAGCGACTGAGGCGATTGCCGCGGCGGTCACGATGTAGCGTGTGTCCATGTCATCCCTTTCTCTGTTTCTCTCTGGTTCTCTCTGTCTGGCCCGCGGGCCCAGGCTTGTGCCTGTTCTCGCCGCTCGTGGGCGAGGCGGCAGGGGCGTACACCCCCCCTGCACTAAGTTAGTGATTGATGCCTCTATTGCAAGCGTTGGGCAGGGAACTGACTCACCCGGGATGGGGTTTTAACATGACGCCCGCGTGTTCCTGGGCGTTCTCTGCCGCCTGGGGCTCGGGTTTCTGGGCAAGCCGGGCACGAACGGCGGGCTCACACCCGGGCGTTGAGCCAGCGGCCGCGCAGGAAGTAGCCCGTGAAGAGGGCGCCCCGGACGATCAGTTCCGCGCACATGCCGATCCAGAGCCCGGCGAGCGATGGGTCCCACGGGGCCGGGTTTTTGATGGTGCCGTTTCCGAGCCAGTCGGGGATCGCGATGTCCACTCCGGACGCGAAGTAGGCGAAGGGCAGGCGGACCGCGTAGGTGGTCACCCAGGTGAGGACCATGATGGCGTGGACGTCGCCGGCGCCGCGCATGGCGCTGCGGAGGCAGATGCCGAAGGCGAAGGGGAGCTGGATCACGCCGCAGATGATGAGCAGGTTGGGGACCTGCTCGAGGTGTGCGGGCTGCTGCGAGAGTGCGCCGGTGATGGCGTGCGGGAAGACGATCATGATGATCCCGAGGGAGGTCATGATCGACGCGGCGACCGTGGTGCAGACGAGCACGGCCCGCTTGGCGAGATCGGGGCGTCTGGCCCCGATGTACTGGCCCGCGAGTGTCGCGGCGGCGGTGCCCATCGCGAACCCGGGGAGGAAGCTGAACGCCTCGATGCGGATGGCGATCATGTGGGAGCCGAGCAGGCCGTCCGAGTCGTTGGAGAGCGTGATCTGTCCGACGAAGAAGATGATGATGAAGTTGCCGAACCACATGCCGAACGTCTCGATGAAGTTCGGGACGCCGAGGCGGACGATGCGTCGGATGGTGTGCCAGTGCGGGCGCATGCGTCGGAGGCGGAGGCGGATGGACCAGTCGCCCGAGGCGGCGCGGAGCATGATGACGAGCATGCCGGCGAGGTCGCCCACGACGGTGCCGACGGCGATGCCGGTGACGCCCATGTCCATGCTGTATGGCGGGGCGTGCCCGAAGAGTTCCGCGCCCGAGGCGACCCAGGAGACCGCGATGTTGACGACGTTGCGGACGGTCATCGCGATGAGCGGCGAGACCGAATCGCCGGCGCCGCGTGAGCAGGCGATGAGCCCGAACAGCAGCGTGGCGGCGGGCGTGCCCAGCGCGATGATCTGCATGTAATCGCGGAAGTAGCCCGAGGCGGCGTCGGACATGTTGAGGGCGCCGGTCATGAGCGGGGCCGCGAACCAGACCAGGGTGCCGACCGAGACGCCCGCGACGAGGGCGAGGGTGGTCGTCTGGCCGAGGATGGCGCCGGCGACGGCGAGCCGGGACTTGCCGACGGACCGGGCGATCAGCGCGGTCGCGCCGATGCCCAGTGCCATGATGACCAGCCCGATGAGCCACATGATGTACGACGCGCCCCCGATGGCGTCGGCGGCGGCCTCTCCGTCCTCGAGCCCGGCGGAGAGGGCGGTGTCGACGAGCCCGACGAGGGAGTTGAGGAAGGACTCGGTCAGGACGGGCCACGAGAGCGTGACGATCGCGCCGGTCATGGTCAGGCCCTTGAGCCTGCCGGACCGGAACCTGTTGTCGTCTGTGAGCGTCGGCCCGCGCGGTGTGTGGTCGGGCGGGCCGGGCACGGGCGCGCCCGTCGGGACGACGGCGAGCTCTTCCTGGTCGGGGTCGGCGCAGGGCAGCTCGGACTCGGCGGCGGGTCTGGGATCGGTGTCCTCGGGATGCTCGGGCGGGTCGGTGGGCATGGGTCTCGCGGGGAAACGGGATGGTAGGAGGCCGCGGTGAGTGCTAGGGTTCTCCCCGCGTTGTTGCGCGGATGCTCGTATCTGATCGTTGGGAAGCTTCGGAGGGAAACGGATGCACGGTATGGAACGCGTTGGTGTGATCGGGTCTGGTCAGATGGGCGGCGGGATCGCCCAGGTCGCCGGGGTGAGCGGGTTCGACACCGTGGTGTTCGATGTCAACGCCAGCGCGTTGGACAAGTGCAAGGGGCTGCACCAGAAGCTGCTGGCCCGCGCGGTCGAGAAGGGGCGGATGAGCCAGGACGACGCCGACGCCGCACGGAAACGGATCGCGTACACCGACGAGCTCGGGGCGCTGCGGGACTCGGACATCGTGATCGAGGCGGTCGTCGAGCGGGCGGACGTCAAGAAGGACCTCTTCAAGGACCTGAGCAGTGTCCTGAGCGAGACCGCGGTCTTCGCCAGCAACACGTCGTCGATCTCGATCACGGACCTGGCGACCAGCGTTGGGGACCGGGCGGACCGGTTCATCGGGATGCACTTCTTCAACCCGGTGCCGGTGATGAAGCTGGTCGAGGTGATCAACGGGCTGGCGACGAGCCGGGAGACCACCGATCGGGTGCTGTCGCTGTCCGAGGCGATGGGCAAGACGGCGGTGCCGGCCAACGACCGGGCCGGGTTCGTCTCGAACCGGATCCTCATGCCGATGATCAACGAGGCGTTCTACACGTGGATGGAGGGCGTGGCCGAGCCGGAGCACATCGACGAGATCATGAAGCTCGGGATGGCGCACCCGATGGGGCCGCTGCGGTTGGCGGACTTCATCGGGCTGGACACGTGCGTGCACATCATGGACGTGATGGCCGAGGGGCTGAACAACCCGCGGTACCGCGCGTGCCCGCTGCTGAAGCAGCTGGTGACGGCCGGGCGGCTCGGGGACAAGACCAAGCACGGGGTCTTCAAGTACTGAGGGATCAGGAATCAGGGATATGCCATCAGGGAGGTCGGGCAGAGCCCGGCCTTCTTTATGCGCGGAGGGCGGCGAGGTTGTTTGCTGCTTCGCGCGTTCGGTCGACCGGCAAACCCATGATCGAGTCCATGGCGCCCCCGAACCCGATCGGCCAGCCGGCTTCGAGGCGTTCGGCGATGTTGTACGCGCCGGCTTTGCCCCGCCATCGGCCGGTCTGGGTGTAGTCGGCGATCTGCTCGTCGGTGATCTCCCCCACTGTCACGACGGATCGATCGACGAAGACCGAGCGTCTGTTGGTGGCGGTGCAGATCAGGGCGACGCCGGTGAGGACGTCGTGCGTGGCGTTCGCCATCGCTCGGATCATGCGGCGGGCGTCGCGCTCGTCGGCCGGCTGGCCCAGGATCTGGCCCTCGTTCACGCAGACGGTATCGGCACCGAGGACGATGGTGCCGGGTTCGAGGCCGGATCGGCGTGCGGTGGCCGCGGCTTTGAGCAGCGCGAGGGCCATGACCCATTCGGAGGGCGTGCAGCGGTCTCCGGGCGTGAGGCGCCCGTCGTCGATGCCGCTGGGGCGGACGTCGTGGGCGATGCCGGCTTCGGTGAGCAGCTGGCGTCGGCGCGGGGACTGGCTGGCGAGGGTGAGGTGCACGGGGTTATCGGTGGGATCGGGTTCGAGCTGTGCCGGGTCGGGAGGGATTCCGGGCGTTTTCGTCCGTGGTTTCGTTGCCTTCGATCGCATTGATTGCGAGGGCGCGGGTCACGCTGCATGTTCAAACCGAGAACTCGCTGGTGAGTTCAGAACGCAAGAAAGGAGGCGGTCATGAAACAGAAACCGATGATAGCTCGCGCTGTGATCAGGCGTAAACCAATGCAGGGTGCGGCGGTGCTCATGAGCGCCTCCATGTTCGCCTTCGGGATGCTCGCCGGCGCCGGAGCGATGCGGATGCAGTCCGATCCGCCGCCGAAGCCGACCCCGCGTGCTTCTGCTCAGCCGGTCCGTGCGGCGTTCGAGCCGATCGATCCGTTCGAAGGGGCCGGCTCGATCCGCATTGATCGTTCGAGTTTCTGCAGGCAGGTCGCGACCGAGGCGCTGCTGTCCATGAAGCCCGAGTTCATGGCCAGGTCGATCCGGATCCACCGGAACAACCAGCGTCGCGGCGAGGTGCTCGAGCAGTTCGCCGAGACGATGGGGCTGGCGATCGAGCGTGTTTGGTGCGGAGAGACATCGCCGCAGCAGAACGCCGCGAGCGAGTGAACGCCCGAGCCCGTGTCTGCCCTGGCCCCTGCCGGCTTCCGATGGTCGGCGGGGGCTTTTACTCTTTCAGCGGGTCGGGCTTGAAGATCTTGGTGCCGATGGCCCAGTTGCGTTCGGTGAAGTTGCCGCCCAGGTCGGCGACGGCCTGGTCGGGCCGGGCGGCGTCGAGGGTCAGGACGGTCTTGGCGTCGAGGTTGTCGATCAGGCTGACCATGACGGCCTCGGGCGAGGACGGGATCTTGCAGGCCCCGAACTCGGGCTTCTCGTGGTGGGAGATGATGATGTGCTGGAGGACGGTGAGCACGCCGGCGGGCAGGCGTACGCCCTGCTCGCGCATGGTCTGGTGGGCCTTGTCGTGGAGCATGATGGCGCCCTCGACGAGGTGCCCGATCAGTTCGCCGCGGTCGGAGTAGCCGAACGAGCGGTCGTAGACGAGCTCGCGGGTCTTGCCGAGGTCGTGGAGGAACAGGCCCATGAGGACGATGTCGCGGTTGACGCGGGGGTAGAGCGGGCAGATCTTGTCGGCGATCTGCATGAGGGTGAGGGTGTGCTCGAGAAGCCCCCCGAGGTAGGCGTGGTGGAGCTTGGCCGCCGCCGGGGCGGTGCGGAAGGCGTCCATCAGGTGCTCGTCTTCGAGGTAGGTCTTGGCGAGCGCCTGCATGGCGGGGTGCTCGAGGGTGGCGAGCAGCGCCTGGACATCGTCGAACATCGCCTGGGGGTCACGCTTGGACGCCGGGATCAGTTCTCGGAGTTGTTCGGGGGTGGGATCGACGGGGTCGATGCGATGGATGATGATCTGCAGTTCGCCCTGATACGCCTGGGTCTCGCCCTCGATATGGACGAAGGGCTCGGGCGCGATGCGGGAGAAGGTCGGCTCGTCGCATGACCACATCCGGGCGGGCGCCGAGCCGGACTGGTCCCCGATGAGGCAGCGGAGGTAGGGCTTGCCCTTCTGGGTGGTGCCGAGTTGGGGGTTGGTGATGGAGAAGAGTCCCTCGATGCGCTCGTTGGGGGTCATCTGGGCGAGGGGCTTGCGTTGGGCGGTGGGAGTCATGGGGGAGGATAGGGTGTCGGGGTGGTGCCCGGTCGGATCGCGGCGGTTGTGTTTCGGCGGGAGGGCGCGTACCTTGTGGGGCGTGGATCCCATCGCCGGTGGAGGGATCTGACGAGCCAGGAAACGCCGCAGGATGCGATTGTGACCAGACGACCCCATCGGGGAACACGTGCGATGCTCGCCGCGTCGATGGCGGCGTGCGGGTTGGCCGCGCCGGCTTCGGCGCAGGACGTTCCGAGCGACCGGGGTTTCGGCCAGGTCAGGTTCCCGATCCAGGCGGCGGACGGGGGCGTCGTGCTTGGCGGGCGGTCGGGCTGGCTTTGGAGGGCGGGCTCGACCCACCGGGTGCATCTGGAGACCGACGTCCGGGTGGTGCTGGGCGGGGACGAGTTCATCGCGGACGGCGCGTCGCTGTGGCTCGAACCGCTCGGTGAGGGGGTGTACCAGGTGTTCGGCGTGTTCCGGGCGGTGCGGGCCGACCAGGGTTCGATCAGCGTGCGGGCGGAAACGCTCCCGGTCCGCGGGGTGGTGCGGGCCGACGCGGTGCGGTTGCGTGTGGACGCGCGGTTCGATGGCCCGCCCGCGGAGGGATCCGGGGCGTACGGGTTCCACCGGGCGGCGCAGGCGGTGTTTTCCGAGAGTGTGCTGGGCTCGGCGGGGGCGCCCGGGCGTGCCGAAGTCCGCGACGGCGTTCGCCGAGAGGATGCCGGGGATCGGGGCGCGTCCGATCCGGGGGGCGCCGCGGGCCCGGCCGAGGTGAGGCAGACCCCGATCGACGAGGGCCCCAGGCCCGTGTTCTCGCCCGGCGGGGTGTTCTCGTTCTCGGTGGGCGATCGGATCGTGATCGAGGGGGGCGAGCCCGGGCAGCGTGCGTCGGTCACCGCGACCGGCGGGATCGTGATGCAGTACACCGAGTTCGGCACCGGGCGTTCCGTCGAGATGAAGGCCGAGCGCGCGGTGGTGTTCCTCAAGAGCGAGGCCCCGCTGGACCGGACGCTCGGGCGCCTGGGCGCCGACGAGGTCGAGGGGGTGTATCTCGAGGGCGGGGTGGTCGGGGGCGACGAGCGGTGGACGGTCCGGTCGCCCAAGGTCTACCTGGATGTCGATCGCGGGCGGGCGCTGATGCTCGATGCGGTGTTCTGGACGACCGACGAGCGCACGGGGATGCCGATCTACGTGCGTGCCGACGCGGTGCGTCAGGAATCGAGGCGCGTGTTCAGCGCCGAGAAGGCGCGACTGGCGAACACGGCGTTCTTCGAGCCGGACGTGTTCATCGGAGTCAAGCGGCTGAAGGTCGAACTCGAAGGCTCGCCGGACGCAGACACCGGCGCGGCGCGGATCACCGCCCGGAGCGTGACCCTCAACGCGCTCGGGCTGCCCGTGCTCTGGCTGCCGGGGTTCGAGGGCGATGCCGACTCGTTCCCCCTGCGTCGCGTGCAGGTCTCCGACTCGAACCGCACCGGCGGGCTCATCGAGACCCGATGGAACGTGCCGGCGTTGTTCGGGTTGGATTGGCCCGGCGTGGAGATGGACCTGCTGCTGGATTACTACACCGAGCGTGGTGTGGGCATCGGGCTCGACGGGCGGTGGGCCACCGCGTCGCGCCGGGGCAATCTGTTCGCGTACCTGCTGCCCTCCGACGACGGGCGGGATCTGCTCAACGCGGGGACGCGGATCGATCGCGACGGCGAGACGCGCGGGATCTTCGCGGGCCAGGATCTCTGGAACATCCGCGAGAACTGGACGCTGGTCAGCGAGGCGAGTTACATCTCCGACGAGGCGTTCGTGTCCGCGTTCTATCCGGAGCTCGGTTCGAGCCGGGAGGACTTCCGCAACCGGCTGCGTCTCGAGCGTCAGACCGGCACCACGCAGTTCACGGCCGAGGTATCGGGGACCGAAGCCGACTTCATCGCGAACGAACACCTGCTCCAGACGCCGGGGTACCGCGTCGATCGGCAGCCCGAGCTGACGTTCTTCTCCGGGCAGCGCGAGCTGTTCGAGGGCTGGTTCCCGGGGCTGCTGACGTACGGGTGGGAAGCCCGCGCGGGATCGTTGCGGCTGTCGTTCAGCGAGGTCGACGCCGAGGATTACGGGTTCCTGTTCAACGGTCTCTCGCAGGACGCGTTCGGGACCGCTCCGAGCGAATCGATCGGCGACCAACTGCGCGCGCAGGGCATCACGGAAGACGCGGTCACGCGGTTTGATACGCGGCACGAGGTGGTCGCGACGATGCGTGCGGGACCGGTGCGGGTCACGCCGTTCGTGGTCGGGCGTGCCACGGCGTACGACGATTCGTTCGACGCGTTCAGCCCGCAGGAGACCGACGAGACCCGTCTGTGGGGCGCGGCGGGCGTGACCTTCTCGACCACGCTTAAGAGAGTCGACAACGGCGTCGAGTCGCGGGCGTTGGATCTGCACCGCCTGCGCCACGTGGTGGAACCGTCTCTGACGCTGTGGGCATCGGACTCGAACATCACAAACGACGAGGTGCCCATCTACGACGACGATGTGGAGAACCTGCTGACCGGCACCGCGGTGCGGGCCGCGATCGATCAGGCGTGGCAGACCAAACGCGGCGGGCCCGGGCGATGGCGGGACGTTGACGTGCTGACGCTGCGGACCGAGTATGTCTGGACATCGGACCGGGGCGGGACCAGCGCGATCCCGCGGTGGTTCGATGCACGGCCCGAGCTCAGCCGTCCGGGAGAGTATCTCGGCGCCAGCGCGGTCTGGAAACCGACCGAGGTGGTCGCGCTCGCCGGCGAGGTGACGTACGACTTCGACACCGACGATGTGGCGCGGGCGTCAGGCGGCGTGCTCGTCGAGCACCGCCCAGGCTTTGTGACCAGCGCCGAGTACAGACGGATCGACGCGCTCGACGCGACATACGCGGCGATGTCGGCACGCTACCGCATGACCGAGAAGTACGGCATTGATACGTCGGTGACGTACAACTTCGATGAGGAAGACTTTCAGGACTTCACCGCGACGATCCAGCGGCGATTCCAGGCCGGCACGCTCGGTCTCCGTATCTCGTACAACAACATCAGGGGTGACACGACCTTCGGGTTTAGCTTCTCGCCCGGCGGGCAGCGGCGTGGCCTGGACGTCGATCCGTCATTCGGCGGCTAGAGCGGGGCGATCGGCTCGCCTTCAGAGCGGACGCTTGGGCTCGGCGGCGACGTTGGCGAACAGCAGGCCCGCGACGAGCGCCAGCGCCGTGAACAGCACCCTGAACGCGGTCTGCGTCCCGGTCAGCGTGTCTTCGGCCAGGAAAAACTCGAAGCTGCGGTAGCTCAGCGACCCCGGGACCATCATCAGCGTGCCGGGGAGGATCACCACCGACGCGGGGCGGGACCGCCACCGGGCGTAGAGGTTGCCCGCGATGCCGATCACGGTTGCCACGAGGCAGACGGCGAACTCGGTGCCGACCCACGCGGTGGCGGACTTGGCGAGGACGTACGACAGCACGCCGGCCGCGACCATGATGCCCGCGTCGCGGCACCGGGCGTTGAAGAGCACCACGAAGCCCAGCGGCGCGAGCCCCACCGCGGCGAGTTCGGACCACGCGGGCGCCGCGATCGGCGAGGCCTCCACGACGCCCGGGATGTGCGCGCCGAGCGCTTTGCCGATCGCGACCCCGAACCCGATCGAGAAGACGATCACGACGGCTCCCACGAATCGTGCGGTGCCGGAGACCAGGTTGCGGGTCGCCAGTTCGGACATCGCGGTGGTGATGGTCATGCCGGGCATGAACGCGATGAGCCCGGCGATGGTGGTCAGTTCCTGCGAGAGCCCCCCGAACGCCGAGGCGAACACCGCCGCGAGGACCGCGGCGACCGCACCCGCGATGCACTCGAGCAGGCGGGCGACGTGCCGGTGCCTGCTCGCGATGACGGCCAGCGAGCCCACGGTCAGCCCGATGACGCTGGCGGCGATCATCTCGTGCCACCCGCCCCCGAAGAACCGGGCGACGCAGCCCGCCGTCAGGACGTGCGAGGCGAGGTGCATCCCGGGGGTGTATCGCGGTCGCCGGCGGATCACCCGCTTGACCAGGCGTGTGCCCCTGGTCGGGGTGATGCGTTTGGCGATGACGTGGCTGAGGATCTCGTCGAGCGCGACGATCTTGGCCAGGTCCGGCGCCTGGGGGTCGACACGGGCGAGGTGCGTCTCGCGGTGGTCCCTGATCTCGATCGAGATGAACACGGAGGTCGGCGTGCTGAAGGTCTGGGCGCGCAGGCGCAGCGCCTCGGCGGCCTGCTGGATGGCTTCTTCGAGCCGGTGCGCGGCGACGTTGTAGGTGCCGAGCGCGCGCGCCATCTCGATCAGGAACCTCGCCCGCGGATCGTCGGCGGGGTGCCCGGCACGCTGGATCAGGATGGGCCGTTTGCGGGCCAAGCCCAACGCTAGACAGCAGGGCCCGGGCGCGGGTGGTGCGGGGGGCGGACACCTATGATTTCGTCGCGGCGGGCCGATCAGGCCGGGCCGGGCAGCTTCAGGGAGCGGACACATGGCGCAGCAGTTGGGCACGGCAACCAGCGAGTTCGAGAAGAAGGATCGGTGCGGGGATCTCGACCACCGCCCGCGGGTGCTGCTGGGCAAGATGGGGCTCGACGGGCACGACCGGGGGGTGAAGGTCATCGCGCGGGCGTTGCGTGATTCGGGGATCCACGTGATCTACTCCGGGCTCTGGCAGACGCCCGAAAGCCTGGCGATCTCGGCGCGCGACGAGGACGTGGACTGCATCGCGGCATCGATGATGAGCAACTCGCACCTGGTGCTCGGGCCGAGGCTGCTGGCGGCGCTCCGGGAGGTCGGCGCCGGGCACGTGCCGGTGCTGATGGGCGGGATCCTGCCGGCCGAGGACATCGACAAACTCAAGGCCGCGGGCGTGCGTGCGTGCTTCCCGACCGGGACGGGCCTGCTGGACGTCGTCGAGGCGGTCAAGTCGTGCGTGGGCGTGCCGGGCGAGAAGGTCGAGAGCGGGCACCGGGTGGCGCAGCTGGCGCGGGACATCTCGATGGTCGCGAACGGGAGACGGCCCAGGGCGTCGGCGTCCAAGAGGCGCCCGACGCGTGTGATCGGGCTGACGGGTTCGCCCGGCGCGGGCAAGAGCACGCTGGTGGCTCAGCTCGCCGGCGAGTACTCGCGCCGGGCCGAGAAGGACCCGGGCCTGGGGCGGTGCGCGGTCGTCGCGTTCGACCCCAAGAGCCCCATCACCGGGGGCGCGTTGCTGGGCGACCGCCTGCGGGTCGACTTCAACAACCTCGGGGAACGGGTGTTCTACCGATCGCTGGCGATCCGGGGGGAAGATTACCGCGGGCTGGATGAGGTGGTCGAGCTCATCGGCGGCGCGTTCGGAGCGGGCGGGGACGGGGGCGATGGGTACGAGACCGTCTTCGTGGAGACGGTCGGTGCCGGGCAGAACGAGACGATGGTCCGCGATCACGTGGACCGGACCGTGGTGGTGCTGACGCCCGGGATGGGCGACGCCGTGCAGATGGACAAGGCCGGCATCCTCGAGATCGCGGACGTCTTTGTCTGCAACAAAGCGGACTTCCCCGGGGAGAACGAGCTCGTGCGTGATCTTCGGGATGTGGCCGGAAAACGAGCGATCTTCGAGACCGTTGCGACACGCGGGCAGGGCGTGCCCGAGTTGCTCGATTCGCTGCTGACGGCGTGATCTCCGGCACCCATCGGTGGTGCGTCGCCGATCTCCGGGCGGCCGATCAACCCATCACGTTCGCGTGCCAGCGCCGGAACGGATGCACCGAGCCGGGCCCGGCTGTCACGTTGAGAAATAATGCAACCCCGTGCGAATCCGGCGGAACCGGGGCCCCCGAACCCCTGTCAACTTACCGGCGGCTTGCCCGAGGGCACCCGACCGGAGCGGGCCGGCGGCGTGCCGTGCCCGCGGAACAAGACACACACTGTTCGGAGGTACTGTCTCATGCTCGCTATCGCTGCGCTCTCGCTTTCTCTGTCCGCCGGTCCCTGCTCCTCGAACTCCTACGCCGACGGCTGCTCGGGCAAGAGCTCGGGCGCCAGCGTGGTCGCGGTCAACAACTGGACTCCCCGGAACGACATCATCGACACGGCGGTGGCGGCGGGCTCGTTCAACACGCTCGCTGCGGCCCTGAAGGCGGCCGATCTGATCGACGCGCTGAAGGGCGAGGGCCCGTTCACGGTGTTCGCCCCCACGGACGCCGCGTTCGCTGCGCTGCCCGAGGGGACGGTCGAGACCCTGCTCAAGCCGGAAAACAAGGCAACGCTCCAGTCGGTCCTGACCTACCACGTGGTCTCCGGCGAGTTCGATGCCGAGCACGTGCTGGGCACCCAGTTCCTGACCACGCTCAACGGGCAGCGGGCGGACATCGCGATGCGTTCGGGCGAGCCGCGGATCGACAACGCGAAGATCGTGACCACCGACATCCATACCAGCAACGGGATCATCCACGTGATCGATGCGGTGATCTTGCCGGAGACCAAGACCATCCCGCAGGTTGCCGAGTCGGCGGGTTCGTTCGGGACGCTGCTGGCCGCGGTGAAGGCCGCGGGCCTGGCCGAGACCCTGATGGGCGACGGCCCGTTCACCGTGTTTGCTCCGACCGATGAGGCGTTCGCCGCCCTCGGCGCGACGGTCAGCGATCTGCTCAAGCCGGAGAACCGCCAGAAGCTGGCGGACATCCTGACCTACCACGTCGTGCCCGGGCGTGTGTACGCCAGCGATGTGGTCGAGTTGAGCAAAGCCAAGACCGTGAACGGCGAGAAGGTCAAGATCACAGTCAAGGACGGGACCGTGATGCTCGACAAGGCGACCGTCGTCCAGACGGACATCGAGGCCGCCAACGGCGTGATCCACGTCATCGACAGCGTGCTGATCCCCTGATCAGAACGATCGCACCGATCTGAACAGATGATCCTTCCCGGGACCATTTCGCGACACGACTTCCGGGGGGCCGAGGAACTGCTCGGCCCCCCAGGGTCCGTTGGTCGGCTACACTCCAATAAGGAGCCGAGTGTCCGCGGAATGACAACGGAAGCGATCGAACCGAATCTCTTGCCTCAGGTCGCCAGCGGCGACCAGTCGGCGGTGCAGGCCTGCCTGGATCGGTACGGCGCTCTGGTTTGGTCGTTGGCCCGGAGGATGTGCCGGTCGTCGGCGGATGCCGAAGACGCCGTGCAGGACATCTTTATCTCGGTCTGGAAGAACGCGGCCAGGTTCGACCCCGATCGCGGGTCGGAAGTGACGTTCATCGCCACGATCGCCAGGAGACGCCTGATCGATCGCGTTCGCCGGATCGGGCGTCGCCCGGCGGAGACGACCATCGACACGGGCATGCCGACGCCCGACTCCGGTCCGGAGGTCGAGGCCCCGGCGGCGTTGAGCGACGAGGTGGGCATCGCGCGGGCCGCGATGGCCGAACTCAACGACGAGCAGCGACGGGTGCTCCAGATGTCCATCGGGCACGGCCTGAGCCACGAGCGGATCGCCGAGGCGACCGGCATCCCGCTCGGGACTGTCAAAACACATATCCGGCGCGGGCTCATCCGAGTCCGCGGTTTGATCGAAGAGCAAAGGAATCAGCGGTCAGGAAGTCAGGATTCCAAGATGAACGAAGGAGGGTCCGGCGTCAATCGGACCCGCGGTGCCCAAGCGTGATGAGCCAGAGCCTGCCAACCGAAGATCGCCTGCTCGATCTGCTCGCCCTGCGGGCGGTTGAGGGCATCTCCACGGACGCGGAGACCGAGCTCGGCTCGTGGGCTGATTCGATCGCCCTGGACGAGGCGGCGGCCGTGCTGGCGATCGGGCTGAGCCACGACGCCGGGATCGAGCCGATGCCAGCCCGCGTCGCGAACACGATGCAGCAGATCATCGATCGGGGCTGGGACGCGCCGCTCGACGAAGACCCGGCCGCACCCGATCGCACTACCGCGCCAGTCTCCCCGATCGGCAAGATCGAACCCAAGCCCGTACCGCCCGCCGCGGACGACCGATCAGACGACGGCGCCGGGCTGTCGGTGCTCGGGATCGGCGGCTGGCTGGCGGCGGCGGCGTGCCTGGCGTTCACCGTGGTGACGCTGAGCCCGGAGCGGTCGCCCACCATCGATGAACGCCTTGCTGTGCTGGAAGCCAAGCCCGGCATTGTCCGCACCTCCTGGGCTGGCCTGGACGACGCGGGATTCAGCGACTCCCCGCACGCGTACGACCGGGAGCTTTCCGGCGAGGTCATCTGGGACCCCGACACCAACGAGGGTTACATGGTCTTCGAGGGTCTGGGCGCCAACGACCCGGGCGAGTTCCAGTACCAGCTCTGGATCTTCGACGCGGAACGACGCACGGGCGACCTGCCGCGGTTCGGCGAGGGCATCCTCTCGCAGCGTCCGGTGGACGGCGGCGTGTTCGATGCCCAAGACGGGCGGATCGTGGTGCCCATCGACGCCAAGCTCCCGGTCGGGCAGGCGGCGATCTTCGCCATCACCGTCGAGCCCCCCGGGGGGGTGGTCGTGTCGGACCGCGACATCGTCACGCTCGCGCTGGTTCAGTAACCGGCTCGGCAACCGGCTCAGTAAACGGCCACATCCGAACAGCACCCCCGTTCCCCCGGGCGCACCTGGAGCGCCGGACCTCGGCGGGTTAAGGTAAGCCATGCCATCGATCGAACAACTGGAACGCCTGCTCGCCCTGGAGCCCGACGACGCGTTCCTGATCTACGGTATCGCGCAGGAGCACCTCAAGGCCGAGCGTTACGACGACGCGATCGAGTGGTTCGATCGGACCATCGCGGCCGATCCGGACCACTGCTACGCCTTCTTTTTCAAGGCCCGGGCCCTCGATGAGCGTGGCTCGAAAGCCGAAGCGTTGAGCGTGTGCGACGCGGGCATCGACAACGCCAGGCGGATCGGTGACGGGAAGGCCCTGAGCGAGCTGAGCGGTCTGCGGGAAGAGATCTCATGAGCCGCTTGTTCCCGGGCACGGAACGCGCGCGCCCGGGGGGTGCCCCGTGAGCCCGAGATCGGGGCGTCGGGCCCGCCCCGTGATCTTCCACTGGAACGAAGCCTGCAGCGACGGGGGCGTCGTGATCGACGATCTCCGTGCTGTGCGCGACGACCCCGCGTGTGTCTGGATCGTCTCGGACGGCGTGCGCATCGGGCTGATCGATCGGGTTTCCGGCGAGCGCCACGGGGTGTGTGTCGGCACCGTGCTGGACGCGGAGACGGCCGGACGGATCGACGCGGAAGTCCGTGAGCGTTTGTGCGATCGCAGCGCGGTCCGGATGCTGGCGGCTCGGAGCCACACCGCGGCGATGCTCGGGCGCAAGCTCGTCATGCGCGGGCACGACCGCGTCACCGCCGCCCGCGTCTGCGAGCGCTGGCGGGAGCGTGGGGCGATCGACGATGCCCGCTTCGCGGAGACCGCGGTGCGGAACGAACTCGCACGCCGCCCCGCGGGGCGGCGCCTGCTTGAGTCGAAGCTGGCGGCCAAGGGCGTCGGACGCGCGGCGGCGGACGCGGCGATCGACGCCGCGTTGAGCGGACGCGACGAGCTGTCCGACGCGATCGAGTTCGCGCGCAGAAGCGTCGGATCGATCGCGCGGTCGCTGCGGGGGCAGGGCGATCGCGGGGATGTGGTCCGACGCCGCGCGTTCGGGCGTCTGGCCCGGCGGGGGTTCTCGGGCGACACGTCACGCCGGGCGATCGACATCGCGATGCGGGAGATCGAGGCGTGAGGCCCGTCGCGCCGGCGCTGGCTGCGGTGCTGGCTGCGGGGATGTCGCTCGTCGCGCTCGGCTGCGCGCCGACTCATCTGAACGAGCGCCTGGCGATCGGCACCGGCCCGACCGCCAGCTTCGAGACCGGCACCCCCCCCGCGGCCCCGCTGACCATGCGCGCCGAAACCTCGAGACCCAGGCGGTCGTGGGACACGCTGGTCGACGGCTCGCCCATCGACGGCGTGGTTCACGGGCTGCCGTTCCGCACCCGCCCGCCCGTCACGCGCCGTGACGACGGGCACCGCGTGGGGGCGTACCCGGACCCGCTGGACACCGAGCGGGCCCGCCCGAGCGAGTCGGTGTTCGGGGCGGTCTTCGATCTCGGGCGGGCTGTGTCCGATGCGGTGTTCTTGGGCGTGCGCTCTGTGACCACC
>DIYM01000158.1 GCA_002429045.1 Phycisphaerales bacterium UBA6054
CCCGGGATCGGCTCGCCCTCGGGCCCGGGATCAACCCGCTGCGACTCCGCAGGCCCGTCCCGTTGGGTCTCGGTCTCCGCCAGTTGCTCGGATCTGTCCGGGGCGATCGTTTCGGGCATGGCGGATGCTACCACGGCGCGGGGGAATCTGCCCGGTGCGGGGGGCGTATTCTGCACCGATGCAGCACCTCGATGAGCCGATCCCCTCCCGCCAGCACCGCTACGAGGGCCTGCCGGAACTGCCCGAGTTGGTGCTGCACCGTCGGAGGGAGACGCTGTTCCTGGTCTTCGCGGGGATCTTCCTGGGCACCCTGGCGATGCTCAACATCCTGGGTATCAGCCGATTCATTGTGTTCGCCTCGTACAGCGAGGGGACGGGGCTGAGCTGGGGCCAGTGGGGCGACCTTTCGATCGCCGTCGCGATCGGTGTGCTGCCGTACCCGGTCACGTTCCTGTGCACGGATTTCATCTCGGAGCTGTACGGCCGGCGTCGCGCCAACACGGTGGTCTGGATCGGGCTCCTGCTGAACATCTGGGTTGTGTTCATCCTCTGGTTCGGTGGGAGGCTCCCGGTCGCGCCCGAGATGGTCGAGTACGGCACCGACGCGTTGGGCCGCACGATCACCGGCCCGCCGCTGCCCCAGCCGATCTACGCGGATGATGGGACCTTCCTCCGGTTCGATGAGGACTGGACGTTCTATCGGATCCGGGCCCTGGCGTTCGGCGCCGTCACGGCGTCCATGATCGCGTACCTTGTCGCGCAGCTGGTCGATGTGCACGTGTTCCATTTCTGGAAGCGGCTGACGCGGGGCAGGCACCTGTGGCTCCGGAACAACGGCTCGACCCTGATCAGCCAACTCGTGGATACGACCGCGGTCATCCTGATCACACATTTTTATGCCAGGGCGCTGCCGGTCTCGGATGATGAATCGCTGTGGCCTCAGCTGTTGCTGTTCATCGCGACCGGATATGTGTTCAAGATGCTGGCCGCGGCGATCGATACGGTGCCGTTCATGATCGGCACCCGGCACCTGGTCCGATACCTGCGCCTGCCCCCACCGGGCGTCAACCCGTGACGGAATCTGAATCGGGCTTGTCTTGAACTGGGCGTGCGAGTAAGCCGATATTGGCGTTGGCCTCCCGGCGGACACGCCGGGACGGTCGCTTATGGCAAGCCCTCTGATTCTGCTCGCGGACGACGAACCCCACATCACGCACGTGCTCGCGCGATCGCTGCGGAGCGCGGGTTTCGATGTCATCACCGCCGAAGACGGCGAGGAGGCGTTCGAGCTGGCCGCCGAGCGGATCCCCGATCTCGTCGTGACCGATCTCCAGATGCCGTACATGAGCGGGATCGAGTTGGCCGAGAAACTCAACGGTCGGGCCGAGTTGTCGGGGATCCCGGTGATCCTGCTGTCGGCCCGGGGCTACGTCGTGTCGCAGAACGCCGAAGGCATCGACAACATCCGTCTGACGCTTGAGAAACCGTTCAGTGCCAAGAGCGTGATCAAGCACATCACCGGGCTGTTGGACTCGGGCGAGTGCAACCCGGGTGATGCGGCTAGGGAAGCCGCGTGATGTTCCGCCGCCCGGATCAGATCCGTCCGGTCCCGCCCGAGTTCGTCGATCGGTGCCGCTCGCTGGGGCTGCAGTCCTGGCGGGTCGACCTCAACGGGCTGACCGTCACCGAGCCCGACGCCCCCGATCTGCTCGCGCTGTGGATGTCGTCCAAGCCGATGCGACAGATCATGACCGAGCTCGCTTCGGAATGGTCGGGGATCGAAGAGCTCCGCCCGAGCCAGCCCCTGCCGGGCATGTGGGTGTTCCCGTTCGCGGAGACCCACCGGCGGCGCCGGACGGGATACTTCGTCGCGATCGGCTTCGAGCCGAAGATCCTCGAGTCGGACCTGCTCGAGCCCTCATGCGTCGGCGGGTCGCTCCAGCTCGGTGCGGTGAAGCATCAGCTCGCCGCGAACGCGACGCTGACCCCCCAGTGCGCCGCGGTGCTGACCGAGACGCTCGGTTGGATGCTCAACGACCTGACCGACTCGGACAGGTCGCAGCGGACCATCGAAGGCTTCACCGAGCAGCTCGCGCTCTCCTACGAGACCGTTTCGATGCTCAGCGATCTGGGGACTGGCATCAGCGCGATGGGCGACCCGATGGTATTTGTGAACGCGGTCGGCGAGCACGTCTCAGAGACGCTCCAGTACCGGTGGACGTCGGTCGTGCTCGATGGCCAATCGTTCGGAAGGCGGGCACAGTTCGGTGACCACCGTCTCTCCGACGAGGAGCTGGACGCCGTGCTGTCCCGCGTGCGTCGCGACGAGCCGGACGCGGTCGCGGGCTCGACAGGGATCTTCACGATCGACGATCCGATGTCGCCGCTCTCGCCGCAGTTGGTCGCGCACGTGATCAAGAACGGCGAGCACGAGCACGGCGTGGTCATCGCGGGCGGAAAAATGGGCGAGGATCCGCAGGTCTCGACATACGAGACCAAGTCGTTCCAATCGCTCACCGGGCTGCTCGGGGCGTTCCTGGCCAACGTCGAGTTGTACCAGCAGCAGCGTCGGATGTTCTTCGGGACGATCCGTTCGATGTCCGGCGCCCTCGACGCGAAAGACCGATACACGCGCGGCCATTCCGACCGCGTCGCGTACCTCAGCCAGGCGATCGCCCGCGAGCTGGGTCTCTCGGACCGGGAGGTCGAGGAGGTTCACATCTCGGGCATCCTGCACGACGTGGGGAAGATCGGCGTGCCGGAGGCCGTGCTGTGCAAGCCCGGCAGGCTCACCGACGAGGAGTTCGACGCGATCAAGCGTCACCCCCAGATCGGGTTCGACATCCTCAGCGACATCCCGAGCCTCGAGCCGATCCTCCCGGGAGTGCTCCATCACCACGAGCGGTACGACGGCGGGGGCTACCCCAGCGGGCTGTCGGGCGAGGACATCCCGCTGATGGCGCGGATCATCGGGGTCGCCGATACGTTCGATGCGATGAGCTCCAACCGCTCGTACCGCAGCAAGCTGCCGCGGGAGGTGGTGCTCGAGGAGATCCGCAAGTGCGCCGGCACGCAGTTCGACCCCGGCGCCGCCGCCGCGTTCCTGCGGCTGGACCTGGGCGAGTACGACCGGATGGTCCAGGTCGCCGCGTCGCAGAGCTCGCTTGGCAAGGCGGCGTAGCTGCCGGCACCCCCGACTGCTGCTAGTCCGTCACGCGGGTGAAGCTGCCCGGCTCGATGGCCATCGGCCCCTTGCTGCCGGTCGCGCCCATCAACTCCTGGATCTCTTTCTCGGAGAACGCGCGATCGAACAGACCCACGCGGCACACCGAACCGTTCATCGGTTGGGACGGCTGGTCGAGCAACCGCATCTTGTTGCGGACACCGAAGTGCCAGTCGGACGTGTTCGGATCCGTTGTCCCCGTTGATGCGAGACCGACCTTGACCGCGTTCGCTGTGCTCACAAGCGCACCATCGATGTACAGCCTGAGAGCATCTCCCCAGGAAACGGCGACGTGGTGCCACGTCTGTGGTGTTATCCCGTTCCGCTCTTCGCACTGCCAGCCGGCTCGGCTCTTGTCTGCCAGGCACGCGACTAGCTCGGCATCGTCGTTCACGAACACGCTGAGGTGCGGCGAGTCGTCCCAGGCGTTCTCTTCCTTGTTGACCAGGCCGAGGGTCGTCGTGGCCGCGGGCATCTGCATGACGTAGACCCAGAACACGAGCGTGCCCTCGGCGAGCAGGAAGTCGTCGTGGTGCGGGACCGTGGCGCCGTCGGAGATCCAGTCGTAGTACGGGACCTCCCCGCCGTTGGGGTGATCGATGAAACCCGCCTCGTCGGGATCGCTGTATGTCCCGTGGTGCCCGCCGATGGGGTCCGAGACCACGGTCGCGCCGGTTGCTTCGTCCATGGGCCAGTAGGCGACCGCGCCGAGGTCCCGCATCATCGTGGTCAGCGGGGGCTCCTCTTCGCTGATCGTGAACCCGAGACGCGAGCGGGCCGATCCGACGGTGGCGTCGGCCACGACCGCGAACCGCCCGGTCGATGCGGTGGGTGTCGAGTCGGTGTCCGCGTCGCGGATGGTGGCGCTGATGCTGCCCTGCCCGAGCTCGGCGCCATCGAAGACGACGCCGGCCGCCGCGGACTTTCGGAAGCTGTCCTCGTCGGTGACGGCCTGGTGGATGACCAGCTCACCGGCGGAGCGCGCGAGCCGGTGGGCGTCGGCGGTGTGCGCCCCCAACCGGGCCCGATCGTTGAAGCTCTTGCGCAACGCCACCCCGGTGAGGCTCAGCACCGTGACGGCCGCCACCGTCCCGACGACCGCCAGGTACACGCCGCCCCGTCTTGCAAGCATCAGTCACCTCCCCACGCGGTGTCGAACGCCCGGGTCCGCACGATGCTCTGTTCGTTGAGCAGCGCACCGCCCTTGGTGACCGAGATCGTCACCCTCTTGACGCCCGTGTCGGTCGGGGACGCCTGGTTTGGCGCCAGCGGTTCGACATGGACCACTTCCACCGCGATGTTCCACTCGTCGCCGATCCCTGAAGTACGCGCCCCGGCGGCACTCTGGGGCGGCGCCGACCAGCCGTGGTAGTCATCGACGTCATCGAATCCGGATCTCGTCCCGTTCGCCTCCCCGGATTCAGGGCCGAGGCTCCGGGCCGCGCCCGACGGGTCCTCGTAGGCCTGGAGTTCGATCTCAGAGAGCAGTTCGGTCGCGAGGTAGGACGCGATCATGGCGTCCCCGGCGAGCCGGGTTGCGCGCGCGGTCGGGCCGACGACGGCGAGTGTCCCGGCGAGCACGCCGCCGACGAGCAGGGTGCCGATCACGGTCTCCATCATGGTCACGCCGCGTCGCGCGTTCATCGGTCGGCCTCCGCTAGGGACGGTTGAGCATGCGGACGTTGATCACCCGGGCGGCGGGCGTGTGATCGGCCAGCAGGAGCACGACGATGACCTGCGTGGTCTCTCCGTCGTCGCCGGTGGATCGGACCACGTTGCCGAAGAGCACCGGGCCGAAGAGCTCCTCGGCGGCCTGCCCGTTGCGGTAGCGCGTGACCATCCGATCGCCCTTATCCCACTCGTATGTGATGGTGTCGGGCGTCCGATCCCCATCGCGATCGGGCACGGCCAGCTCGATCCCGCCCGGGCCGGATGTGATCGCGGTCGCGATCTCGATGTCGGATTCCATCACGGCCAGACCGCGCTCGACCGCGCCCTCTCGGATCACCGTCTCGTCGCCGCTCGGGACCGCCCGGGCGGCGACGACGATGGTCGAGCCCATGGCGAGCAGCAGGATCGAACTGATCGCCATCGAGGTGACGGTCTCGACCAGCGTGAAGGCACGGCGCGGGTGACTGGCCTGTCCGGATCTCATCTGGATCCTCCCTCCGCCGAGACGCGGCTCGCGTCGGAATCGAGGCTGGGCAGATCCAACGTCAGCGTCCGGCTGACGCCGCCGATGGTGACGCTGACCTTGATGCCCAGCGGGAAGATCCCGTATCCATCGATAGGAACGTGACCTTTCGCGCCCTGCGACCACCCGGTGATGTCTGCCGAGTAGGGCGAGGCCCCGAAGTCCACGACACTCAACGGCGACCCGACAGCGCCGGCATGGCCCCCGTAGACCAGGAAGCGATCGGAATCGGCATCGATCACGATGGATCGCGACGTGCCCGTTGCGCGTGCGGATTCGCTCGCCGCGAGCGACTCGGAGGTCAGGCGTGACTCGACCGCTTCGATGCGCGCTCCGGCGTTCGCCGACGCGATCCGCGGCGCCGCGACCGCCGCCAACACCGCGATGATCGCGACGACCATGACGAGTTCGATGAGTGAGAACGCGTGACGCATCTGGGTTCGACCTAAGAGACCGCCCCGGTTGATCCCGGGGCGGTCCGAGGCTGGTTGGGCGTGGGATTCAATACGCGTTGTACTGCACGCCCCGGGCGTCGAGCTCCGTGTTGGGCAGGTTGGCGGTGATGGTCCCCGTGGATTCGTCGTAGACCCAGCCGGCCGTGGTGCCTCCCTGGGTTGCGACGATGCCGTTCTGGCCCTTGTTCGAGCCGAGCTTGAGCGCCGGGACCGCACGGAGGTACGGGCCGAGGTAGTAGGTAGACGATTTGGTCGTGTTCGCGTTGCCGTTGACGTCGGTATATGTCGTCATCTGATCGACGAAGTCGGCGAACGTGGGGTATGCCCCCCCGTGCTCGGCCTGGTACAGATCGATCGCGTTGCGCATGACGGCCAGATCGGCGATCAGCCCGGAATCGGCCGCACCGGCGGCACCCCGGCTCATCCGGGGCAGCGCGATCGCGCCGATGATCCCGATGATGACCACAACGATGACGAGTTCGATCAGGCTAAAGCCCCGACCCTTGAAGCGACCGCCGAGTGAAATCTGCCCGTTCATGTTCGTTCTCCCTTGAGTTCCCGGAAACCAGCCCCGGTTGATATCGGGTGCATCGGGATGAAGCAGAACCGAGTTGAGACGGCGTGGAGCCGCGTGCCCTTAGCGGACCTGGAGCGCTGTCACAACCGCCAAGGCTTCCGCTACTTGGGCACCGGCATCGAGAGCACGACCCGGTTTCCGCCCCGCTCGATGGTGGCCGTCCGGTCGCCGACAGCGATCAGGGCGAACCCGTCCGGGTGCGTCTGCCCGACCCTGAGGCGGACGCCGTCGATCACCGCGATCCCCCCGGTCGACATCGGCATGACCATGGTCAGGCTGTGCGATTCGGCGCGGGCGTTGCCTGTCGGGACCCGCCCGGGCGAGCCGGGGACGCTTGTCAGGTCGATCAGACCGCCGGCCGAGGGCACCTCGTCGGGAGCGGCGATCCAATCCGGGGAAGGCCCGAACCGGAGCATCGCTGCCTGCTGCGCGACCGATTCGTCGATCCGCTCAGCGATGATGTCCTGGAGCCGTTCCCCCGTTGCACCGCCCGCCTGGGCGGCCAGCGCCCCCGTGAGACGCTCAACCGTTCCAACCGGGCTCTGCACCGCCGGATCGATCGCCGCGGCGGCCTCCGAGGGTGACAGCAGCACGCGATCGACGGCCAGGCCGGAGATCGCGAGCGCGAACAGCCCGACAAACACCCTACGTTCTTTCGACATGCCCATGCCCGTAACCAGCCGATTCAGCCCGTCGGGCTGCCACCAAGCTCGAAGAGTTTTTGTGACAATCTACTCGTTGAGCACGAGCCACCGGAACTCGGCGCGAACCTGGATGGTTCCCGGACCGACGTGGTTCATCGAAACCGAACGGACATGGATGTCGGGGTGCTGTGCATCCAGGCGGGCGAACAGATCGAGCACCTGGGCGAGTGTCCCCTGGATCGCCACCTGCACAGGGCTCTCCGACAGCGGTTCGGCGGCCTCGACCGGGCGCGGCTGCAGCACGAGGATGGCCAGGCCCATCGACTCGAACATCCCGGTCAGATCCGCCATCAGGCGGTTCACTCCGTCGGGCGTCGACAGCGCGACGTCTCTCGATTCGACCGCCGCCCGTTCTCGCTCGACGCGTTCGATCAACCGCATGTGGGCCGCGCCCAGCTCATCGAGTTCCAGCGAAACCGATGAGAGTTGATCCCGCACGACCTGATCGGCGTTGTGGGCTTTCACGGCAGGCACCACGCCGAGCGCGGACGCGCCGGCCAGAATCACGCAGCAGGCACCCGCACCGGCCAGATGGATGGCGGTCGTGCCCTGTTTCACGGATCCGTTCGGTTTCGACAGTCGTGCCCGCCTCATTGATCCAGGCTCCCCGATGAGATCCGGCCCGCGATGTCGAACCGGTAGACGTCCCGCTCCAGACTGACTCGGTTCGTGTTCATCGTGATCCCTCGGATCAGGTTCAGATCCTCCAAGCGGAGCACCAGAGCGCGGGCATCGGATTGGGTCTCGGCCAACCCGACCAGACGGACATCGATGCGATCGCCAGGCTCGGAGAGCCGCAGTTCGATCTGCTCGAACCGGGCCGAGTCCACGGCCGAAGCGATCCCACCGAGGATCGGGATCCAGTCGATCCGGTCATCCACCCGATCGAGGAGGACCCCACGCTCACGCAAGGTGCTCAGTTCACGCTCGAGCGAGGGACGCTCGGTCTGCAGCCTCGCGACCGCGTCCCGGTTGCGTTGGATCCGGGATCGGATCGACGAGAGGTCATCACCGGTGCCCAGGGCGAGCGCTCCTGCGGGGATGAAAGAGCCCACCGCCAGGAGCACCGCGGCCGTCAGCCAAGCGGATAGCAGCCTCGCGCGGGCGGACCGCGCACGCCGGCACGCGGGAAGCAGGTTCAGAGTCGGCATCGGCGATGCTTGGGTCATGGGTCGAACCTCCGCGCCAGCCCGTAGGCGATCGCCAGACGGCCGAAGCCGTCGGGGTCGCTGATGCCGGATGCCCCGCAGCCCGCGTCGGGCACCAGCGGCTCCACGGGCATGCCGAGTCTCTCATCGATGGTCTGGATCAACTCCGGCCTGCTGCTCCCGTACCCGGCGAGTGTCACCGAACCGATGCCGGCCCGGCGGTACGCGTGGGACACGTACGTGACCGAGGTGTCGATCTCCCCCGCCAGCGTTCGGGCGAGCCGGCTCC
>DIYM01000133.1 GCA_002429045.1 Phycisphaerales bacterium UBA6054
GGTGGGGGCGCAGTACGAGCCGGTGGAGGCGGAGGAATCGGTGCTGGTGGGGGAGGGCGTGATGCCCTGGCGCGATCTGCCGATGTGGACGGGGGCCGGTGGGGCGAGCATGGTGCGGGTCCGGGCGGATCGGGCGTTCGAGGCCGGGCTCACGATGAGGACGCTGGGGGAGACGGCCCGGGACACGCTGGCGTGGGACCGGCAGCGGGGGCTGCCCGAGTTGAAGGCGGGAATTTCTCGGGAGCGCGAGGCCGAGTTGCTGGGCGGGCCGCTGCGTGTAAGTTTGTAGTTGGCAAATGTTTAGCCTGCGAGGGCCGGTTGCGTGGCGGGGGCGGGGGGGTTTCGGGTCCGGAAAAGTCCTCATGCTTTGCTGGCGTGCGTGCAGAACGGGGGCATGTTGTATACGGTGGGTCAGGATCGGTGCTCGCTTCGGCGTGTGCCGTTGACCGGCCTTGGCGATTGCCGGCTGGTCCAAAGACTAAGAAGCACCCCGCATCGCTTGCGGGGTGTTTCTGTTTTTGGGGTGGTGGGCGCGGCTAATCGGGTTCGACGACGGATCGCCGGGCGAGTCTCATGAGGGTGTCGAAGGTGCCGATGCGTTCGGGGCTGTGCTCGGGTGCGTCGCTGGGCGGGCGGATGCGTTCTGAGTCGCCCTCGGAGTTGATGAGCCAGGCGTTGCGGCAGTCGCGGAGTTGTGCCTCCAGGATCTCGGCGAGGTAGGCGCGGGCTTCGGGGTCGAGGATGGGCGTGATGGCTTCGACGCGGGCGGAGAGGTTGCGGTACATCCAGTCGGCGCTGCCCATGTAGGACTCGAAGTCTTTGAGTGCGATGTTGCCGTTGGCGAAGCAGTAGATGCGTGAGTGTTCGAGGAATCGTCCGATGACGGAGATGAGGCGGATGTTGTCGGACATGCCTGGCACGCCCGGGCGGAGGCAGCAGAAGCCGCGGACGATGAGATCGATGGTGACCCCCGCGGAGGATGCGCGGTAGAGGGCCTCGGTGATCATGCGGTCTTCGAGCGAGTTCATCTTGGCGATGATGCGTGCTGGTCTGCCGGCGCGGGCGTGATCGATTTCTCGGTCGATCATGGCGACGAACGCGTCACGCATGTGCATGGGCGCGACGAGCAGTCGGTCGTAGTCTTGTTCGGCGGTGTGTCCGGTGAGTGCGTTGAAGAGGCGGGTGCAGTCGCTGGTGATCTGCGGGTCGCAGGTCAGGAGCCCGAGATCGGTGTAGAGCTGGGCGGTCTTGGGGTGGTAGTTGCCGGTGCCGAGGTGGACGTAGGTGCGGATGCCCCATTGGCCGTCGAGGCGTTCCCTCCGGACGACGATGGAGCACTTGCAGTGGGTTTTGAGCCCGACGACGCCGTAGGCGACGTGGACGCCGGCTGATTCGAGTTGGCGTGCGAACGCGACGTTCTTTTCTTCATCGAAACGGGCGCGGAGTTCGACGAGGCAGGCGACCTGCTTGCCGTCTTCTGCGGCCTGGATCAGGTGGTCGACGAACGGCGAGTCTTTGCTGGTTCGGTAGAGGGTTTGTTTGATCGCGAGCACGTCGGGGTCCTGGGCGGCCGCGGCGATGAAGCGTTCGACGGAGTCCGAGAACGACTCGTACGGGTGGTGGACCAGGATGTCGCGTTCGCGGATCTTCGAGAAGATGTCGGCGTCGGGGTCGGCGAGGGCGGGGGGGCGGACGGGGCGCCAGGGTGTGTCGAGGAGGTCGGGGCGGTCGATGGCTGCGATCTCGAACAGGTCGGCGTACGCCAGCGGGCCGGGTCGGACGTAGACGTCTTCGTCCTGGAGCTTGAGCTCGTCGAGCAGGAACGAGAGGATGCGTGGCGACGGGTTGGGCGCGACCTGGATGCGCAGCGCGCTGGCGAAGCGGCGCATGCGGAGTTCGGCCTCGACGTGCTCGAGCAGGTCTTCGACGTCTTCGTCGTCGAGGGCGACGGCTGCCGAGCGTGTGAGGCGGAAGGGGAGGATCTCGGCGATGCGCATGCCCGGGAAGAGGGCGTCGGCGTTGTTGAGGACGACTTCGTCGAGCTGGACGAACCGCTGGGGCTGGTCGGGCGTGGGCGCCGGGAGTTTTTTGCCGGCCCCGATGGACTCGACGTTGACGTATTGCGGCAGGACATCGGGGATTTTGACGCGCGCGAAGCGGAGTTCGGGGTCTCCGGGTTTTTCGAGCAGGACGCCGAGGTTTTCGGAGAGGTTGGAGATGAACGGGAATCGGTGCCCCGGGTCAACGGCGAGCGGGGTGAGGACCGGGAAGACCTGGTCGCGGTACCAGCGGTCGAGTACGTCGCGGTCGTCGTCGCCCAGCTCTGAGTAGGCGATGATCTCGATGCCCTGCTCTGCGAGTTCGGGGACGAGGGTGTTGGTCCAGCAGTCGGCGAGCGTTTCTTGTGCGGAGAGCACGATGTCGCGGCAGGACGCGAGGGTGGTGGCGGGGTCCATCTCGCCGGGGCGTGCGGGGGAGGCGAGGTTGCCGTGCATCGCGCGTTGTTTGAGCAGGCCGACGCGTTTCATGAAGAACTCGTCGGTGTTGTTGGCGTAGATCGCGAGGAACTTGACGCGTTCGAGCAGTGGCGTGCGATCGTCGAGGGCCTGCGCGAGCACCCGCCGGTTGAACTCGAGCCAAGACTGATCGCGGTTGAAGAACCGGGAGGGGTCGATGGGGGTGGTGTGGTCTGGTTGGTTGCTTGGGTCGGTCATGGAAGGGATGGGTGGTATCGGCGGTCAGGGTCGGTAGATCGCGGCGCAGCCGGGCGACTCGGTGACTCGGACGGACTCGACGCGCGCGGACTCTGCCATCGCGGGGCCCAGCCGGTCGGTGAGCTCGTGTGCGATGTGTCTGGCGATCAGCTCGGCGGTCGGGTTGGTCTCGTCGAAGGGGGGGGTCGCGTTGAGGTCGTTGTTGTGGAAAGGGTCGAGGATGTCGACCAGCACGCTGTGCACGGTGTGGAAGTCGCAGAGGAGCCCGTCGTCGTCCAGGGTGGGCCCGGTCAGCAGGACGGTGACGTGCCAGTTGTGCCCGTGGACGGGCTCGCGGTTGCCGGCGATGACGATGGCGTGTGCGGCGGCGAACTCGTGGGTGATCTCGACGGTGTACATGGGGGATGTTAGGGGGAGAAGGGATCGGGGATCAGCCATCAGGGGCTCGGGGTTGTGGGCTCGGATGGGGGTTGTGTGAAGACGGCGAAGCTGCGGGCGGCCATGGCGAGGATGATGGCGTTGGCGACGATGCCGCCGGCGGAGTCGACCTTGATGTTGAAGGCGATCCAGAAGGCGCTGGCGAGGGCGGCGAGGACGAAGCCGTCGCGGTGGTGCTTGCCGAGGCGGTACATGGACAGGAACATGAAGACGGCGGCGGCCCAGTCCAGGCCCCAGTGCTTGAAGAAGAAGTCGTGCATGGCGGGAGCCTAGGTTTGGGCTCGGCCGATAGAGGCTGGGTCGGCGTGGTGCCGGTTTGGAGCGATGGATGAGCGATGCGCCGTTGATTCTGGGTGTGAGCGGGCTGCGTGGGATCGTGGGGGAGAGCCTGACGCCGGAGGTGGCGGTGCGGTACGCGGGGGCGTTCGGGACGTGGCTGCAAGAGAAGATTAAAGACAGGCAACCTTATGTCTTGGTCGCGCAGGATGGACGCGCGGGGGGTGAGGCGGTCTACACGGCGGTCATCAGCGGGCTGCTGGCTACGGGTTGCCGAGTGCGTCGACTTAGCACAGCGATGACGCCCACGGTGGGGATGCAGTGCGATTTCGTCAGAGCGGATGCGGCGATGATCACCACGGCGAGTCACAACCCACAGGAATGGAACGGGGTGAAGATGCTGGTGCGTGAGGCCAGTTGGGCAGACCCGGACGCCGATGGGCGTGGCATTGTCGATCAGACTGAAAGCGATGCATGCGCACCGGGGATCGCGATGGCGAGCGAGATCATCGATCGATTCCAGTCGGGGCGGATCGCGTGGTGGGGCGGCGCGGATTGCAATGAATCGACCGTCGATGATGATGTGGAAGATCCGCACTGTCTGCGTGTGTTGGATGCGTCTGGTGCGGCGATGGGTGCCGACGATGGTCAGTTCTGGGAATGGTTTGGGGAGCGGCTGTCACCTCGGATCGTCGTTGATTCTGTCAACGCCAGCGGCGGTTGGCCAGCCCGTGTGTTCTTTGAGGATACACCTTGCCAGTTGATCAGTTTGCACGGGGAGGGTTCTGGTATCTTCCCACACACACCCGAGCCGACAAAGGACAACCTCTCGGGCGAGGGCGGGTTGTGCGACGCGGTGCCGGGGTTGAAGGCGGATGTCGGGTTCGCGCAGGATCCGGACGCGGATCGGTTGGCGATCGTGGACGAGTTGGGCAACTACATCGGCGAGGAGTACACGCTGGTGCTGTGCGCGGCGGCGTTGATGGAGGGGCGGACGGCCCGCGGTGCGTCTGAATCCGGGAACGGCAGGCCGGTGTTTGTGGTGAACCTGTCGACGTCTCGGATGATCGATGACGTGGCGGCGCACTACGGGGCCGAGGTGGTGCGGACGGCGGTGGGGGAAGCGAATGTTGTTGAGCGGATGAAAGCGCTGACGGCCGCGGGTCGCGACGTGGTGATGGGGGGCGAGGGCAACGGGGGGGTGATCTGGGCCGAGGTGACGTACGTGCGTGATTCGCTGTCGGCGATGGCGCTGACGCTGTCGCTGATGGCGCGGACGGGCAAGTCGGTGTCGGAGTTGGTGAAGATGGTGGACGCGATGGGGCCCGGGAGGGCGGGATACTCGATCATCAAGAAAAAAGCGGCGCTTTCGAGCAAGGCGGACGCGGTGCCGGTGGTGGAGCATCTGGCGGCGGTGTTCGGCGGGGACTCTGAGGCTCGGGTGGACACGCAGGACGGGGTCCGGGTGGACTGGGACGCCAGGGGCGTGTGGGCCCACGTGCGGGCGAGCAACACGGAGCCGATCATGCGGGTGATCGTGGAGGCGCCGACGGGGGCGATGGCCGAGGAAACGGCGGCGATGGTGGAGGCGCGGATCGCGGAGATCCGGTCTTGATCGGTTCGGTCTTGGTCGGTCCGGTCGCGGCGGCTGGGCTTATACTGGGGGTGATATGACCAGCCAGGTGAGCAGCTATCAGATCGGTGAGCGGGTGCGGGTGACGCAGCAGATCCCGCGTGGGCGTGAGACGACCTCGACGGCGTTCGAGGGGGTGATCGTTCGTGCCGGGCAGCAGAAGACGGGTTCTTGGTTTGCGCACAGCAAGGACAAGAAGCTGTGGCTGGACCGGTTGGAGCTGAAGCTCGACGACGGCGAGTTGGTGACGGTGAACCTGGACCAGTTCTCGCGGGTCGAGCCGGTCGGTTGAGTTGAAGGGTCTTCGAATCTGAACGCCGATCCGCCCGGTGCGGATCGGCGTTCTTTGTGCGTGCGTGGCGTGATGTGTGCGCACAGCCGGGCGGCGTGGGGCGGTTCGGCTTCGGGGATCCGAGATTTTTTTAGTCCGTTTGGTGACGGTGTTTGCGCGTCCTGCGGGTGAGGGCGTGGCGGGTTGTGTGCGCGCGCGTGGGTCCGGGGTCGGGGCTTGGTGAGGCGTGTGACAAGTCATGCACGCCGGGATGAGGAGGAGGGACCGATGGCCGACCGGCTCGAGCGGAAGAACGCGGGCGCTGACCCAGTCTGGGAGATGGCATCGCTGGCGATCAGCGATCACCGGGGGCGATTGCTCCCGGAGTACGAGAAGATGTGGGCGTACTACCGCAATCCGCTCGAGCTGGCCGGCACGTCGGGCGGCGCGTATGGCGTGGCGACGGGTTCCGGGCCCGGCGGCTGGTACCGCCAGGGGCAGGAGGCCGGGTTGCCGACGCGGATCAAGGGGCGCGGGCACAGGGCGTCTGTGGCGTCGGACGGGCGTCGTGAGGTGGTGATCGAGAACGATATCGGCTGGCGTGTGCAGACGATGGTGGATTTCATGTTCGGTCGGCCGGTGCGTTTCGAGTCGCTGGCTTCGGACGAGGAGACGCGTGAGCTTGTCGAGGGCGTGCTCGAGCGGGTCTGGGAGGCGTCGGGCGGGATCGCGTTGATGCAGGACATGGCGCTGCTGGGCCACGTCTTCGGGCACGTGGACCTGCTGCTGCGGGTGGATGAGAGCAAGCTGGAGGGCCCGGTCGGCGAGGCTGCGGACGCGTTCCGGATCGAGCCGGTGGACCCGAGGCGTGGGGTCGCGATGGTGTCGGGGGAGGACTATCGCGATCTCGATGGGTACGCGGTGCACGCGGACCGGGAGGTCGCGGCGCGGGGCGTGCGTCCCGGCCGGCGCGTTTGTTGGGTGGTCGCGGGGCGCGGGACCGGGTAGGTGTGCGGGCGAGGCGGGCCTCGGTGAGTGAGGTGTTCGTGCCGGGTGAGCGGCTGGTCTACCGCGACGGCGTGCTGGCGTTCCGTGAGTCGTGGGGTGTGCTGGGCGATGTGGTGCCGATCGCGCACGTGCAGAACGTGAGCCAGCCGTTCGAGTATGGGGGGATCGGCGAGGTGGAGCCGCTCGTGGGTTTGCAGGACGAGTTGAACACGCGGCTGAGCGATCGGGCGAACCGGGTCACGCTTCAGTCGTTCCGGATGTACTTGGCGAAGGGTGTGGAGTCGTTCGATGCGGCGAGTGTCGGGCCGGGGATGGTGTGGAGCACGAACAATCCGGACGCGTCGATCAGCGCGTTCGGCGGGGATCTGTCCAACCCGGGCGAGGAATCGCACATCGGTGAGATCCGGGAGGCGATGGACAAGGTGAGCGGGGTGCCGCCCGTCGCCGGCGGTGTGGTGCGGGCGAAGATCGGGAATCTGTCGAGCGCGAACGCGTTGCGTGTGACGCTGATGGGGCTGATCGCGAAGACGGAGCGGAAGCGTGTGACCTACGGGCGCGGGATGGAGCGGATCGGTTCGCTGATCCTGCGGGCGCTCGACGAGGCCGGGGTCGCCCGGGTTCCGGTCGGCGAGCGTGGCGTGCGTTCGGTGTGGCCTGGGTACGCGTTCGAGAGCGAGTCGGATTGTCTCGATGCCGCGGCCCAGAAGCGTGACCTGGGTGTGGACGAGACGCGTGTGCTCGGGGAGTTGGGGTACGGCGAGGCCGACCCCGGCGTGGTTTGACGGGGTTTGGTTTCGGTGAGGAAGGGATGTTGTGATGAAGAGCACTGGAGAGGGCGGTGCGCAGCCATTGGGCGGCGGGGGTGGCGGTGAGGCTGCGGGAGAAGCGCGGACGCCGGTGAGCGAGGAGTTGGTCTGGAAGGCGAGGGCCGAGGACGCGGAGGAGGAAGTGGGGCGGCTGAGCGAGCGTCTCGCTGGTGTCGAGCGCCAGTTGGCGCAGACGGTCGAGCGGCTGGGGGCCGCGGAGATGAGGTGCGAGATCGAGCGGGAGCTGTTCGAGCAGGACGCGTTGGATCTCGAGGCGTGCTCGTTGTTGACCGAGGCGGCGGTGTCCGGGATGGAGACGCCGGACGTGGGCGAGGCGGTTCGTGGGCTGCGCAAGCGGAAGCCGTATCTGTTCGGGCCGGTCGGTGCCGGGGCGGCCGCGTCGGGCGGCGGGCGTGTGACGCTGATACCGGCGGCGAGCGGGGGGGACGGGTTGGACGAGATGGCGGACTCGGCGCGGGCGTCGGGTGATCGCGCGGCGTTGCTGCGTTACTTGCGTCAGCGGCGTGGCTGATCGGGTCGTCGGTGAGAGTTGTTGGGTTCGGTGTGAGATGATCGGCCTTCGGGCCGGGGGAGGACGCGGATGGCGTTTACTGGGAAGGCGAGTTATTCGGGCGGGGCTTCGTTGCCGGAACTGGTTGAGGACGTGAGTGACATCATCGGGATCGTGAGCCCGCACGAGACTCCGCTGTTGGATCATCTGGGCGATCCGAAGCGTTCGGCGCTCAGCACGGTGCACGAGTGGATCGAGGATGCGTTGCTGGCGAACAAGGGGAGGATCAACCAGGGTTCGTTCAGCCCCTCGGCGACGACTGCGACGGTGTTGATTGTGGATGACGCCTCGGTCTTCCGGGTCGGTGATCTGGTGCGTCCCGGGCAGTCGGGCGAGGTGATGCTGGTCAACACGGTGAACACAGGGACGAACGCGATCGCGGTGTCTCGCGGGTACGGGGGGACGACGGCGGCGGCGGTGTCGAACAACTTGGAGCTGTTCGTTCTTGGGAACGCGGCGCTCGAGGGGGACGACGCGCCGGAGGCGCGGTTCACGAATCGTGTCCGCAGGTCGAACTACTCGCAGATCTTCACGGCCTCGGTCGATGTGTCGGGTTCGATGCAGGCGGCGGCGGCGTACGGGATCGATGACGAGGTGGATTATCAGAAGCAGGAGCGGATGCGGGAACTGCTCCGCGATCTCGAGAACTGCGTGATCAACGGCGTGGCGCCTTCGAGCGATCAGCAGGGTTCCTCGACGGTTCGCCGTTCGATGAACGGGATCCTGCATCAGATCGAGACCAACTCGTTCACGCCGGGCACGGGCGGGATCCCGGATGGGGACGGGTCGGGTTCGGACGAGTTGAACGAGGCGGTGCTCAACGCGTCGCTGAAGGCGATCTGGGACCAGTCTTCGGGTGTGGTTGACACGATCCTGGTCGGCGGGGCGCAGAAGCGGAAGATCAACGGGTTCGCGAACGGGGCCCGGGCGTACCTTCCCGAGGACCAGACGTATTCGGACATGATCAGCGTGTACGAGAGCGACTTTGGTGTGTGCAGGGTGGTGCTGTCGAGGTGGATGCCGACGGACTCGGTGATCCTGCTGGACTCGTCGCGCGTGTCGGTGATGCCGTTGCAGGGACGGAGTTTCCACTACAAGCCGTTGGCGGCGACCGGGGATTCGATCGCCGGTCAGGTGATCGGCGAGTACACGCTGGAGATGAAGAACGAGAACGCGCACGGCGTGATCAGCGGGCTCGCGGTCTGATCGTTGTGTTCACGGCGCGGGGGCCTTGTTGGGGAGCGGGGCCGGTCGGGGCGGGCGGGAACGCCCGTCCCCGGCTTTCGGGAGATTGGCGGTAGAACGGGGAGGTGACGGATGTTCGCGAGCGATCGGGATCTGCTGGTGTTCGAGCCGGCGTTGCTGCGGGATGTCGGATGGGCGGGGCAGCGGGTGCTGTCGGGTACGGGCACGGTTGGAGGATCGACGCTGTCGATCGGAACCGGATCGCTGGTCGACGCGGGTGTCGATCGCGGGTCGGTGGTGCTGTTCGACGGGCTGGCGTTGGAAGTCATCGAGCGGTTGTCTGCGACGGATGCGACGGTGTCTCTCATGCGTTCGAGTGCTGACGGGGCGGTGCTTGTTCCTCCCGGCGGGGTGGGGCGTCCGGTGGCGGCGTATTCGTTCGGGCCGCAGATCGAGATCGTGCACCGCCAGGTGCTGGCGATGATCGGTTTGGATGCGGACGGGGAGGGCTTTGGCGGTGCGTCGGCGGTCACGAACCCGGACGCGTTGGTGCGTTTGGAGGCGTTGGGCGCGTTGCACCTGATCTATGCGGCCGCGGGCGCGCCGGGGCGTGGCGGGGAGGCGATGCGGGAGCGTGCGGAGATGTACCGGGTTCGGTTTGGCGAGGAGCGCGAGCGCGTGGTGGTGGGCGTGGACCTGGACGGGGATGGGGCCGCCGAGGTCTCGCGTCGTCCGAGCGTGTTCGCGATGACGCGTGGTTGAATCGGGTCGGAACGCGAAGGGGGGGTGCGATGGTGGTGATGCGGCCGAGGGAGGTTGTGTTCGGGAACGCGGTTTGGGGCGGGGTTGAGCGGGTCGCGATCGATCGGTCCGGCACGCGGGTGATCCGCGAGTGGGGGGGAGGGGGGGCTGCCTTGGTCTTCGCGGACGTGGGGGCGTATCAGGTGCGGGCGCGGGTGTGGCAGTCGTTGGATCGTACTTCTCTGGGCGGGCCGCCCCCGGGCGAGATGGATGAGTTGCGGATCGAGTTGGACGCGGGGTCTGATGTTGGGCGTCGGCGTGTGCGGTTCGACGCGGTGGTCGAGTCTGTGACGCATGAGGTGTCCGACTACCGGGCCTTGCGGTTGATCTCGCTGATCGCGGTGTCGGAGGAGGGTGATGAAGATCCGGTCGTGGTCAGCGATGCGTCGTGAGCGTGGCAGCGTGTGGGGAGGGTATCGATGAGTTCGTTCAAGGGGGATGATCTGTTCGGGTCCGGGCCGCACCGGTTTGCGGTGGGGGAGCAGGGGCGGCGTGTGGTGAGCAATGCGGCGGTGGCGGGGAGCCCAGCCGCGGATGGGTCTTCGACGTACGGGGATCGTGAGCTGCGGATCACGGTGACGGGCAGGCTGGTGGCGGGCAGCGAGGCGTCGTTGTGGGCTCTGCGCGACGCGATCGTGTCCGGTTCGGTGAGCACGGAGGGCAGCGGGACGCTGGAGGACGGCAACGGGAGGTCGTGGGAGGATGTGCACCTGTTCGGGTTTACGCCGGACGGGGACATCGATCGGGGGCGGGTGTATTCGCTGGGGTACACGGCTGAGTTCGGGTTCAGCCGGGATTCGTGAGGGGAGGGGCGTGCGATGGAGGCCGAGTTGATGGCGGCTTTTGCGCAGTTCGGTGTGGCGGGTCTGATCGGCTGGATGTGGCTGAGCGAGCGTCGGTCCAACGCGGGGCGCGAGCGGCAGATCGACGAGACGCACCGGCGGCTGATGGACCAGGAGCAGGACCGTGCGGCGCTCTTCGGGGTGGTGCGGGACTCGGCGCGGGCGATGGCGTCGATCGAGTCTGGGCAGCGGGCGTTGGTCGCGGCGGTGGAACGGCTGCCGTGCGGCGGTTGCTCGGGGGAGGGGTCTTGCCGGGGCGCGGCGTGATAGGATCCACGCGTGGCAAGGGCGTTGCTCAGTGCGGTGTGGCTGGTGGTGTTGCTCGGCGGGGGCGGGTGTCAGCCGCGTGGGAACGTGGTGGTGCGCGAGCAGGTGGTGCGGACATCGGACGGGCTGGTGTTGCCCGGGCCGTTCGCTCCCAAGGCGATGCGGATCCATCCGCTGACCCACGCGGAGACGGACGCCGACGGCAACCCGCGGGTGGTCCTTCATGTCGAGTTGAAGGACGCTTGGGGGGATACCACGAAGGGCGTGGGTCGCCTGCAGGTGCAGGCGTGGCCCGGGGGGGGGTCCAGCGAGGATGGCGAGCGTTGGGCGGTGGACCTGCGGTCGCTGGGCGAGAACGCTTCTTTCTATGACTCGGCGACGCGGACCTACCGCATTGTCTTGGGGGGGCTCCCGGCGTGGCTCGATTCGGCGGTGCGGGAGGGCGTCGACACTCCGGCGCGGGTGCGGGTGCTGTTTTTGACCAGCGAGGTCGATGGGGCTGCGGTGGTGCTGCGGGATGAGTCTGTGGTGCGGCCGTAGGAACGGCCCGGGGGATCAGGGGCTGGCCATCAGGGATTCGGGAAGGGAAAAGCCCGCGTCGGGGACGCGGGCTTTGGGAGTCTTTGGGTTGTCGTGTGATGGTTAGTCTTCTTCTCGTTTGATGCCGAGGCGGTCGTACTTTTCGCGGTACTTGTCGCGGAGTTTGGTTTGTTTGTTGGTGAGGTCGACTTTGCGGCCGTCGATGAAGGCGTGTGCGAGGGACGAGGTGATCTCGAGCGGGTGCCCGGTGGTGACGATCAGTGTGGCCCGCTTGCCGGGTTCGACGGTGCCGAGTTCGTCGCCCATGCCGAGGATGTCGGCGGCGTGGGCGGTGATGGCTTCGAGCCCGGCGTCGGGGCTGAGCCCGTGGGCGACGGCCATCGCGGCGTTGTCTGGCAGGTTGCGTTCGTGGCCGGCTTCGGCGCCGGAGGCGAGGCACCAGCGGACGCCCGCGGCTTCGAGGCGTGCCGGGAGTGTGAAGGCGTCGTCGTAGTCCGAGTCTGCGCGTTTGGGGAAGCGGTGGACGCCGGTGACGATGACGGCGGTGTCGGTGGACTTGAGCAGGTCGGTGCACATGGCGGCGTCGCGTCCGCCGACGATGACGGCGTTGAGGTCGTGTCCGGCGGCCCAGTTGGTCGCGGCGACGATCTGGTCGTAGTCGTCGGCGTTGATGAACACGGGGTTCTGGTGCTGGCCTCGGGGTTGGGCGGGGAGGACGGTGGTCAGCGATTCGAGGCGGAGGTCCGCGGGTGTGGAAGGGTCGGCGGCGCGGAGTTCGCGGTATGCGCTCGCGTTGTCGATCCATGCGTCGAGTTGTGCGATGCGCTCTTGGATGCGTTCTTCGGCGTCGTTCGAGGGCTGGTCGAAGCGGTTGCGGCTGGGGCGCATGCGTGGCCAGTTGATGATGACGCCTGCGTCGCGGTCGATGGCGTGGTCTTCGGTGGTCCATCCGTCCATGCGGATGACCGATGCGCGTCCTGGGATGAGCCCTCCGGTCGGGAAGACGCCCACGGTGAGGACGCCGTTGGTGCGTGCGACGGGGATGAGTGCCGAGTCTGGGTTGACGGCGACGTAGCCTCGGACCTCGGGGGTCGCGTCGCCGACCTCGTTGAAGTCGCGTTGTGCCCGCACGGCGGCCATCTCGGTGAGCCCGAGGCGTGTGACCGAGCCGATGAAGCCCGGGCTGATGTGGTGCCCGGAGACATCGATGATCTCGGTGTCGTCGGTGAGGAGGATGCGGGGCATGACCTCGTCGGCGGCGCCCACGATGCCGATCTTGCCTTCGGCGAAGGAGACGACGGAGTTCTCGATGATCTGTCCGGCGGCGGTGTGCAGCGTGGCACCCACGAGGAAGATGGTGTTCTCCTGCGGGGGCGCGGGGTGGGTGAGGTCTTGTCCGAACGCGGGCGTGAGCGCGGCGGTGGTCAGGGCGAGGGCTGCCGCGATGGTGGCGGGGTGTTTCATGGGTTGGTTCCTGTTGGGACGGCGGCGTGGTTAGTTGTCGAGTTCGAGGCCGAGGAGGTGTCGGGGGAGCAGGTTGCAGCCGCAGTCTCCGGGCTGGGTGCCGTGCTCGATGTGCTCCTGGAGTGCGCGTTCGTAGGCTTGCGCCAGGAGCGACCTGCGTGTCGTTCGGGCGCCCGGATCGACGAGGTCGTCGGGCTCGGTTTCGTCGGCATCGCCCGGTTCGGGCTTGCCCTTCTCGAGGACTCTGGCGATGAGTCGGGCGCGTTCGGCCCGCATGCGTTCGCGGTGCTGCTGGTCCTGTTCGAGGCTGAAGAGCTGGCGTCCGTCCACGAAGGTGCGCTCGCAGCGTGACATGGACGAGAGGGGGTTGCCCGACCAGACGGCGAGGTCGGCGTCCTTGCCGGGCTCGATGGAGCCGACGCGGCTGTCGATGCGGAGCTGTTTGGCGGGGTTGAGGGTGACGAAGTCGAGCGCGTCCTGGGGTGACATCTCGATGCCGGACTCGAGGGCGTAGCGGAGTGCCTTGCCGGCTTCGGCGTTCATGCGCCGGGCGAGGTCGTCGGAGTCCGAGTTGAAGCTGGTCATGAGCCCGGCTTCGAAGTTGATCGGGCCGGCGTAGGGGATCGCGTCCTGGACCTCGACCTTGAAGGCCCACCAGTCGGAGAACATCGACGCGCCGATGGCGTGCTCGCGGACGATCTCGGCGACCTTGTAGGTTTCGAGCCCGTGCTGGAACGTGCCGATTGTGAAGCCGAAGTCTTCCGCGATGCGGCAGAGCATCAGGATCTCGTCCTGGCGGTAGGAGTGGCAGTGGATGAGGCGGTCGCCGGCGATGATCTGGGCGAGGGCTTCGAGTTCGAGATCGCGTGGGGGCGTGCCGCCTGTTCGGGATCCCGCGGGCGGTTGGGTGCTGAAGAACGAGCCGCTGCGGGGTGTGTCTTTGATGATGCCGTGCGCGAGCCCGTACTCGGCGGCTTTGGTGAAGCGGTCGCGCATGATGGTTTCGACGCCGAGGCGGGTCTGGGGGTAGCGTGTGGTGCGGTCGTCGCCCCAGTTGGACTGCTTGACGTTCTCGCCGAGCGCGAACTTGATGCCGGTGGCGGCGCCTTCGAAGTGCATGTCTTCGGGTTTGTGGCTGCCCCAGCGGACCTTGACGGTCTGGGATTGGCCTCCGATGGGGTTGGCCGAGCCGTGGAGCATGAGGGCGGAGGTGACGCCGCCCGCGAGTTGGCGGTACCAGTTGATGTGGGCGGGGTCGATCGAGTCGGCGATGCGGACCTCGCTGGTGACGGCTTGCCCGGACTCGTTGACGCCGAGGCGGAAGAGGCTGGTGTGCGAGTGGGCGTCGATGAGGCCGGGCGTGATGTGCTTGCCGGTGCAGTCGATCATGGTGGCGGCGATGCGCGGGAAGCCCTGGTTGCCGACGCCGGTGATCTTGCCGTTGTTGACGAGGACCCAGGCGTTCTCGAGGATGCCCTCGTCGGACTGGGTCCAGACGGTGGCGTTGGTGAGCAGGAAGACGCCCTGCTCTGGGAGTTCGGCGACGGTGTAGTTGGCGAAGGGGGCTCCCGAGGGTGCGTTGGTCGGTTCGGTCGATTCGCTCTGGCTGTCTTCCTTGTCTTGTTCGTTGGATTCGAGCGGGCCGTCTTTGATGGCGGTCCATTCGACGATGGTCTGGTGGGGCGTGATGGTGGTGCCGCGGAGGACGCCGTCGGGCCCGAGCTTGGCCGACGCGATGGCGTCGTCGCCGGCCGCGGATTCGACGACGAACGAGAGGCTGTTTTCGTTGATCTTGACCTTGCGTGCCGTGTTGGTCGTCTCGTTCTCGCCGGTGCCCTCGATGAACGTGATGCTCTCGCCTTGGATCTCCATGCGGGACCGGTAGTCGATGCTGACGACATCGACCGTCCACGCGCCGTCGAACCGGGTGTCTTCGGGGTCGGCGAGGTGGTGGCGGCGTCCGTCGATGTACAGCGAGAGGATGGTCGCGTCGGCCTGGGTGTCGAAGAGATCGTCGGACGCGATGATGAGGTTGGCGACTTTGCCTTGTTCGATGGTGCCGAGTTGTTCGGACACGCCGAGGAGTTGGGCGGGGGCGGTGGTGAGGGCTGCGAGCGCGTCGTCGGCGGGGAGGCCGGCGTCGATGGCTTTCTCGAGATTGTCCCAGAACTTCTGGCTCTTGGGCAGCTTGGAGCTGGTGATCGAGACGGGGATGCCGCGTTCGATGAGGTAGCGGGCGTTGGAGGGTGCGTGCTCCCACGACATGAGATCGTCGAGGCTGGTGGCGTCCGCGGAGCCGACGCTGAAGACGTCGGGTGCTTTGGGGAACACCAGCGGGACGATGACGGCGCGGCCGGCGGTGTCCAGGGCTTCGAGCCGCTTGAACTCGTTGCCCGAGCCGACGATCGCGACGTTGTTGTGCCCGAACTCGCGGGCGACCTTGTCGGCGAGCATGGCTTCGAGCGGGTTGACGCTGTCGTAGATCATCAGCGCGTCGGGGTCGATGTGGTCGAGGCAGGACGCGTCGGTGTTGCTCGTGCCCGCGCGGCGTTCGGCGTCGATGAACGACTGGCGCATCATCGCGACGACGCCCATGTGGCTGGTCGGGTAGTTGCCGCTGGACCAGTGGGAGGTCTCGAAGCCCAAGTGCTCGGACGCATCGGCGTGGTACACCGGCAGGTGCCCGAGTGACGGGTCGTCGTGGGGTTCGGCGGCGGAGACGACGGCCCCTGAGCCGCGGAACACGCCCGAGGACGGCGCGATGCCGGCGGCGGTGAAGCCCAGGGCGCGGAGCTTCTTCGCGTCCGACTCGGGGAGCCCGTCGCCGGCCAGCGCGTCGCGCTGGGGCGTGATCAGCGCGGACCAGTGGGTGCCCGGGGCTCCGGCGGTGGGCGCGGGCGTGTCGACGGGCACGTACGCGTCGATGAACCCTGCGTAGACGTGCAGCCCTTCGGCGTCGACGACCTTGGCACCGGCGGCCGGTCCTTGCCCGGGCTCGATGACGCCGGCGACACGCACGATGCGCCCGTTGTCCAGGAGGATGTCGGCCGGCCCGAGGGTGTTGCCCGGGGAGATGTGGACCGTGGCGTTGTCGAGCAGGATGCGGCTGGGATGGCTTGGCTGCATGCCGTTGGGGCGGGGCGCGAGCGGATCGGCCGCGAGCGTGACCCCGGCCGACAGCATCAGAGCGAGTGGGTAGACGTTGTTCATCGATCAAAGCTCCTTGGGTACACGATCTTACCGGATCGGCGGGGTGCGGTACCAACGATCTGTGCGATCGGGCGCGATAGCAATCACTCCAAAGAAACTTGTGTTCAAATGACCGTTCGGGCTGCTCGGCCGGGGCGGTGGTTGTGTTAGGCTGCGCCCGCGGTGATTCCAGCCGCGATCGAAACCGAGCACGAAAGGGTGTGGGGATGATGGACATACGGGGGGCGTGGGACCAACGAGCGGCGGTGTCCGTTTTGGTCTTGGCGGTGCTGGTCGGTTTGTTTGGGTGCGACTCGCGCCCCAGAAGAATGAAAGATCTCGGTTCGACGCATGTCGCGACCCTGTCGGTGACGTCGTGGGACGACTTCCGCGGGGACCTTTCCCCGGAGTACGATCTGACCGCGAAGGCAGCGCTCAACGAAGCGACGCCCGACACGCGGACGTTCGAGACATCGGTGCTCGACGCGGTGCGGGCGCGGCTGGGGTTCAAGCTGGCGCCCAGCGGGGTGCTGACCGAGGGGTTCGGTGCCCCAACGGCGCCGGCGGGGTCGCCCGACGGCACGCCGCCCACCCAGCCCGGCGTGACGGCGGCGGGCGACTCGATCCCCACGCCGAATCTGAGCGGTGACTCGCCGCGGCTCGGGTCGGACGGGGCGGCGTTGAACTCCAAGCTCGCTGGCGACTCCCACCTGAAGTACCTGGCTGCGACGGCGCTGTTCCAGGAGGTCAAGCTGCTCGAGCAGTACGTCCAGGACGCGGTGCAGAAGAGGGGCTACCAGGCGTTCATCGTGCGGATGCAGATCGCGAACCAGCCGTACGCGGACGAGTGGGGGTACGACGTGTACGCGAACATCGGGTTCTTCAACGATGCCGTGGCGGCGGATGTTTCGTTCAACAGCGAGACCAGGAAGGGACTCCTAACGATCCTGGGGACTGAGAAACGCCTATTCGACACCGGTAGAAACGCGGCGGACTTTCCGGAGAAGCTCAGGGGGAGCGAACTGAGGCTGACCAACAAGGGAGATATCAAAGCCCTCTCGAAACAGAAGGCTGGGGAGGACATCCCGGATCCGGAAAAGAAGGAACTGAGGAGTGATCTCGAAGCTTGGCGAGACCAGTTGCAGTCGTACGTGTACCGCTACCAGGCCGGGCAAGCGCAGGATACATTTAACACCGCCGAGATGTACGAGTCGGAAGTGAGTGAGGAGTGGGAAGAAGCGTTCGATGCCCAGCATGCTGCGTCTGCTAGGAGGGGCGCCGCTCGCAGAACGGTTGAAGAGTGGACGAGGGAGAATGGTGCACGGCTGGGCCGTCCTGATCTCGACCCTGAGAGTCGGTCGAAGCTCCAATCGGATTTTGTTGCCTTGCTCGTTGAGCAATCCCAGGCCGAGCGTGCATTGGAAGAAGCGAATGTGGTCCTCGCCCAGGCTGAGTTCGAGTTGAAGGAGGCGGCGCGAAGAAGGGAAGCCGCCGAGAAGAACATGAAGCTCGCGTTCGAGTTGGCGGGTATCACGGAGTGGCAGGACGACGGCATGTCCGGATCGGCGATCGAGCAGGTCCGCGGTCTCATCCGCGAAGTCGAGGATCTGATCGTGATCGTCAACAGGGCCCTGGGTATCGGCGATTGGCGGGACAGGCTGCCGATCGCGGTGCCGCTGCTCGTGACCGATCAGGTCGAGTCGGCGTTGCTGGCCGGGCGGTACGAGGAACTGCGTCAGCTGGCGCTGGCGGTCTCGGCGGCGTACGCCGGGATCGGGGCGGACGCGAGCCTGGAGAGCATCGATCAGGCGATCTCCAAGGCGGCGGGGCGGTCGTACCGGAGCCTGTACACGGTCGGACGCCTGTCGGACAACATGCTGCGCGTGCGTCTCGCGGCGCGGCAGATCCCGGACGCGCAGAGCGACAACGGGTTCGACTACAAGACGATCGCGCGGACGCACAACGTGTCGCTGATGCTGCTGGTGCCGCGCGACAAAGATATCACGGTGGATGAATGGAAGCAGGACGTGCATGTTGCGACGCGTCTGGAGTACCGCTGGCCGGGTGATGGCGATCGGGTTGGGCCAGCGCCCGGCACGCTGAGGTACAGCACGCGGAGCAAGAATGACGCCAAGAAGTTCATCGTCAATGGCGGATACGGCGTCAAAGCCGCAGATATCCATGAGGATGAGGCGATCCAGCTTGCAAGGCTCGCGCAGGGAAACCTATACGAGGAGTTTGTGAACAAGACTCGATCGGTCCTTACAAAGTCTGGTACATCGGGACGTACGACCAAGCTCGGAGACGAGACGGCTCGTCGCCTGTACATGGATCTCCAGGTCGCCAAGCTTGGGATCGATTTCGATGGCACGAGTTTCCAGGTGTCGATGCGTCAACCGACCGTTCCGAGCTTCGGGCCGCCGGTTGGCACGCTGGCGGTCGCGTCGTTGGTTGACAACGGGACGACCACCGAGGCGATCATCAACGGTGTGAAAGGTCTGGACCCGAAGCGGGTGTACGCGACCTGGGACGGGTTCAGGATCGCGGGCCGTCCTTCGGCGATGGTGTTGTCATCTCTGGACGCGAAGCTCCGCGGGCCGTCGCAGCTCGTGGTCTCGTTCCCATCGCTGATCAAGCTGGGGTCGATCAAGAAGGGGTCATCGCTCGCCTCGGGCGGGTTGGGGATGTTGGAACTGCATCACCCGGGGGCGCTGAACCAGCGGGCGACGGTGACCAGCTTCCTGGCTTCGGGGGCCCCGGCGCCCGCCGTGCCGAAGCCGTCGCTTGGGATCAACGTGTCGCCGGTCGTCGGGCGTCCGGTGTCGCCGGCGACCACGGTGAACCTGCAGGTGATGTTCGACCTGAAGGGCACGCCTGGCAAACCGGCGAACCCGGCAGACGCCGCGGCGAAGAAGACCCACTTCGTCGTTGAGATCTCCGGCAACGGTGTTCAGGTCAAGAGCATCAGCGGCGCGAACGCCGTCGAGCGGTTAGGTCTGAACCGGTTCGTGGTGTACGCGAGCGGGCGGGTGAACTTCGAGCTCGAGAACCTGCCGGGCAGCGGCCAGAGCTTCGAGATCAAGCCCGTGGTGATCCCGAAGGGCACGCTCGCGCCGGGCCCAGCGACGAAGACGATCACGGTCCGGTAGCGGGCGCATAGCGCGGGCTCGGCCGATCGTGCCGGGCCCGCAGGGCGGATGGGGGGGCCTCTTCGCTCACGCGGGCGGGCGGCTGCTCGTTCAGCGCCGGCGGCGAGCCGCACCGACTGCGGCCAGCGCGATCAGCGCGCCCGTCCCGGGTGCCGGGACCACCTCGACCACGATCGCCGAGCGGGCCGCGATCGCCCCGTCGAGATCGCGGACGACGAGTTCGATGTCGTACTCACCGGGCCGGTTCGCGTCGAAGGGCGGGGCGCCGAACTGGGGGAGCTGCCAGAACGCGGCGCCGATGTTCTGGCTCGACGCGACGCTCGCGAGACCGAGCCCGTCGAGGAACGTGTTCGCGTCGAACGTGAAGAACTCGCTCGCGTCGGCGGCGGGGTCGAAGTCGACCCTGAGATCGACATCCCAATCGCGCAGCCTGCTGGGCAGGATCACGGCCCAGTTGATGTTCCACGCGGCGTTGACCGAGGGCGTCGGGTCGGCGGGCGAGGTCGGCGCGTTGCCGATCGGCGCGAAGTATCGCTCGTCGCTGTTGTCCAGCCCGTCGCCGAACCGCTCGAAGGCCTGCAGCCCGGCCTCGATCCGCAGCGACTCGTTGCGGGCGATCGCGAAGTTCTCGTTCGGGAAGCTGGCGAGCGGGAAGCTCAGCCCCTGGAAGCCGCGGAACGAGGCGTCGTACGCGACGGTGAAGGGGTCGGCGGCGGCGGGCTGGGCCGCGAGGACGGTCAGTGCGGTGGCGAGGGAACGCATGGGTCCGGGCTCCTGGCTATTGGGTCCCGTTGAACGTACCCCGGGTTCTGCGAGGGGGCCCGCGGATGTCCGGTATTTCCGCGTGACGCGGGACGGGTCGGCCTACCGTCGTCGCTGCGGGCGGTGTGCCCGACGCATCGAGTCTGGAGGCGCATCGTGGCTGAGTTGATCCCAGGGAACGCGGTTATCGGGCAGTCGGGCGGGCCGACGGCGGTCATCAACGAGTCGCTGGTGGGTGTGGTCGAGGGCTTGCACGCCCACGCGCAGGCGGGCGGACCGTCCTCGCCGATCAAGAGGATCCTCGGGATGCGTCACGGCGTGTCCGGCCTGACCAGGGGCGATTTCCACGACCTGACGGACCTGCACCGCGACAAGCTCCAGCTGATCGCGAGGACCCCCTCGGCGGCGTTGGGATCGACGCGCGACAAGCCCGACTCGGCGTATTGCGAGCGGATCTTCGAGGCGTGCAAGAAGCACGACATCCGCTATTTCTTTTACATCGGCGGCAACGACTCGTCGGACACGTGCCGCATCGTGAACGAGCTGTCGAACCAGGGCGGCTACGAGCTGCGGTGCTTCCACGTGCCCAAGACTGTGGACAACGACCTGGTCGAGAACGACCACACGCCCGGCTTCGCGAGCGCCGCCCGGTTCGTCGCCAAGGCCTGCATGGCCGACTTCCTGGACAACATCTCGCTCCCGGGCATCAAGATCAACGTGATCATGGGGCGGCACGCGGGCTTCCTGACGGCGGCCAGCGCGCTGGCGCGGCGGGACGACCGCATGCGCCACGAGGGCCCGACCACCGACGGGCCGCAGCTGATCTACCTGCCCGAGGTCCCGTTCGACCTGGACCGGTTCAGCCAGGACGTCGCCGAGTTGTACGAGAAGAAGGGGCGGGTCCACATCGCGGTGTCCGAGGGCATCAGCGACGCGCAGGGCAACGCGATCGCGGCGACGCTCATCCAGGACGGGCAGACCGACGCGCACGGCAACGTGCAGCTCTCGGGATCGGGCGCGCTGGGCGATGCGCTCTCGAACCATCTCAAGAAGGTGCTCACGCCCGCGGGCGGCAAGCCGCCGCGTGTGCGGGCGGACACGTTCGGGTACGTGCAGCGGTGCTTCCCGGATCAGTCGGTGATCGATCAGCGCGAGGCTCGCGGGACCGGGCGGTACGCCGCCAAGCTCGCGGCCAGCGGTGACATCGACGGTTCGGTGACCATCAAACGCGTCCACCCGCTCGGCAGCGGGCAGCCCTACGCGGCCAAGTACGAGCGTGTGGACCTTGAAGCGATCGCCGCCAAGACGCGGCACATGCCGACCGAGTTCATCGAGGGGCACAGCAACGTGTCGCGCGCGTTCCTCGAGTACTGCCGCCCGCTGGTCGGGGAGTTGCCGCTGTTCGATCGGCTTTGAAGCCGGCATGGCGGTCGGCCGTGTGTCAGAGCCAGTAGTCGTAGATGATGAGCAGCAGTGCGGCGCTGGTCAGCGCGGCGTTGATCATGGCGACACCCGCGATGATCGCGAGGCGTCGGGCGATCGCGCCGGGATCCTTGGTCCAGATGCAGATCAGCCTGAACGTCGCCGCGTGCAGGAGGACCGTGACGAGCGCCGCGCCCAGCATGCCCCACTCGTACCAGGGCCCGAAGTTCCAGGATCCGCTGATCCCCTCGCTGGTGAATCGGAGCGATGCGATGAACCCGACGAGCGTGCCCATCGCCGCGATCACTCCGAGCGTCACGAGTTTGAGACGCTTGGGCAGGCGGATCGCGTCGGAGACGACGATCGGGTGGCGGCACTCCGGGCATTTCGCGCCGATCCCGTCGCGCCGGTTGTAGCCGCAGGCGGGGCAGGGAACGTCGCGACCCCGAAGGTAGAGGGCGGCCAGTTCGTCGGGCGTGGCCGGGGCTGGGGCTGGGGCTGGGG
>DIYM01000143.1 GCA_002429045.1 Phycisphaerales bacterium UBA6054
CGCGGCCACCGCCGCCTCCGCCCCAGCCGCCACCACCGCCGCCGCCGCGGTAACCCCCCCCGCCACCGCCACCGAACCCGCCGCCGCGGGGGCGGTCTTCCCGGGGACGAGCCTCGTTGACCACGAGGGCGCGGCCCTGGCAGTCGGCACCATTCATCTTCTCGATGGCTTCACGCCCGGCGTCGTCGTCCATCTCGACAAACCCGAACCCACGCGAGCGCCCGGTCTCGCGGTCCATCACCACCTTGGCCGACGCGACCTGGCCGAGATCGGAGAACATGTCCTGGAGTTCGGCATCGGTCGTGGAGTAGGGCAGGTTGCCCACGTACAGCTTGATCATCGTGTTCGCTACGCTTTCCGGCCCGTGAAACTTTCCTGTGACTGCGTGAGATCCGGGCTGTATCTGCGCAACCGAGCCGCCGACGGTCCGGCGGACTGCATCTCAATGTTATCGCGCCCCGGCAAGATGGGAACCCCGAACCCGCGGCCACATCAAATATTCGCGCCCCCCCGCAGACCGATCACAGCGTCGCGTCGCGGTACCAAACGTCCAGCGAACGCTCCACCGCGCCGCGGTACAGCATCGCGAGCATGCCCGGCGGCAGGTAACGCCCGACCAGCCCGGGGGCATCCATCTCCGAGAACCGGTCGGGATCGACCCTGTGCAGATCCGGGTCGGCGATGGGCGATTCGCCGTCGTACTCGGTCTCGAACATCGTCCGCAGCGCCCAGTAGCGCGACGCGTAGAGGTCGAACGCTTCGCGTTCGCTGGCCGCCAGGGCGCTGCCGAACGCGTTGCTCTCCGTTTCGGAAAGATGCTCGTCGCTGGTGACGATGTCCGAGCCGAAGATGATGCGCCCCGAGAAATCCTCGAAGAACGAGAGCAACTCGTCGCGCGGGTGGACGCTCAGCTCGCGGACGATCCACTTGGTCGCGCTGGTGTCGAGCACCAGTCTCGGGTGCCGCTGGAGGTACTCGCGCAGGAAACCGAGGTCTTCGGGCCAGCCGCCCATATGGGCGCCCAGGCAGTTCATGCCGGTCTGTTCGAGCAGGCTCGAAAGCGAGTCGTACTGATCGCGCTTGGTGCCGTAGCGCGACGCGTCGGCGTACATCGTCTTGAACCACGTATCCGGATCGGCCACATGGACCATCAGCGACATGCCCAGGGCCTTGGCCCGCTCGGCAACCATCATCCGTGCGTCAGAATCGAACAGCGCGAGCTGCGACGGGTCGAGCCCGAGCTGCTCGGTGAAATCGCGCAGGCGGGGCGCACCCCAGAACTTGACCATGCGCGCCCCCCGCGCGTGCCAGTGATCGAGATTCTCGACAAACCCCTCCGTGAACGCCCACTTGCGGTCCGGGTGCATGTACTCGGGTATCGCCACGAAGCGCACCCGGTCGCCGAGCACCTCCCGGACGTTGTCCGCTTCGGCGAGCTGGGACTGCGAGTACACCCGCTCGATCCCGTACAGGTCGCAGACATCCCTGTAGACCTCCGATGCACGCCGACCGTTGATGTGCGCGTGCCCGTCCACGATGGGGCAGACCGGCGTGCCGAGTCGTGCAGCTTCGGCGCGATAATCGAGCCCGAACCGGTTGGCGGGCGTCGCGTCGGACGCGACCTGATACTGTGAGATCGGTTCGGTCATCTGCAGGCTGCTCCCTCGACCCCTTCCAACGCCGCCGCAGGCGTTCACCGCATGGTAGACCCTCCCCGACAACCCGCTTGTTGGAACAACCAACCCGACCGCCCCCTCCGGATCGCGCTCGCGCACGACTGGCTCGTCGGGACCCGGGGAGGCGAGTTGGTGCTCGACGCGATCGCGCACGCCATCGAGCAATGGGATCGCCCCGCGACGATCACCGGCCTCTACACGATGTTCGATTCCGGCGTGCCAATCTCCGACGCCATCGATGCCCTGCCCCGGACGGTCTCCCCCCTGAACCGCGCCTCGGGCGCGCTGCGGCGCTGGCTGCTGCCCGCCTACCCCGCGGCCGTCGCGTCGCTCTCCCGGTCCCTGGCCCGCGATCACGCGCGCACCCCGATCGATCTCCTGGTCTCGACCAGTTCGGCGGCGATCAAGGGCCTGCGGGCACCCCCCGGCGTCCCGCATGTCTGCTACTGCCACACGCCGGCACGCTACCTCTGGTCCCAATCAGACCAGTACGAGTCCGGAGACGCCAAAGGCATCGCCAGGGGTGTGGGCTTGGGTGTCTTCAGCGGGGCGCTCCGCGAGTGGGACCGGGACAGCAGCGACCGCGTGGATCTGTTCGTCGCCAACTCGGGCCACACCCGCGATCAGATCCGGATCGCCTACGGGCGCGACGCCTCGGTGGTCCACCCGCCCGTGCGGACGGGCTATTTCACCCCCTCGGACGAGACCCAGCGGGACGGGTCGCTGCTCGTGGTCTCCGCGCTCGAGCCGTACAAGCGGGTGGATCTGGCGATCGATGCGGCCGCAGCGGCGGGGCGACACCTGACGGTCATCGGGACCGGCTCGCACGAACGATCCCTCCGGAGCCACGCGGCCGGGCATCGGGGCGGCCCGGTGACGTTCGTCGGTCACGCCCGAGACGACGAGGTCCGCGACGCGATGCGTCGCGCCCGGGCGTTCCTGATGCCCCAGGTCGAGGACTTCGGCATCACGAGCGTCGAAGCGCAAGCCTGCGGCACGCCGGTCATCGCCCGGCGTGCGGGCGGGGCGCTCGACACCGTGATCGATGGTCGGACCGGGATGCTCGTCGCCTCGGAGGCGCCAGAAGACTGGAGCGCCGCGATCCGCGCCGTGCGCCCCCCAGAAATGGCGGGTGCATGCCGGTCCAACGCGATCCGGTTCGGAGCGTCACGGTTCCGGCGCGAGATCCTCGGCGCGATGGACGCGGCGTGCCCGCCCCGCGGGCCGGCGTGATCGCTCAAATCTCCCCAGAATCGGTCGTCCTGTCCGGGTTCGGAAACGAACCTGATCTCGGGGCGTCCGATGCCCGATGGACGGACTACCGCGTTGGGAGGAGCACGGGGCGTGAGCGAGCCGGCATCGGAGCAGAACGGGAGCGTGAACGCGGATGACGTCGGCGTCGGTGCCGAGTTGCGCGCCCGCCCAGGCCCCTTGGGCGAGGCATTCTCCTGCCTGCCCGAGGGCGTGTTCCTGATGACCAGCCGGTACGAGGACGACCGTGCGGGCGTGCTGGTGCACGCGGTGTTGCAGGCGTGCGAGTCGCCGCCCATGATCGTCGTGGCCGCACGCAAGGGGCACGCGATCGATCCGATCATCCGCGACGCACGCTGCTTCGCGATCGGGATGGTCAAGCCCGACGACAAGCTCATCCTCAAGCGGTTCCGCTTCGCCGACACCGCCGCCTCGCCCCGGGCCGAGTCCGACCGCGCCGATGTGTTCGATCCCTTCCCGGATCAGAAGCTGGTCACGGGCGCACCGATCCTCGAACGATGCCCGGTGTGGTTCGACTGCCAGATCGCCCGGCACGTCGATCTCGAATCCGAGTACGAACTGTTCGTCGGGCTCGTCGTGGGCGTGCGAACACCCGGGGGCGACGAACGGCTCCCCGGGTAGTGTTCGGGCCTTGATCCCGCGTGCGCAACGCGGTCTCGATTCAGGGGATGACGACCCAGTAGAAGCGGCTGGCGTCTGTCAGCTGGCGGAACGCGCCCGAGGACAGGTCGCCGTTGTCGAAACGCGCGTCGATGTCCTGCATGAACTCGTCGCTCGGTTGATCGTCGCGGAAGTGGACGCCCACCGCGAGCGTCACCCCGTTCTCGTTGGCCTCGATGTCCCATTCGCCCCCGATCGGGGTGCCGTTGGTCCAGCCCGTGGTATCGATGTACGGCTCGAGTTCCGGGGGGACATCCCCCGTGCTGGAATCGGCGATGTTCCCCCCGTTCCTGGCGCTGGCATACTCGGCAGCGTCGGCGAAGACCTGGAGTTCGCTGATGAACGCCCCCTTGCGTGCCTCGTCGGTCGAGCCGCCGAACGCGGGCATGACGATGGACGCCAGGATCCCCAGGATGACCACCACGATCAGCACCTCGATCATCGTGAACCCACGCGTGGCCTGAGATCGGCGCTCGGGCGGGGCGCCGGCAGCCGGCACGCTCGGCAGAGGTTCGGGGTTGAGTTCGCGTTCGGCGCTCATGATCACTCCCTTCCAGAGTCGGACACCCAGAGCGTCGGAATCGCGAGCGCATCCGTCCAGCGGATCGGGCGGGAACACCGCGCGATGCGTCTGATAACCGGGCCGCCGAGCCTCACGGACCGCACGCATTGACTCGGGCGTCCAGGGCGGGCATCGCGGCACGCCGGCAACCGCCGACGCGGAGGATCCGAACCGGGCCTGAAACCGCCCGGAGAAGCGGTGATACAATGAACGGAGGGACCGCGTGATGTCCGCGCCGATCCCGTTCGGACTTTGGGAGGCATTCATGACCTGCAACTGCACCGCCGATCGCAAGCCCTCGGCCAAAAACTGGGCCGCGACTTGGATCGGGATTCTGACCGGCTTCGCGTTTCTGGGCGGGCTGCTGTTTGTGACCACAACGACCAACGCGAGTTCGGCCGACGCCGCCGCGACCACCGAGGAGCCCGCGACCGTGCTAGTCAGACTGGAAACGACCAAGGGCAGCATCGACATCGAACTCAACCGCGAGAAGGCGCCCATCTCGGTCGACAACTTCCTCAAGTACATCGACGACGGGCATTACGACGGCACGATCTTCCACCGCGTCATGCCCAACTTCATGATCCAGGGCGGCGGGTTCGACGAGACCATGAGCCAGAAGCCCGTCCGCGAGGGCATCAAGAACGAGTGGGAGAACGGGCTCTCCAACGTCCGCGGCTCGATCGCGATGGCACGCCTCGGACGCCAGCCCGACTCGGGCACCGCCCAGTTCTTCATCAACGTCGCGGACAACGGGTTCCTCGATCAGCCGCGCGACGGCGCGGGGTACGCGGTGTTCGGCAAGGTCGTCGAGGGCATGGACGTCGTCGACGCGATCGTCTCGGTGCCCACAACGCGGAAGGGGCCCCACCAAAACGTCCCGGTCGACAACATCGTGATCAAGAAGGCGCTCCGGCTCGCCGAGAAAGACGCCGAGCAGAGCGACGGCTGATCGGGTTCACCCCGCCCGAACCGCCGGGCATCACCGGACACTCAAGATCGAGTCGAGAACGCCCGCGATCACGCGGGCGTTTTTCGTGCCATCCGTGACGCGGCACCGCAACGATCCCCGCGCCACTGAGTACACCGCGGCATGATCCCGACCGGAAGCTGGCTCGTCGCGTTCGCTCTCCATCTCGTCCTCCCGGTATTGGCGCTCGCGCCGGATGACGACCCGGTCCGTCGCGGGCTGCCGGCCCCCGAGGTCCGGATCGATCGCTACCTGCGAGCGCCCGAGGGCGCCCCCCGCAGCCTTGCCGGATTCCGGGGACGCTGGATCGTGCTGGACTTCTTCGCCGCATGGTGCCCGGCGTGCTCGGGCAACGTCGACCACATGAACCGGCTCGCCGCCCGCTTCTCCCCCGAGGAACTCGTCGTCGTCAGCGTCTGCGCCGATGATCCGGCGATCGTTGAGCGGACCGTGGAACGCCGGGGTATGCAGACCTGGGTCGCCCTCGACGAGGGCGGACGGACCACCAACGCCTACCAGATCGGCGGGTATCCCCAGGCGGTGATCGTTGACCCGGCGGGGGTGATCGTCGCGGCGGTCCGCCCGGACCGGCTCGACGCCGAGACGCTCCGGGATCTGGTCGACGGGGACCAACCCGCGCTGCCGCCCGGCCGGGTGCGGGCGAGCGGGGATCAGGCGGACCCAGACTGGGACGCGAGCGCCATGGTGCGCGACCCCTCCCGGTTCGCGCACGCCGTGCTTGGGTACTCGTCGGCGCAGCGCGGGCGATACCTGCGATTCCGGGACACGCCCGGGCGGATCCTCGGCGACGGGATCGGGCTCGACGCCCTGATCGAGCACGCGTACGCCATCTCCCCGCTTCAACTCGAGAACCGGATCGAAAGCCCGCTGCGCTACCGGGTCTCCGTCGTGGCACCCATCGATCGGCACGACGCGGCTCGGCGGATCCTGCGGGGGCTGCTCGAGTCGTCATTCGGATACGAGCCGCTGTGGGAAACCCGCGAGATCGAGTGCGTGGTGCTGCGATTCGATCCGGACGCGGCGAACGGCGCGCTCCGGGCCGCGGACGGCGACGCGGACGCCGGGGGCTTCGCCGGGCGGGCGGGGTTCCACCTGACTGACACACCGATCGGGTTCATCACCGATTCGCTGGCGCGGTACGCGTTCGGGATGCCGGTGGTGGACGAGACGGGGCTGGTGGGTCTGTTTGATCTCGATGTGGACTGGGACCCGAGCGATCCCGCCTCGGCGTACGACGCCCTCCGGGACGTCGGGTTGATCGCCGAGCGGGTCACCCGCCAGACGCGCGTGCTGATCGTCAAACCGGGCAACGCCGCGAACCACGGACGCCTTCGCGATCCCGGCTAAGATTGCCGTCGACGCCGGCGGCGAATCCGCCCGCGCGCGGGCCGGCGGGTCTGCCGTCGGCGGGAGCGGTCGGCGGCACGGTTGAGCAGATTCGCGCCAGCAGGATCGATGAACACCAGCCCGAGGAGCCTGAAGCCGGATCGGCAATGGGAATCGGTACGGGGCCGGTCGTGCGTGCGCAGACCCTTCAGCAGCCGGCACGCGCGGCTCGGGCGGTTCACCCGGCGCCGGTGCCTGGGATTCTCTGGGGTGCCCACGCTCCGCTCCGATCGGCACGGGGCCCGGACGACCGCGCGTGGTGACTCGGTCCCCAAAAAACGAGCGGCCGCCCGGTGGTGGGACGGGCGGCGGCTCGGAAGGAGTGGCTGGTCGCGGGGTGCGCTCGGTCGGGCGTGCCGATGAGCGACGCTTCCTTGCGTCGCTCCTCTTCCTTGAGGTGTCGGTGCTCGCCGACCCCGGATCAGCCTTCTGGATGTCGCCCGGGGTGGGTGCCGGGCATCGGGGCGGCGTCTGTGCGCCCCGATTCACATCACGTTCCGTGGCCCCTTTGGGCGGTCGCCTAGTTGCCCGCGCGCCGGGGGAGCCCCCGGCGCCCGAGCGGGTGTTCGTTCGTGCTCGCGCTGATGCCGCTCACGCCTGCGTGCTCCCCAGCCGATCGGCCAGGGCGGCCATCGACGCGAGTTTGTCCTTGAAGCTGCCCTGCCAGCACGCGCGGTCGCGGATCTCCAGATGATCGCCCGCCCCCAGCACCACCACCTCGCTGGTCAAGCCCAGCCCTTCGACCTGCCACGACGCCAGGCGGATGCGGTTGTTGCTGTCGATGTCCACCTGCTCGGTCGCCGAGTGGATGATCAGGTCCAACTCGGCCCGGTCGTCGCTGGGGGTCAGGCTCGGCGCGGTGCGTCCTGCCTGGGAGAGTTGCTCGAAGGTCGAGAGCGGGTACAGCCTCAGCGTGTTGGTCTTCACCCACGGAACACAGCACCATGTCGTGCCCTCGGCGTCCTTGTCCCAGCGGGCCCGGAACTTCGCGGGAATCGCCAACCGCGATTTCGCGTCGATCGTCGCCTCGGCCTGGCCCGTGAACAGCACGCCCCTCGATCCCTTCCGTTTGCCCGTCGGCGGATCCGTCCGCCCCAACATCGATCCGTCTGCGAACGCGTGCACGCGACGCGTCCGTGCGGGCGTGGTCGTGGGCCGAGCCCCGATCACGCCTGACGCGGGCATCCTGCCCCGTGGTCAGTCGCGGTCCTCGCGTGGTCATGTATGGGATTCTCGACCACTTTGACCCACGAAGCAAGCCTGTCGTGGTCAGAGGGGCCCGATTCCTCGAAACCTGAACAACTTGGGGATAGCCCAACCCTTCCAAAGACCGATCTTGGACACGCAAGGCGCACGAATCGCGCCATGCCGGCAGCCACGCCGGCCCAGTTGGACCGTCGGCGGAGCGATTGGGTAATCTGGGAGGCATGCCAGACGCACGACGCCAGGCCGGTCTGCCACGCGGACTCACCGCGTTCGTGCTCGTCTATCTGGTCGGGTGCTCGGCCCTGGCGTTCCGCCAGGGCAACACCGAGTTCGTGATCTACTCGGGCGCGATGGTGGTGTTCATCGCGTGCGTGCTGCTGCTGCACACGCACGCGCGGTTCACGCCGACGGCGTTGTGGCTGCTCGCGCTGTGGGGGCTGGCCCACATGCTGGGAGGCACGGTGCCGATCGACGGGCGTTGGGCGGACACGGATTCGGAACACCCCGTGCTGTACGCGTTCCGGGCTCGCGACTGGTTGCCGCGGTACGACCAACTCGTCCACGCGTTCGGGTTCTTCGCGGCGACGACCGCGTCCTGGGAGTCGTGCCGGGCGCTGCTGCGGGCGGCCCCGGGGCTGGCCCTCAGCACGGTCGCGGCATTGATGGGCATGGGCTTGGGCGCACTCAACGAGGTGATCGAGTTCGGGATCACGCGGGTGATGACCGAGCACGGCGTGGGCGGGTATGTCAACACCGGATGGGACCTGGTCTCGAATCTCGTCGGAGCCATCGCCGCGGGTGTGTGGTGCCTGTTCCGACGGTGATGCGGGGACGACGCGCCGCGCTCCCAGCCCCGTTCATTCGCAGATGAACTGGAATGAGTCGAGCAACTCGCTGATGTCGAAGAAGTCGATGGTCCCATTGCCGGTGAGGTCGGCCTCGGGGTCGCCCGCCTGGAACAGCGCCAGATAGGTCGTGATATCGAAGAAGTTGAGCAGACGGTCCCCGTTGATATCGGCGACACACGTGCCGATCAGCATCAGCGCGTCGGCGTGGACGCCGAACGCCCCGGGCGTATCGGTCTCCAGCACCAACTCCCACGTGCGTGATCCGGGGGGGATGGCGTAGGTCAGGCTGAAGCCGTCCCAGCGTTCGGTCCCGACGACGACCGACCGCTCGACCGTGAGATCTCCGGCGATGTCGAAAGCCCGCAGGATGACGGCGCCCGAGGCGCCGCCCGGGGCCCGGACGTGACCGCTGAGGAACAGACGCTCGCTCCCGAACGGGAACCCCCCCGCCTGCATGATGGCGGAAGCACCCCCGGGGCCAACGACGATGAAGCCCATGCCCTGGCTCGGAGCCAGCGCCCCGCCGTTCTCGTCGCGAATCAGCCCGGTCGTCCTGGCGTTGCCCCGCAGAACGGTCCACGTGTCCCTGATCGGGCGTTCGCCGCCCCCGTTGCCGAGCAACTCGGGCGCAGCCGCCACGGGCGTGCTCGCGCACAGGCACAACGCCAGGGCATCGCGGACGCGGGGCTCCATATCCATCCTCCGGGGGCACCCTATCAGCCCAACGGCGGCCGGATCAACGGAAACCCCCCCGATTCCGGGCGACCATCGTCCCAGACTGGCGGAACGCCCCCGAAAGGCACCATGAGCCCCGTGAAGAATGCGATACTCGGGACGAGCATGACCGCGGGGCCGCTTCTGGGGTACCGCCGCACAAGTCGGTATGGGCGATCCGCTAGGTGATCTGCGGCGTGTGATCCGGGGGCGATCGCCGCCTCACGATTGGCGCCTGCCCTCGCGGGGCGGGTGGCTCAATCGCCGCTGGTGGACGCGGGCATCGATGGACCGCTCGACCCGCCTGGCGACACGCAGGTTCACCAGGAACAGCAGCCCCAGACCCAGCACGAACGCGATGATCAGCAGGTCGCGCGGATCGGTGTCGAAGGCACGCTGCATCCCGCTGACGAGTTCGGCCCACCCGTCCGGGACGGCTCGACCCGCGTTGGATCCCAAGACGATCGGCATGCGTGGAATCATCGGCCCAACCCGGCGGCGGCATGCGTCGGTCTGGCGGACCCGCGCGAGACCCGATCGGTCTGGCCGGATCACCCCGCACGAGCGAGGGGCCGGGTTCCCCGGGATCGGTGCATCGGCGTACGGCTTGCGCGTTTCAGCGCTCGCAGACAATGACTTATCGGACTTTTCCTGCGTGAACCCCGGTCCGGCCTCACCAAGCCATCGAGACTAACAGTTACAAATCGTATACCCAATCAGGTTTTTTGGTGAATTTGGCGGGTTTTTATCGATCGGCCAAAATGAAACAGTTACTCTTGTGCGTGTCGTGGGGGGGTTCCCCACGCGTACCGCATGCCCGCACGGGCAGAAAGAAAGAGGGAGAACACGATGAAACTTATCAGTGCATTCGCGATCGCCGCCATCTCGGGTTCCGCGTTCGCGGGCGTCGGTATCCAGACCAACGGCGGGTTCGAGCTCGGCTCGGGCGCGGACTCGGACGGCTGGGAAGAGGTTGCCGGCGGCCCCGCGGGCACCGTGTCGGAGCGGTTCTTCGGCATGGCCGCTTCGGGGGACTACTCGCACCGCATCTCGGCGGTCGGTGACGACACCGCCGGTGCGTCGGCCGTGCTGATCCAGAACACCCAGTTCAACGGGCTGGACTCGCTGGCGCCCGGCTCGAGCGTGTCGCTCTCGTTCGACGCGGCGACGAACTTCGGGCCCGGGGGCGTGGGCTTCTATGTCCTCCGTGTGCTCGATGCCAGCGGCGCGATCGTCGCGGACACCGGGCTGCAGAACCTGGCCGCCACCGGCGGGTACCAGTCCTACTCCACCGCCGCCCTGACCGTGCCCGCGTTCGGCGCGGCGCCCAGCGACTACTACGCCGCGTTCGTTGAGATCTCGGTCGCCGCCGGCGCCTTCGACGGCTCCAGCGCCGAGGCCTTCATCGACAACGTCGTCATCTCGGGCACCGTGGTGCCCGCCCCGGGCGCGCTGGGCATGCTCGCCCTCGGCGGCCTGGTGGCAGGGCGTCGGCGCCGCTGAGGCGACCGACTGACGCGATCCCTCGTGGCGCCCGCGGCTCTGTTCAAGGCCGCGGGCGCTGCTCGTTTTTGACGCGATGAGACAGACGCAATCAAGCGATGGATGCGAGCGCCGAGTCGACCGCCCTGTCCATCGCCTGGACCTCCGAGCCGGTCAACGCGACCCGGCCCGCGGCCGCGTTCTCCACGGCCTGAGCACGCGTCCGGGCCCCCACCAACGCGTGGGTCACCCCGCGCTGACGCACGGTCCACGCGATGACAAGCTGGGCCGTCGTGCAGCCGTGCGCCCCGGCGATGTCGGCAAAGGAATCGAGCAACGCCTTGACGCGCCCCCGGTTCTCGACCGAGAAGCGATCACGCCCGCGCCGGAGATCACCCTCCGGGAACTCGCGCTCAGGCCCGACCCTGCCTGTCAGCAGACCCAGCGCCAGCGGGGAGTAGGCGAGCACCGCGATGCCATGCCTCTCGCAATACGCGTTCTGCCCCGACTCGGACTTGGCGGGATCGATCATGGAGAACTGCTCTTGATCGGTGTCGAGCGGCGCGACCGAGCGGTACCGCTCCATCTGCTCGGCCGTCGCGTTGCAGACACCGATCGCCCGGACCTTGCCCTCTTCCTTGAGCCGCACGAGCGCGCCCATGGTGTCCTCGAGCGGAGTGTCCTCTTCCTGCCAGTGGGTCTGGATAAGGTCGATCCGATCGGTGCCCATGCGTCGCAGGCTGAGTTCGACTTCCTGGCGAACCGAGTCGGGATGGTTGTAGATGGAGACCGGGATGTGCCCGTTGTCGTCCGGACCGGCAGCCGTCGAACGGAACATGTGACGCCCGCCCGGCGCGTTGGCGACCATGCCGACTTTGGTCGCCAGGACGACTCGATCCCGACGGTCAGCGATCGCCCGCCCGACCACGATCTCGGAGTGCCCGAACCCGTAGATCGGGGCCGTGTCGATCAGGCTGACGCCCTCGTCGATGGCGGCGTGCACGGCGTCGATCGAGTCGGACTCGTCCGCACCGCCCCACATCCAGCCCCCCATCACCCAGGTGCCCAGGGCGACCGCGGAGGCTTCGATTCCGGACTGACCGAGGGGGCGTGTGAGCATGGACAACCTTTCGGAAGACGGGCGGGGCCCGGAAACGGAGGGTATGGAGCGCGAGCGGATGAAGGACCCGGCTCGCGGAGGAAGCCGCCTGCGGCGTGATGAAGGATCGATGAAACCGACCAAATCCGATGAAATGAAAGTACTTTCTCTTGATTCTACACGGCTCCCGTGCTAGTCTTGATCATACCACTGGACGAAATCTGTGAGTTAAGGAAAATACTTTCTTGACTCGCCAACCGATCCCTCGGGGCGGTCCGGGCGGCTTCGGCCCCCGGACCGCCCTTTTTGCTCTGCCGCGACGATCACCCCGCGGGGAACGGGTCTCTTTCGCGGTAGGCTTGGCTACCGAGCGGCTGCGATCGCCGTTCAACGGAGGGAGAGCCTTGGGCCAGCGATCCACCACAGCGGGGCACCAGCGGACACGGCGCGACCACGCGAGCGAGACGGCGGAGGATTATGTCGAGGCGATCGCGGATATCGCCGACCGACATGGGCACTGCCGGGTGAGAGACCTGGCCGAGCGTTTCGGGGTCAGCCATGTCACGGTGGTCCGGGTCGTCCAGCGTCTCGAACGCGACGGTTTCGTGACCACGGAGCCGTACCAACCCCTGGTGCTGACCGAGCGCGGACGCGTGTTGGCAGAGCGATGCCGGGAACGGCACAACGTGGTGTACCGCTTCCTGCGGGCCATTGGGGTCAGCGAACGAACCGCGGCGATCGACTCCGAGGGGATCGAGCACCACGTCAGCCCGGAGACGCTGGGTCGGTTCAAAGAGATCATCGACCGCGGACGGGCTTGAACCCGACCCATCCCTTTCGAGAGAAGACGGTTGACCGGGGCGTAGCTTCAGGTACTATGTTGTAGCACAGGCTACATTTGATGGGCGGCTTGGTTTGGGGCGACACGTATGGCGTGGCAGTTTCGAGTTGGTTCGGCGGGGGCTTTGCTCGGGGTCGGGGCGGCATTGGGTTCGCCCGACGCGGAGGCGCGCGACGACGAGTTGTCGGGCTGGGCCGATCGGCTGGACGCGGCGGGGGTCTCGGTCGGCGCGTCCTACACCGCGGAGTACACCGCGGTGGTGTCGGGGGGTCTGGATCGCGGCGGCTCGTTCCGCAACCAGTTCACGGCGGACGCGGGGTTCGATCTCGGGCGGATGGTCGGCCTTGAGGGCGGGTCGGCGTACGTGCAGTTCCTTTCGGTGAATCCCGAGCGGGGGGGGACGCTCGACGCGGGCGACCTCCAGGTGAGCTCGAACATCGAGAGCGATCGGCACCTGGACACGGTCTTCGAGTTGTGGTACGAGCAGACGTTCTTTGAGGGATCGCTGCGGTTGAAGGCCGGGAAGTTCGACGCGAACAGCGAGTTCGCGTTCGTCGATGTCGCCGGCGGGTTCGCGAACTCGTCCGCGGGGTTCTCGCCGACGATCTCGGTGTTCCCGTCCTATCCGGATCCGGCGACCGCGGTGATGGTGTCGGTCACGCTGCCGACGGATTCGGGTGTCGGCGTAGCACTCGCGTACGGGCTGTTCGATGGCGCGCTGGGCGTTGATGGCGTCCGGACCGGATCGCGCGGGCCGAGCTCGTTCTTCCGCGACGGGCTCTCCGATGACTGGTTCCACATCGCCCAGGGCGGGGTGGCGTGGGACGACGGCAGGCTGAGTTTCGGCGGCTGGTGGCACACCGGGGTGTTCGATCGTTTCGACGGCGGCACCGAGTCGGGCACGGGCGGTGCGTTCGCGACGTGGGAGCAGACGTTGTGGGACTTCGGCGGCGCGGCGGAGCAGGGCCGCGGGCTGACCGCGTTCGCCCAGTACGGCTGGGCGGACGGGGCGGTCGGCGAAACCGAGCACCACCTGGGGTGCGGGCTGGTGATCGGGGGTCCGTTCGTGTCGCGCCCTTCGGATTCGGCGGGTGTGTATGCCACGCTGGCCGCGCTGGCCGACGGCGCGGGGTTCCAGCGGGACGAACTCGCGGTGGACATCTATTACCGCGCCCAGGTCCGTGATTGGGTCTTCGTCCAGCCCGAGTTGCAGGTGGTGTTCAACCCGGGGGGGAGCGCCTCGGTTGGGGACGCTTGGATCCTGGGAATCCGGACCGGATTCGAGTTTTAGTGTTCGCCGAGTCGCGTGTCGGCGGCGTGCGATGCCCGGTTGTGTGCGGGATTCCGGTTCTCTGCAACTGGGGCGTGGAGTCGGAGCCGCACACGATCGTGGCGACACCGGGGGGTGACACCCGATCGTGTCAGCGGCGCCGGGCATCGGCCCGGGGCTTTGGCTCGAATCCCTCTCCATGCCAGGGCGGACTCCACGCATCGACCGTTGCCCCAAGGCCTGCGCCGCGTGCGGGCGAGAGATCGAATGGCGCAAGAAGTGGGAACGCGACTGGGCGAACATCCGGTACTGCTCGAAGTCGTGCCGATCGCGGGGGGTGACCGAGATCGACACGGCGCTCGAATCGGCGATCCTGACCCTGCTCGGGTCGCGTGCGCGTGGCGCGACGATCTGCCCGAGCGAGGCCGCCAGGTTGGTGGACGCGGATGGCTGGCGCGGTCTGATGGAGCCGTCCCGCAGGGCGGCTCGGCGTCTGGTTGGGCGGGGGCGGGTGGTCATCACCCGGCAGGGGCGGGTTGTGGACCCATCGTCGGCTCGGGGGGCCGTCCGCGTGCGGCTGGCGTGATGCTCATTCCTCGCTGCTGACGCTACCGATCCCGAAGCGATCACGGAGTTCTTTCGCGCTCGAGGTGATCTGGACACGCTCGTGTTCGCCGATCTTCTCGGCGTTTTTGAGGATCAGGGCCATGCGGTTGTTCTTCTTGAAACGGTCCAGATGGCGGAGCAGGAAGTCCCAGTAGAACACGTTGAACGGGCAGGCGCCGTCTCCCGAGCGCTCGGAGCGTGCGTAGCGGCAGTGCCTGCAGTGATTGCTCATTTTGTTGATGTAGTTGGCGCTCGCGGCGTACGGCTTGGTGCCGACCACTCCGCCGTCCGCGTGGAGCGCCATCCCGACGGTGTTGGGCGCGGTCACCCAGTCGACCGCGTCGGCGTACATGCCGAGGTACCACTCGTAGACGCGGGTCGGGTGGATGCCGGCGATGAGGGCGAAGTTGCCGGTGATCATCAGGCGTTCGATGTGATGGCCGTACGCGTGGTCCACAACACCAGAGAGCGCCTCGGACATGCACTTCATGTCGGTATCGGCGTTCCAATAGAACTCCGGCAGGCTGCCGTGGTGATCGAGCCCGTTGCGGCGGTGGTAGCCCGGGCCTTCGTGGTGGTACACACCCCGGATGAACTCGCGCCACCCGATGATCTGGCGGATGAAGCCTTCGACGCTGTTGATGGGCGCCCGGCCCGCTTCGTAGGCGTCGATCGCGGCTCGGCAGACCTCCCGGGGGTCGAGCAGTTTGAGGTTGAGCGCGGGCGAGATCGCTGAGTGGAACAGGGTGTGCTGCCCGGTCCACATCGCGTCCTGATGGTCCCCGAAGAGCTTGAGGCGGTTGCTGACAAAGTCATCGAGTGCTTCGAGGGCTTGCTCGCGGGTGACGGGCCAGGAGAAGCCCTCCGATTTCCCCGGCAGACCGGGCAGGCACTCTGCGATATCCTCGGCGACCTGCTTGGTGATGGGGTCGGGGGCGAAGGTCGCGATGGGCGGCGCGTCCGGGGCGTTCTTGAACGGCTTGCGGTTCTCCTTGTCGAAGTTCCACTCGCCGCCCTCGGGCTTGCCGTCTTTGCTCATGAGGATGCCGAGGCGTCTGCGTTGCTCGCGGTAGAAGTACTCCATCGTGAGTTGCTTGCGACCCCGGGCCCACTCTTCGAACATCTCGTGATCGCACAGGAAGTGCGGGTCCTCCCGCGTGTCGAGCTCGGTTCCGCTTTGAGCGCACGCGGCTTGGATCTCATCGCGGACGCAGAACGATCCCGGCTCGATGCACACGACGGTGCCGGGCTTGTGGCGCCGGATCGCACGCGCGAGCTCACCCTCGAAGGAGTGCGTGTTCTCGGGCTCGTTCAACGCGACGTAGTCGACGTTCCACCCGGCGTGGCGCAGGTGTTCGGCGTGGTGGCGCATCGCCGACAGGAACAGCACCGTGCGCTGGATGTGGCTGGGCGGGTTCTCTGAGGCGCCCTTGACCTCGACCATGAGGATCACATCGTCGTCCCGATCGAGCCCGAGGGTGACGGGATAGGAGCGGTCGAGTTGGTCGCCCAGGATCAGGGCGAGGCGGCGGGCTCTGTCGGTCTTGCTCATGCGTGCGTTCGGATTCGGCCGTGCCGGGCGGCGAGATGTCGCGTGGGGGGGCCTGCGGATGACTTTTTTGCGTGCGGCGCAAACAGGCGGCTCGGGATGCGACTCTGGGATGTATAAGGAGGTTGCTTGTGACCGGATTCGCTGCCGAGATGGATGGATCGCTGCCGACCAAAGACAGGGCGGCGCTGCGCAGGTACGCCCGGCGGGGGGACCCGGCGGCGTTCGAAGTTCTCACCCGCCGGTACCACGCGATGGTGCTGGCGACGTGCAGGCGAGCGTTGCGAGATGACGCCGACGCTGAGGACGCGGTGCAGGAGACGTTTCTCAAGCTCTCGCAGCAGGCCGGCGGGATCCGCTCGAACGTCGGCGCGTGGCTGCACGCGGTGGCGATGGGCACCTCGATCGACATCGCCCGCCGGGGGGCGCGGCGGAGGGTGATCGAGCGCGACGCCGCGGCGTCGCGTGCTGCCGAGCCGGGCAACGATCCGGACCGCCTGCTCTGGCGCGAGATCGAGCCGCTGTTCGACGAGGCGCTGGCGGCGCTGGACGACGCGGACCGTGAGGTGATCGTCGGGCGGTTCCTGGCGGGGCGCTCGCAACGGGAGCTGGCGCGGGAGGCAGGGGTGTCCGACGGGACTATGCACCGGCGTATCAACCGAGCGTTGGACCGGCTGCGGGGGCGGCTGAACGCTCGTGGTCTGGCGGTCGGGGTCGCGGGCGGGCTGGCCGCGGCGCTCGGGCACGGTTCGGCTGCGGGCGCACCGATCGGTCCGGGGATCGCGAAGGTCGGGCTCGCGGGCGTCGGGAGGGCGGCGTCGGGCGGCGGTGCGAAGGCGCTGGTCGCCGCGGCGATCGTGCTGCTCGGGACGGGCGCGGTCATCGGGGCGTCGATGGCGGCCCGAGGGAACTCCGGAGCGGGGCCGCGGGCTGTCGGATCGATGGCTGCGTCCGACGGGGCGGGGCCCGAGCGGGTCAGCGGGAGGATCGGGCCGTTCGTCATCGTGTCGGCGACGGACTCGGCGTTCAGCGAGCGTGGTGTGTGGATCACCGCTGATCGGATGAGCATCCGTCACGGTACCACCGGGGAGGGCGAGCCGATTGTCTCGGTGCTCCGGATCGATCGGACGGCGCCGCTGGAAGACGATCCGGGCAAAGCGCGGATCGAGGCGCGGGTGGAGCGGATCTCACCCATCGGTCTGGAGTACGGCCGATTCGAGTTGGGGCAGCGTGTGACGATCACGGCCGGATTCGACGACGCGGGACGCATCGTGCTCGTCCCCGAGGCCGATGGGCCGCAACTCGGACGCAACGAGCCCCGCTGGTTCGGCGTACGCCCGCCGCTGGGCTGGCCCGAGCACGCGCGGATCCCCGAAGACCCCGGGGTGTTCGGGATCGACGGCCCGTGGACGGAAGCGGAGCGCATCCCCGTCACGATCACCGGGCGGGAAGTGCGGTTCGGGACCGAGAGGTGGCAGAAGGCGATCTATCGGATCCTCGAATGGACGCCGGTCGAGGGGCACTCTCGGATCCTGTCGGTGCACGCCGGCGGGCGCGATCCGCGCCTGATCGGCACCCGGTTCAGGCTGATCATCCGCGAGGACGATCAAGGCTACACCATCGGGTACTTCCCTATCGGCTCCGGGCGTGAGGACAGCTTCCCGGGCTCGTTCGAGTACTCCCCCGAGCACCCCGTGCGGGTGGTCACCTTCGAGCGGAGGGACGGGTGATGCGGGCAGATCGGCGGCATCACGCGTTCACGCTCATCGAGTTGATGGTCGTCATCGCGATCATCGCGGTGCTCATCGGGATCCTGCTGCCGGTGCTCGGCTCGGTCCGGGGCAAGGCGAGGCGGGCGGCGTGCTTGTCCAACGCACGCCAGCTCGTGACGGCGACCAACGCGTTCTCGGCCGCGAACGGGAGCAGGCTGCCCGAGAACCGCACGACGATCGATGATTCGACCTACATCACGTGGCGGGCGCGGTTCGAGGGCGAGGGGTGGATGCCCGGCGGCGACGCCTGGGCCTGCCCGGATCACCCCGAGCCCGGTCCGAGGACCGAACGAGGCTATTCGGAGAGCGGGCTGACGTGCGTAGGAGATGTGGAGTCGAGCTATGCGCTCAACGGGCACGTCCTGTGGCGTTCGAGGATCACCGATGATTCGGCCAGGGTGCGCGACATCGTGTTCGCGCGTCCGTCGCACACGATCCTGATCGCCGAGACCAACCGCATCTTCGGCGATCTCCGCGCCAGCCCCCCGGTCGTCGCCAACTACTTCGGTGACGATCCCGGCCCGTACGGGTACTGGCACTCGGGCGAGGGGACCTATGCGTTCCAGGACGGTCACGCCGAGACGATCGCGTTCCTGGACACCGGGAGCCCGGACTGCCGTTGGCACAACGGACGGGACCTCAGCGAAGACTTCTTCGTCCCGCAGCAGCCCAACGAGATCCGTCAGCACGATCACCCGGACTGGGAGTTCCTGGTGCCCGAGGTCTATCTGAGAAACTGAACGGGTCGGACGGGGACCGATGGGGATCGGGCGTATCGTGGGGGCCATGCTCCGCGCACGCGACATCTCGAAGGTCCTCTCGTTTAAGACGCTGTTCGAGGGGGTCTCGCTGAACATCGCGGCTGGCGATCGGCTGGGCATCATCGGTCCCAACGGCTCGGGCAAGAGCACCCTGCTGAAGATGCTCGCGGGGCTGATCGAGCCTGATGGGGGAGAGATCCTGCTCGACGGGCCCCCCGTCTCCGCGTTCGTGGCTCAGGAGGACGTGTTCGGCGCGGGGCTCGATGCGCGGGGGGTGGCGCTCCGGGCGGCGAGCGAGGGCTCAATGAGCCGGGGCGGGGAGCGTGACGAGCACCGGGACTCGGTGATCGCCGATATTGTCCTCGCGCGGGTCGGGTTCCCGGATGAGATGACGTCGCGGGATCCTTCGACGCTTTCGGGCGGCTGGAGGAAGCGGCTGTCGATCGCGTCGGCGCTGGCGTACACGGGCGACGCCCCGGATCTGCTGGTGCTCGACGAGCCGACGAACCATCTGGACCTGGAGGGCATCCACTGGCTGGAGGAGTTCCTGGTCCGGATGACGACGCGCACGAGGGGGGCCGCGGTGTTCGTGACGCACGACCGGGACTTCATCGAGCGGGTGTGCACGCGGGTGGCGGAACTCAACCGGGCGTACCCGGACGGGCTGCTCGCGGTCGGCGGGAACTACAGCGAGTTCCTCCGGCGCAAGCGCGAGCTCCTCGACGCGCAGGCCCGGCAGCAGCAGAACCTGTCGAACCAGGTGCGCAAGGATCTGGACTGGCTCTCGCGGGGGCCTCAGGGGCGCGGGACGAAAGCCAAGGGGCGGATCGACCGGAGTCACGCGAGGATCGACGCGCTGGCCGAGGCGAGAGAGCGGTCCGCGGCGGCGGAGCGCGGCGGGTCGAGGGTCGAGTTCAACACCAGCGGGCGGAAGACGCGCAAGCTGATCGAGGCGAGGGGCATCGCGAAGTCGCTGGGCGGGCGGGCGCTGTTCTCGGATCTGGACCTGGTGCTGGGGGCCGGCGGCCGTGTGGGGTTGCTCGGCCCGAACGGGAGCGGGAAGACGACGCTCATCCGCGTGCTGACGGGCGAACTGGAGCCGGACGCCGGGGAGGTGTTGCTCGCCGAGCCCCGCCCGGAGGTCGTGGTGTTCAGCCAGCTGCGCGAGGGCTTCGATCCGGAGACGACGCTGCGGGACGCGTTGTGCCCGGCGGGCGACCACGTGACGTTCCGCGGGCGATCGATCCATGTGGCGGGATGGGCGCGCCGGTTCCTGTTCCACGAGCGTCAGCTCGAGCAATCGGTCGGTTCGTTGAGCGGGGGCGAGCTGGCGCGTGTGCATGTGGCCCGGATCATGCTCCAGCCGAGCGATGTGCTGGTGCTCGACGAGCCGACCAACGACCTGGACATCCCGACGCTGGAGATCATGGAAGAGTCGCTCGAGTCGTACCCCGGGGCGTTGGTGCTGGTGACCCACGACCGCGCCATGCTCGCCCGGTTGGCGGACGCGGTCGTGTCGCTGGACGGGCGGGGCGGCGCCCGCTCGTTCGCGGGCCTGGATCAGGCGCTCGCGGCGTTCGAGTCTTCGCGCGAAGCCGGAGCCCCGGAACAGAGGCCCCAGAAGCCGGCGCCCAAACCGGCGGATGGCGGCGTCGGACGGCGGGTGAAGCTGAGCTACAACGAGCAGCGTGAGTACGACCGGATCGAGGCGGACATCGAGCGTGCAGAAGAAACGGTGGCGTCGGCGGAGGCAGATGTCGGCAGACCGGAGGTCGTTGGGGACCACGAGGCGATGCGGGCCGCGTGCGACGCGTTGGAGGCGGCTCAGAATACGCTCGCGGGCCTGTACGCGCGGTGGGAGTACCTCGAGCAGAAAAGGGCAGGCGGGGCGGTCTGATCAGTCCGCGTGTGCGTGGCCGGGCGTCAGGGAGGCCCGGATCGTTCGGGGCTCGAGCGCCCCGAGGGTGACGCGTTCTGTGCGATCGGGCCAGCGGAGTTCGAGCCGCTGTTTGCGGGGGTGATACTCGGCGGAGTAGAGCGTGCCGCTGGCTCTGGCGTGGTCGGTGCGCCAGAGCGGGGGCGCGAGGAACGCGCCGCGTGGGGCGTCCGGGGCGGATCTGAGCATCGCCTCCATCACGCCGAGGCGTTCGCGGCTCTGGGTCTGGCGTGCGTAGGCGGGCCACTCGCTGTCGCCCTGATGGTTGGCCGAGCAGCGTCGGTTGACGAAGGTCGTCTCACGGTCGGGCGAGCAGAACGCGGTGACGAAGTCGCCGATCGAATCAACGACAACGAATGTGTAGGGCATGTAGACGGGGACACGCCCGAGCGCGTCGCGGGCGTGGGCGGTGGTTTCGCACGTTTGCAGGAGGTAGCGGACGATGAGCGGGGCGGCGAAGCCCGGCCCGATGGCGTGGCGACCGCCGAACGCCAGGGCGACGCAGAGCCCGTGCTGGTTCACGCCGTCGAGAGCGCCCCAGAGGCAGTCGGTCATCGCGAGTGTCTTCGTGCCGCCCCAATCGGCTTGGAGCAGGACCCCGTCGAACAGGCTCGGGGCGTGGTCGTAGTTGCGGAGCAGGGTCGGTCCCGACCCGGTCGCGAGGACCATCTGCGAGCAGGCGCGGACGAGCGGCGGCGGCTCGAAGAGGGCCAGGAAGCGGGCGGTCTGATCGTCGCCGCCGAAACGTTCGAGGAGGGTCTTGTAGATCGGGACGAGTTCGGGCGTGTGCTCGGCCAGCGCGGCTTCGCCCCGCGAACGGTCCTGCGACGGTGCCCGTCGCATCCACCCGAGGTACGCGGGGCGGTAGCGATCGAACGTCTCGTTCAGGCCGTCCGGAGAGGCCGCGTCATCGGTCGCGGCGATCGTGATGTGGGTCGCGGGCGGTGCGGTCACAGGAGTTTGAACGTGTGCTCTTCGAGCACGGTCTCGGCGCCGACGGGCTGGGCGACCGGCTCGCCGGTGTACTGCGCGTTGATAGCGTTGATCCAGTTCTTGGCGCGGTCCGTCAGGTTGAAATCCTCGTCCATGAACCGTCCCGGGCTGACGAGGATGCCGAGGTCCGCGCCCTCGTAGAAGTAATCGCCCGGCGCGGCGATGCGGAGGAAGAACGCGCGGTTCTCGTACTGGACGGTGCGCCGGTGTGTCTGCATACGGAGATAGGACGCCCGCCCGTGCTCGTCGATCTCGTAGAGCCCAGAGGGCGGGGCGCTGGCGATGCGTTGGACGGTCTCGCCTGTGTGCTTGATGACCAGCTGGGACCACGAATCGATGTTGTCGGGATCGGCCCATCGCTCGCTGAGCTTCTCCGGCTTGATGTGGTACTTGACATTCATCCATTCGAGCAGGTGGAAGAGGAACAGCGGCGCGTCGGCGTGGGCGAAGCAGGCCAGGTTGGTCATGCTGCTTGCCCCGGTGATCCGCGGGTTGCACTCGCCGAGGTACACGCTTCCCGAGTCGAGGTCGATCAGGAAATCGATCTCGAAGTAGCCCCGGTATCCGGTCCCTTTGAGTTCGTCGCCGAACTTCATGGCGGCGGCGGCGGCCCGCTCGCGGATCTCGGCGCTGAAAGCACCGGCGAAGACCTCGTTGCCGCACCAACCCCCTTTGTAAGGGGTCATCTCCTTGAAGCCCACGAGTTCGGTCATGAGCGGCCCGACGATGGTTCCCTTCTTGGTGACGCATGCCTCGAGCGCCGCGCCGCGGCAGCGGATGCGCTTCATCACCTTGACCTCGGGCGCACTGGTGATCTCGTCGGCGTGCTTCTCGAAGTCGGATTCGTCGGAGACAAAGAATGTGGTGTGCCCGGAATCGCCGTACGCGGTCTGGATGACGAGGTCGTCGCCGAGCTTCTTGGCGAGCTTTCTCAGGGCGGCGTAGGAGTCGACCTTGGCGAGGACGTTGGGGACCGACTCGACGCCCGCCCGGTCGGCGATGCGGGTGGTCTCCATCTTGTCGTCGATCTTGTTGCGCAGTTCCGCGGAGGGGAAGCAGACCTCGAGCCCGAGTTCTTCGCAGAGGCGCTCGGTCTTCTGGTCGAACATGAGGAAGACGGCCCGCCCGCCCGGGCCGCGGGAACGGATGAACTCCCGGACCGCCGGGTGGCTCAGGAGGTAGTTGTTGATGTCCTCGATAGACTCCCAGGGCTCGTGGTCGATCTCCGGGGGGACGAAGACGTTGGGGTGCTGCCCGTCGAAGCAGTCGATCGCGTTGATGAAGGTGAACCCGCGGATCCACTCGTCCATGCCGAGCAGATTGAACGGGGTCGCGCTGATGAAATAGACGGGCTCCGTGTTGCGGTAGAAGAACCGGCGGATGTCCGGAACGCCCCGGAGCCCCTTCTTGGGCTTCTTGCGCTTGGCGCCGTCGGACGTGAGCAGGCGGGCGTTGGAATCGTTGGGATGCGACGGCCTGCCGGCACCCGCGCGGGCGGCGTCGATCCCGGGCGTCGGCTCGGGCTGGGGGTGCTGGGGGTGGTAGGCGTTCGGCTGGTTGTTCGGTCGGTTGGCGCCCATGGTCATGTCCTTTCGGCCGGAGCGTGGAGGCGCTTGAGCTCGATGCCCGGGTCCTGCGCACGGTCCAGCGCGGCGGGCGTGAACACCCGGAGCCCCTGCTCGGGCTCGTACCCGTGGATCTCTTTCACATCCAGTTCGAGGAGGTACGCGATGATCTCCCGGCTGATGACCTGCCCGGGAACCAGGACGGGGAACCCCGGCGGGTACGGGGTCACGAACGCGGCCGACACGTAGTCCCGCCCCGAATCGATCTCGTCGAGCAGCGACCGGTCGAGCGCGAGGTGGCCGGTGTTCTCGTCCTCGTACGCCAGGAAGTAGGCCCGGCGCAGGTCGCCCTCGGGCGTGCCCGCGTCGTCGGGGCGGAACGCGGGATGGAAGCGGCTGAAGTTGGGCAGCGGCGGCCCGTCGACGAGCGAATCGACCCGGGCGGTGTGGCGCGAGAGCCCCGCGGCGCTCTCCATCGACAGCTTCTCCGAGAGGTCGTGGGCGATCTCGACCAGCACGTCGACGAGGTAGGCGACGTCGCCTCTCGTCGTGCCGATGTTGGGCATGAACAGCACTGTGTTGCGGCTGGTTTTGTTGATCTGGATGTCGTACTTGTCCATCAGCAGATGGCGGAACGTGTCGCCGTCCATCCCGGTCGCGCCGATGTAGAGCGTCACGCGGGTGGGGTCGAGGACCAGCTCGTCATCGTGGTAGGCCTGCTCGAGAGGGCCCCAGCCCCGCTCGGTGTCGTAATAGAACCTGGTCCCCGAGCGTCTGTGCTCGCTCGGGATCATGTCTTCCGGGCGGAGTACCCGGAAGAAGCGCGAGAGCGCGGGGTGCTCGTTGACCCGCTGGCGGAGGGTCATCGCGAGCCCGATGGTCTGCTCGACCATCTCGAACCCCTCCAGCTCGACCTGGCGACGCCCGGCGTCGAGCGACGCGACGATCTGATAGTTGGGCGAGGTCGACGTGTGGGTCATGAACGCTTCGCGGAACGAGTCCGCGGACTGCTGCTCGAAGTCTTCGTCGTAGACGTGGATCATCGAGCCCTGCCTCAGCGAGGTGAGCGTCTTGTGGGTCGAGTGGGTCGCGTAGACGCGGACCCGGACGCGGTCGGGGTCGGCCATGCCCTCCGCACGCCCGTCCGAGGCCGCGGTCTCGTACCGGGTGCGGTAGGCGTCGGAACGGTACTCGCGGCGCAGCCTGCGGGCGGCGTCCATCGCGGTGCGTCGGCGGAGCGTCGGGCTGAAACGCCCGTAGGCGAACCACGCCTCGTCCCACAGGAAGATCATGTCGGGCTTGATCGCCAGGACACGCTCCATGACGCGCTCCGGGTCGTAGGTGATCCCGTCGAACGTGCAGTTGGTCAGGATGAGCATCCGGACCTGATCGAGCTTCCCGGCGTCGCGGAGGTCGAGCAGCTGGCGTTCGATTTCTTCGATCGGGACGGCCCCGTACATCGAGTACTGCGGGAGGGCGTACGAGTCGAGGTAGACGGTCATCGCTCCGGCAAGCACGAGCGAGTAATGGTGCGATTTGTGGCAGTCGCGGTCCACGAGGACGATGTCCCCCGGGCGGATCAGGGCTTGGGCGACGATCTTGTTGGCGGTGGAGGTGCCGTTGGTGACAAAGAAGGTGTTGCGGGCGCCGAAGGCGCGGGCGGCGAGGTCCTGGGCCCGCTTGATCGGCCCGCGGGGCTGGAGGAGCGAGTCGAGCCCGCCGCTGGTGGCGGAGGTCTCGGCCATGAAGATGTTCGGGCCGTAGAACCCGAGCAGGTCGCGGCACCAGTGCCCGCTGCTCATCGATTTGCCCCGCGCGATGGGCAGGGCGTGGAACACGCCGGTCGGCTTGGCGCTGTACTTGCGCAGGGCATCGAAGAACGGCGTCTGGAACCGGTCACGCACGCCCTTGAGGATGCTCAGGTGCTGCTCCATGTGCTGCTCGAGGCGGTAGAACACCCGGCGGAAGTCCGTGCCGAGATTCCCCGCGACCCGGTCGAGCGAGGCGTCCGTGACCAGGTACAGGTCGAGCTCGGGGCGGATCTTGTGGAGGAGTTTGCCCAGTTCGACGCTGCGGCCGAGCCCGAAGGTGACCGGGAAGTCGGCCCGCTTGATGGGATCGAGGTATCGCTTGAGCGCGGCGTGCTCGTGCTCGGTGTTGAATGAGTAGTTGTATCGGAGGAACACGGCCTGGATGGTCCAGTTGAACTGGACCGCGATCACCGCGTCCTCGAGGGTGGGGACGGTGACGATGTCGTAGACGAACTCGTCGGTCTCGCGCCTGCAGGCGCGCAGGCCGTCGCGGAGTTCGTCGCGATCGTACGAATCGACGCCGTCGACAACCAGGACCTCGAAGTACGGCTTGCCGGCATCGGTGCGGCCCTCGGAACGCGGGCTGAGCCGGTCCGCGATCTGCTGGGTCTCCGCCTCGCGGGTGGAATCGCAGAGGCGGTAGGTATCGCTGACGATCTGGCGCGCCAGCTCGCGGGCCTCGACGACCAGGTCGGCGTATTGCGAGTTGTTGTACAGCCCGATGAGGTTCTCGACGCGCTCGGAACCGGGGAACGCCCAGTACGCCTCGAACTCGCGGAGGTGCTTGAGGTTCGCTTCGACGAGTGCGCGCGGTTCGGCGAGGTCGCGCGAACGCTTGGAGTACTCGTTGAGCCAGGCGCAGCGCACCTGGAGATCGTTCCAGGTGTCCATGCGGAGTTGGGGGACGCCGTAGGGCCCGGCCGCTTCGGGCGAAGAGAGCACCGCGGGGGGGCGTGCGACGCTCGCCGGATCTCTTGCTTCCTCGCCCGGCATCACGCGCCTCCGTTGGCGGGGGGCGACGCGGGGTGCTGCGGGGCGGGCGTGCTGACCGGCGCGGCCGGCGCCATGGAAGCCAGCGGCGCGGGGGTCATCGAGGCGGGCGCCATGGACTGGGGCCCTTGGGGGATCTCGGGCGAGTCGGTCTGGTCGGGCGCTTCGCGGTTGCCGAACGCGAGCCCGGCCTTGGAGCCGCGGGCCATCTTCTCGAGCGGGCCCAGCGTGTCGAGATAGGAGGCGACCCCCGAGTCGCGGTTGTAGACGTCGAACTCGATCTTGCGATCACGGAAGCTCTTGAGCAGCTGCCCCAGCCCCTTGAGCCCCACTTCCCGCGAGCGCCGCACGCGGTCGAGATCGATCTCGATCGGCATCATCTCTTCGTTGCTGCCGGCCTGGTAGAGCACGTCTCCGGTGGGCGCGACCAGCAGCGAGCGACCGTTGCCGCCGTCGCCGATCCCGTTGATGTCGATGACGAAGCACTGGTTCATCGCGGCGGTCGCTTTCACGATCGAGAGCTCGGCGTCGCGATCGATGCTGCCCGTCAGGGTCGGATGGATGATCACCTCGGCGCCCATCGCGGCCAGCGTGCGGCTCGTCTCGGGGAACCACATGTCATAGCAGATGCTCACGCCGAACCGGCCGACGTCGGGGACGTCGAACACGCAGAACTCCGTGCCCTGCTCGACGCCCTGCTCGTACGGCATGAACGGGAAGATCTTGCGGAACCGGCTGATGACCTCGCCATCGGGGTTGATGACGGGGGCGGTGTTGAAGATGCCTTCGGGCGTGGACTCGTAGAGCGAGCCTGGGATGAGCCAGATCCTGTGCTTGGCCGCGAGATCGCGGTAGCGCTTCTCGACGTCGTTGGGGAACGGCATCGCGTGCCCGGTCCAGCCCCCGAACGTGGCCAACTCGCTGACCACGACCATCTGGACCCAGGGATACAGCAGCATCAGCATCTCGATGCGATCGCAGATGTGCTCCAAGTTGGATTGTCGGCCTGACACGTTGAGCTGCAAGCCAGCGACGGCGAATGGGCGCATGGGAAAGCCTTGGTCGGGCGGAGAAATGCCCGGTTAGTGGTGTGAGTGTGCCGGCTCGGAGGCGAGCGACACCGCGACCTCTTCGAGGATACCAAGTCCTCGCATCAGGTCATCGTCGGAAATCACGATCGGGGCGAGGACGCGGATCACATTCCCGCTCACGCCCGCGGGGATGATGAGCAGCCCGCGGTCCCGGCACCGGTCGATGATCGCCGCGACAAGCGCAGAGCCCGGGCGGCCGGGGTCTTCGGGATCGTTGAACTCGATCGCCATCATCGACCCCAGCCCGCGGACATCATGGACCGCGGGGACACGATCGGCGATCGCGTTGAACCGGTCGCGGATGATCCCGCCGTGGCGTTCGGCCCTGGCGTTGAGGCCGAGGGACTCCATCTTTCGGATCGTTGCGAGGGACGCGGCGCAGGCGACGGGGTTGCCGCCGTACGTCCCGCCGAGCGTGCCGGGTGCGGCCTTGTCCATGAACTCGGACTTGCCGATGACGCACGAGATCGGGAGCCCGCCGCCCATGGACTTGGCCCAGGGCGAGAGATCGGGGTAGACGCCGAAGTGCTCGTACGCCGCCCAGCGTCCGGTGCGTGCGAAGCCGGTCTGGACCTCGTCGATGATCAGCGCGATGCCGTGCTGATCGCAGATATCGCGGAGCCCGCGCATGTACTCGTTGGGGGCGACGTAGAACCCGCCCTCACCCTGGACGGGCTCGATGATGATCGCCGCAACGTCCTCGGCGCGGACGGTGTCTTTGAACGCTGCGCGGAGGCGTGCGAGTTCACGCTGCGCGACTGTGCGCTCATCATCATGACGCGTGACGGCCGGGTACGGGAGCCGGTAGATCTCCGGCGCGAACGGGCCGCAACCGGTCTTGTAGTTGACTTTGGAGGTCATGGTCGTGGCGAGCAGCGTGCGTCCGTGGAACGCCCCGGTGAAACAGATGACCGCCGGTCGCCCGGTCGCCTGGCGGGCGATCTTGATCGAGTTCTCGACCGCCTCGGCACCGGTGTTGACCAGCATGGCTTTGGTGCCCGACCCGCCGTGCGGAAAGATCTCGACGAGCTTCTCGCAGAGCTCCACATAAGGCTCGTAGGTCGCGACGTGGATGCAGGTGTGCAGCAGCCTGCCGGACTGCTCTCTGATGGCGGCGACGACATCGGGATCGTTATGACCCACGTTCATCACGCCGATGCCGCCAGCGAAATCGATGTACCGCCCGCCCTCGTGGTCGGTGAGGATCGCCCCGTCCGCGGACGCCGCGGTCAGGCCCGACTGACGCCCGACGCCCGGGCAGACAACACGCTCACGGCGCTCGATGAGTGATCCGCTGGACGAAAAATCAGACGCCATGAGTTGCTCCTGCCGGTGGTCGGGGCGGTGTCAGAGACGCCACGAGACATACTTTAGCTCCGTGTACTCGTCCATCGCGTACTTGCCGCCTTCCCGGCCGAGCCCGGAGTGCTTGACCCCGCCGAACGGAGCCTGCGCGGTCGAGGGCCCGCCGTCGTTGACGCCGACGATCCCGTACTCGAGCGTTTCGGAGACACGCATCACCCGCGAGGCGTTGTCTGTGAAGAAATAGGCCGCGAGCCCGTACTCGGAGTCGTTCGCGAGCCGGACGACCTCCTCTTCTGACGAGAAGGCGGCAACCGGCGCCACCGGCCCGAAGGTCTCATCGGTCGCGACACGCATGTCCGGTGTCATGCCCGTGATGAGCGTCGGCTGGAAGAACCGGTCAACGCACCCTTCCACGGACGCGCGTCGCCCACCCCTGACCACCTTCGCGCCCTTGGAGACCGCGTCGGCCACGTGCTCTTCCACTTTCTCGATCCCCGCGTCGTTGATCAGCGGGCCGATGTTGACACCTTCGCCCATGCCGTTGCCGACCTTCAGACCTTCCATCGCCGCACCGAACCGCTCGACGAACCGGTCGTGGACGGATTCATGCACGTAGAACCGGTTGGCGCAGATGCACGTCTGGCCCGCATTGCGGAACTTGCACGCGACAGCCGACTCGACGGCCCGGTCCATGTCCGCGTCTTCGAAGACGATGAACGGAGCGTGCCCGCCGAGTTCGAGCGAGAGCCTCAGCAAGTGCTTGGACGCCTGCTCCATCAGCAGCCGCCCGACGGGCGTCGAACCGGTGAACGAGATCTTGCGGACGCGCTCGTCGTCGAGCATCGCTCCGCCGATCGCCCGCGGATCGCCCGTGACGATGTTGATCACCCCGGGCGGGAATCCGGCCTCGACCGCGAGTTCTCCGATCGCGATCGCCGACAGCGGCGTGTCCTCGGCCGGCTTGACCACCGCGGTGCAGCCCGCCGCCAGCGCCGGGCCCAGCTTGCGCGTGATCATCGCCGAGGGGAAGTTCCAAGGCGTGATGATCGCCGTCACACCGACCGGCTGACGCAACGCCAGGATGCGCTTGTCCGGCGCCGAGGCCGGGACAACATCGCCGTACACCCGCTTGGCTTCCTCCGCCGACCAATCGAGGAACGACAGCGCGTACGCGATCTCTCCCCTCGCTTCTGCCAACGGCTTGCCCTGCTCGAGCGTCATCAACTCGGCCAGCCGATCGGTGTCCCGACGCATCAGGCCCGCGAGCCCGGCGATCAGCGAGCCCCGCTCGGCGGCCGTCTTCGCCCGCCACGCGCCCCACGCATCAGACGCCGCCCCGATCGCGTCCCGAGTCTCGGACTCGCCGCACTTCGGCACATCGGCGATACACCCATCGGTCGCGGGGTTGCTGACGGCGAACGTCGCCCCGCCGGCCGCGCCGACCCATCGGCCGTTGATCAGATTCTGACGCTGCATGGCGAGCCTTTCGTAACCCCTGAGCCATCCCCGCAGGCCGCTGCCCGCGAGCGAGGCCGATCGTATGCGTCCCCGAGCGGTGGTCCTGGACGAACCACGCCTCCCGGTCCCACCAGCCGATCTGGACGTGGCACGTGTCGAACGGCTGGCCGCCCGCCGCAGACCAGATGTACTCGGCCTCCGTCCGACGCTCGCCCGCACGCCCCGGCAGCCCGATCGGCGCCGGCCACGGCGGCATCGCACGCCGGGGGTCGTCGAACACCTCCTGGATCCGACGCACCCCGTCGTAGAAGTACGTCTCGATCCGCTGCAGATCAGGATTCGGCCCAGGCCACGGCGCGTGACGCGCCGCAAGACGCCCGAACCCGTCGTAACGCACCGCGAACACCGGAGCACCAGAACCCGACTCCACCACCAAGACCGGACGCCCGAGCCAGTCGTGGTAGACCGAACGCCCGGCGATCTCGGTGATCGCGCCGGCGTCATCGAGCCCGACCGGGTCGACCGACACCCCGTCGCCGATCCCCGTCAGCCCCCCCCGCTCGTCGAGGGCGTGCGTGGAGACCGCCACCTCGCCGGGGTCCTCCACGCCGTCGCCGTCGGCGTCTTGCCAGACGCTCAGGCCCGCGGCCGGCCCCGCGCCCGCGCCGGCCCCCGCACGCCGCCCGAGGTGGTCGAGCCCGTAGGAACGGCGCGTGGGAACGCCCGGCGTCGAGCCGTGGTCCACGCCCGCAAAAACGTCGGCGAACAACGAACCGCGAGACTCGGAAATCAGACGCCCCGAAGCGTCGTAGGCGAACGCGGACGAGTGGGTGTTGTCGCGGTCGCCGGGCGCGGCGAGATCACGCTGGGCTAGACGCTCGAACAGACGCTGCCCGCGGAGGTCGTACCCGAAGCGGGACTCGTGCAGCGGGACCATCACGCCGCTCTGCGTATCGAACGCGGCGACCCCGCGCCGCGAGACGCGTCCCCACAGATCGAACTCGCGCGTGTCCGACTGGGCGAACTGCCCGGCGCCGCCCGGTACATCGCCCAGGTCGATGCCCGCGAGCCGGCGTACGCCGTCGTACCGGTAGGTCGCGATGTGCGCGAGCGGCGAGCCCGACGGCCCGCCCGAGTTGGTCAGCCCGGTGACACGCCCGATCGTGTCGGACACGCCGCCCGCGTCGCCGTACTCCAGCGTCACGACGCGCGGGGTGTGGGGCGACTGGTCGTGGGTGCCCACGCGCTGGGGGTAGGTGATCGAACGCAGACGGTTGATGTTGTTCGAATGGTCGATCGGCATGGGATCGGCGGTGGCGCCGACGGTGGGCGATCGCAGCCTGATGTCCCACGCGTACGCGACGGTCCCGTCGATCGATGTGACCCCGTCGGCCTCGAATCGCTGCTGCTCTTCGCCGAGCAGGTTGCCGAGCGCGTCGTAGACGAGCTCCGAGCGCGTGTCGGCGCGGAACGTCCCGTCCGCGTAGTCGCGCCCGGTGGTGACCTCGGTGAGGCGGCCGAGCGCGTCGTAGGCGTACTCGATCGCGTTGCTGGGCAGTTGATCGTCGATCATGCCCAGGTCGGAGACCAGCGGCATGTTCGCGTCGTTCGAATCCAGGCGTGTGAGGTTGCCGTCCGCGTCGTAGACGTAGCGGATGGCGATGCCCCGCGAGTCCACCCGGATCGCGGGCAGCCCGTCGGCGTAGTAGAAGTAGAACATGGAGTACCCGAGCCCGTCGCCGGTCACACCGTTGTACGGGTTCGGGTGGTGGACCGCCTTGACAAGGTCGGGGCGGATCGACATGCCGAGCGGGGCCCAGTCGTTGTGCCAGATGGGCCACTGGATCTGCGTGGGCGGGTTCAGCACCTCGGGCGGCAGATCGAAGTTCGGCCCGATGACCGGAGCACCGTACTCGATGAACGTGGTCCGGCGATCGGACGGTTCGGCCCAGATCGCAACGAAACGGCCGGCCGCGGGCTCACCGCCCGAACCCACGGGACCGCCCTCCCACGCGATCGCCATCTTCGACGGGTCGGTGTCGAGCGGCGTGATGGTGCTGACCCTGGTCGTGGCGATCGAGCCCACGCCCGGGGGCGAGTTCGGCGGGGGATCGATGCTAAACCCGTACTCGGTGCCCGAGATGAGCGTGAAATCGTCCTGCGTGTACGAATGCCCGGTTCCGGTGTACTCGTACACGTGCTCGAGCACCTTCTGGCCGTACCCGTTGTGCTCGGTCCGCTCGATGACGTACGAGACGCTGATGTCCAGCGTGCCCGGGTCCATGGACGCGCCGAGAACCGTGAGCGCGGCGTTCCGTTTGCCGAGCCGATCGTGCCAATAGCACGAGACCCGCGCCAGCGGCTGCCCGCTCGTGGGATCGAAGAACGACGCGGGATAATCAACCCCGACCAGCACGCGGCGTTTGGTCTCGTCGGTGTCCCCCAAATAGTCCGAGATGGTTGCGAGCACCTCGGGCGACCCGTCGGGCCTGGGCGGGATCGTCCGGTCGTACGCTGACCCGTCGAAACTGGCCGATCCCATGTCGGCCGTGGAGATGACCCGCCCCGCGTCGTCGTACCACGTGTACGAGACCGTCAACCGGTGCGGCTCGGAGAGCAGGTCCGCGGTCGACGCGCCGGTGGTGTCCGTCCGCTCGTAGACCCGCACGATCTCCACGCCGTTCTTCGGGCCGAAGGTGTTGACCGAGCGTGTCAACTCGATCGCGCCGGGCCCGCCGCCCGCGAACTCGGACGTGCGCACGAGCCTACCCTTCGCGTCATAGACCGTCCGGGTGATGAGCCCGCCGGAAGAACTGGACCAGACCGCGCGATTGGCGTGGTCCGTGTAGGCGTGCGTGGCGAGATACCCCCCGCTACCGGACGGGTCGTAGCGGCGTCGCTCGACAGCCTGGCCCGCGTCGTTGTAGATCGTCTCTTCCAGCGACACCAGGTGATCGCCGGCGCCCGCGCCGAGGAACGCGGACGGGCCCGGCAGGGTCGAGCCGGGCTGGATGTCGGGATCCGGCGCTGCGGCGGTCGCCGAAGGGGCATAGATCGCGGTGAAGCGCACACGCCCCGCGTTGTCGAGGAACATGCGCTCCTCTCGGTGCACGCTCTGCTGCCCCTGCTGGAAGTCGAGGTACTCGGTCGAGACCTTCCGCATGCGCCAGTCGTACCCGTAGCGCTCGATCCGCCCCGGGCTCGAGTTCCCGGGGTCCGAGGAGCCGGACACGAACGCCGGGCCACCACCGGACGAATCGTCGGAAGGCTCGAACCAATCGGCGTCTTCCGAGTATTGCGTCCCGGAACGCTCCCGATAGGTCCACCGCGTGACGGGGAGCGAAGCGCTGTTCGGGCTCACGCCGTAGTAGACCTTCTCGGTGAGGATCATGTCGTCCTGGGTCGGATCGTCCGCCCCCGACTCGGCCGTCCGCCAGGCCTCGCTCCGGTCCGTGGAGCCCACGAACGTCTTGTGGAGCCTCCCCAAGCCGTCGTACCGGTGTCTTGTGATCAGCCCGTCGGGGCCGATCTCGACCAGCGGGTTGCCCCAGCCGTCGTAGGACACCGTGGACGACAGCGGCTCGGCTGTCATCGCGGCGTCCGAGACCGTCATCCCGATCAGCCGGCCGGCCGTGTCGTAGTTGGGCGTGACCGTCGAGACTACCTCCAGCCGATTGCTGGCGAACACGTCCGAATCCATGTCGTACGGAGAGCCGGACCACTGACCGCCTTCGAGTTCGGCGATGGTGGCCAGGATGCCCTCGGTGAACGCCTGGCCCTCGAACGTGCCGTTGAAGAGGTTCTGACCCGCGATGCCCCAGGTCCCCTCGATCGAGTCGTAGTCGATCCCGATCGCGCGCAGCTGGCGCAGGTACCCGCTCTCGAGCTGATAGTGAACCAGATCACGCGTCCCGTTCGGGTAGACCACCTTGAACCGCCCGAAGTTGTTGAACGCCCGGAAGGTCACTTCGTTGAGCGGTTCGGCCTCGGCCCGGCGGAACGCGGAGCCCCCGAGGAAGGTCGAGAGATCGCCGACGATCCCCGAACCGATGTCCGAGAGCTGCGCTTCGGTGAGATCATCGCCGGGCACGTCACCGCCGATGAACAGCGTGCCGGACGGGTTCGCGTGCTGCGTCCACGCGGCGGGCGGTGCGCCAGGCCCGCCGTCCGAGGGATGCCCGGGGAACACCAGCCGCGAGACGTCATAGCCCGATTGGTTCTCTTCCAACGCGATGTCCTGGATCGCGAGGATCTGACGACCGAACTCGTCGTAGGCGTAGTAGTCCAGGAACACCTCGTCGGACGCGCCCACCCGGATGAACCCGTCCGCGCCCGGCTCGGGGTCGGCCATAGAGCCGCGCACACGCCAGACCGGCAACCCCTTCTGGTTGTACCACACGCCCTCGATCTGGCGGACCTGCGCCCCGGCTGGGCTGCGCCGGAACGCCGAGCCGGCGCGGACATCCCACCGCTTCATCGGCTGGGCGTTCTGCACCGGGTCGCTCACGACCGCCCCGCCGTCGCCGAGTTCGCTGTCGTCCCAGTACCCCACGAAGTGCTGGATCCGGGACAGCACGTTCCCGCTCAGATCGTACTGAGTCTGGCGCCTGGGCTGCTTGGTGAGCCACTCCTTGGGGACCGGGCCGGACCCGCCCGGGTCGGTCGCGTAATACTCGATCTCCGAGATCGGGATGTCGATCCCCATGCAGCCCTTGCGGATCCAGGTCGCGATGGGCGTCCGCGGCGCGAGCGTGATGATGGTCGGGTCGAGCCCGTGCGCGGGCGGTCCCATGTCCACGCTGAACGCGTCCTCGTAGTCGTAACGGTAGACGAGCCCTTCTTGGGTCTCGTCGCCGAACGACGGATCGGCGCCCGCGGCCGCCGCCCCCCAACCCCTCGTGAAGTGGTACAAGGGGCGCATATGGGTGTCGTACGCCCATGCCTCGAGAACCGCGGGCGGATCATCGGTCGACGCGATCCCGACATGGTTGGCCCATGTCCGATCCGAGAGCACCACGCCCGCGTTGTTCATGCCGACCACACGCCGGTTCAGCCACGGTCGTTCGTCGTCGGCGAACAGGTCGTACTCGAGGTTCGGGAGGAACTCCTCGGGAAACGCCAGCGACGAGTTGACCGAGAGCGCGTCTTCAAGTGAGTTGTACTCGTCGACGACGGTCCACCACATCGGCTTGTCGCGCTCAAGGTTGGTGGGTTTGCCATCGAAGCTATCGCTAACACCCCAGTTGGTCGCCGTGAAGAAGTACGGGTAGTAGAACAGCGCATGCGTCGCCGTCGCATCGCTCGGCAGATCGCTTGGCAGGTCGCCCGGCGGCAGAGCGGCGTCCTCGGGGACCTGCTCCCAGATCACCTCGGGCCCGGGGTAGACGGTCCCCGGTGAGCCCTCGGCGCTGTACCGAGACCCTTTCCAATCCGCGGGCGTCTCGGGCCCGGTGATGAACCGGTACGTCCGGTACCACTTCACACGCCCGTCGCCGCCGACACCCGAGAACACACCGGCGCCCCCGGGCAGGTGGCCCGTGGTCTCGAGGTTCGCCTGCGCGATCTCGACCCCGAGGCCGCTCTCGCACGCGGCCGAGACCGCGGCCCCCACGTAGTCCTCCCGCAGCGACGTGCTGAACGCGCCCTGCGGCGCCAGCGCGTCGATCCGCCCGTCGAACAGGGCCCAACTGGCGGGCCGAGCGATCAACGCGGGATCGTCGCCCTGCAGTTCGGGCCGTCCCTGCAGCAGGCGGGGATCGAGACGGTACGGCTCGGACCAGCGATAGTAGATCGTGTCCGCGAGCAGCCCGACCGGGAGCAGATTCGAATCGACCGCGTCGATCGTGTGCGTGCTCGAACCGGTCACGATGCTGCCGGGCTGCGGACCGTCCAGACCGAACGGCCCGTCCTGAAGACCGTAATGGTCCGGAGGCCCGCCCAACTCTCCCGAAGGCCCTGACCCAGGATCCGGCGCACGCACGCCGCACACCCGGCCGACAAGGAACCGGTCCTCATCGATACCGATCATCCCGTTCACGAACGCGTTGAAGTCGCAGCTCTCGGATTCCGGCGACCGGTTCGCGTAGATCCGATCGATGGTGTCGGGGCCATACCGGTGGCTGAGGCGTCGGCGCGGCGTCGTCGCCGGGTTCCCGTACGCCCAGTAGTTCACCGCTCCGTTCGAGTACTGCGGGTACGGGTCCGGCGCGTCATCGCTCGCCCCCTCGACGTCCTGGTAGCGGTACAGCCAGAATCTCGGCGGGAGCTCTTGGACGCTGCCCGCATCCTCAAAGACACGCGACCGGCGCGCCGCCTTGAGCAGGTACGCCGCCAGATCGTTCCGGTATTGATCGGCGATGTCGTACCTGTTGAAATGGACCGTGTCCTCGATATCGACGGGCCCGCAGGACCGCAGCGCGAAGTCCTCGTACGGCTTGTAGAGCGGGTTGGATTCCCCGGTCGCGCGAGACCGGAACGGCTCGGGGTCCTTGTACGAGAACCGGAGTTGGTGCGCCCAATCGGGAGGCAGCACGGATTCGAGCCCGTCGCCCTCGCCCGTCGGGCCGATCGCGATGTCCTGGTGATCGAACTGGTTGGCTTGCGTCCCCACCGCCGGGCGACCGATGACCTGCCGGATGTCATCGACGCCGTCGCCGTCCGAGTCGGACGAGGCACGCTCGACCAGCAGATCCACGAACGACGCGGGCCGCCCGCCCGGCGCGACATGCTCGGCGGGCCCGAACGTGGTCGAGTCGCACGGCAGGATCAGTTCCCGCCCCGACGCGATCTCCGACGCGTCGACGTCCCGGTCGTACACCAGCATCGAGTGCAGCGCCGGCGCGTGCGAGCGGTAGTCGAAGTAGTCCACAAAGTCCGACGGGTCGTCTTTGTCCTGGCCCTGCTGCCCGCCGTCATCGGGGGTGTAGAGGCTCTCGTCCCGGTCGCGGACCGAGAAGAACGTGCGGTACGTGTAATAGATGGACCAATCGGCGACATCCGCCCCAGCCGGGTAGAGCTTGACGTGGTCGATCATGCCCTTGTACCAGCCACGCTGGCGGACCCACATGCTCGACGGCTCGTACCCCGAGTTCGGGTCTTCGGTCCATGCCCGCTGCTTGGGATCCCAATACGGCTTGTGCTTCTCCGGATCGACGTGGGTGATCTCGACCCGATTCCCGGCCTTGTCTTCGATGCGGGTCGTGAGCCCGTAGTACGGCACGCCGTACCGGTTGCCCTGTTCCCAGTTCGCAACACCCCCGTCCACGCTGGGGCGCTCGTGGTGCATCGGATCCACGTCCTCGTACACGATCCGGATCGTGTACACGACGGAGCGGTTCTGGAGATAGACCTTCACCTCGTCGGGCGGATCGATCCAGCCCTGCGGCCCGCCCGGATCGGAGGCATCCAGCGGGCCCCAGACGCAACTGTCTTTGTCGTAGAGCAGCATGGCGTCGAGCCACTGGGGCGCGACATAGTCGGGCGGCTCGCCATTGGCGCGGAGCTGCTGCACGAACGGGATCGAACGGTGCGCGTCGATCGCGAAGTAACAGATCCTCGTGATGTCGTCGGCTTGGCCCGTCGCGATCGTGCCGGCCTGGGATGCGTCGAACAGGAAGAGCGGCGCCTCGCTCGACATCCACCCCGCGCCGTGCCAGCCGCGTGTCCAAGACTCGATGTCCCACGACGTGTTGATGTGCCCGTCGGTCTTGATGCCGAGGTCCGGCCGCTCCGCGTAGCTGCGGACACGCCGGAACACCGCACCCCCGAACTCCAGTTCCAGGTCCGTTTCCGTCAGCAGCGGCTCGCCCGTGATCAGGTCGAGCCTGCCCATCAGCGTCTCGCGCTCGGCGTAGTGGCCCGCGGGATCCGCACCGGAGGCGGGAACCAGGGCGGACGTCGAAGACGACGCCGCGGCCGAGATGGGCGGGTAGTTGAACGGGAGGTCCACGTGCTGCGGCGCACCGACACGCGGGAACCCGAAGTGGGCGTACCCGGGGGTGCTCAGATGCCAGTTGGTCGCGCTCTCGCCGCCCGCGTACGTCACGAAGAACGCCCGGCTGAGGCAGTGCGCGTACAGATCCACCCAATCGCTGTAGCCGCCCACGCCCGGGGCGCCCATCGGCCACCCAGGCGGGAAGGCACCCACCGAAACCCCCTGGAACAGATTGTGCCAGTTGTCGTTCCGCTGCCCGGAGCCGGGTGGCTGCTGCGGGTACAGATCGGTCTCGGTCGTGTAGACCTCCCACACGCTGCGGTTTGTGTTGTACACACCCTTCCACCAGTACGGGTCGAGACTGATGGCCGAGCCCTGACTCTGGGCGGTCGAAGGCTCCACCGCGGGGTACGGGCTGAACAGCATCGGGAGCGGCGGGAGCGGAAACGCGAAACTCGGTGTGGCGAAGCCCGCGTCGTCCTCTCGCCAGTAGTCCGACTTGTGAGCCCAGCGCGGCATAAAACGCGCCGCCGCATCCGACGCCTCCGTGCGTTGATCGAAACCGCCCGGGGGCAAGAACGGGGGGATCGCCGGCGACTGCGCGAACGCGCCCTGCACGATCGCAACAACACACAAGACACCTGTGTGAACAAACCTACGGCTGGGCATCCTCGCTCTCCGATCGTCCTGGCACATCACAAGCGCGAGCAAACTAGAACGGCATCCGATGAGTTGCAACGGTCAGCCGGTGGCCCGTCGGGCCAAACTCACGCGACGCAGCCACAGCTTCGTGCCAACATGGCTGGCGAGACCTCGCAACTGGATCCCTGCCGTTCGATCCGGTTTCGATCGGAACATCGCATTGACCAACGCTGTTGCGTCTACGCTGGTGTATCCCCGCGCCGTACCGCCAGTTTCTGACCAAGAAGCTCGCGTCCGGATCCACAGATCTGACGAAGGCAAAAACAATGCACGATTCCATCAAGACCCTGGGACAACTGCGAGCCTCGGGGTGGCGGTCCCGCCCTGTGAAGCGCGAGCTGGCCGAGAACACCACCGAGGCACTCCGCTCCGGCGAGGACCTCTTCCCCGGCATCCTGGGATACGAGCACACCGTCGTCCCCGAGATCGTCAACGCGATCCTCGCCAGGCACGACATGCTGTTCATGGGCGAGAAAGGGCAGGCCAAGAGCAGGCTGATGCGCTCGCTGGTCCGTTTTCTGGACGAGCACCTCCCCTATCTCGACATCCCGGGTTGCCCCGTGCACGAGGACCCCTACCAGCCCATCACCCACCGGGGCAGGGCGTTCCTGGCCGAGCACGCCGACGACGCTCCGATCGCCTGGTGGCCCCGTGAGCAGCGCTACGCCGAACGCCTGGCCCCCGGGACCAAGTTCGCCGACATCATCGGGGAGATCGATCCGGCCAAGATCCTCGGCATGGACAGCGCCGGCAACGGGGTCAGCCTCGGCAGCGAGGATGCCCTGCACTTCGGGCTGATCCCGCGGATGCACCGGGGCCTGTTCGCGATGAACGAGTTGCCCGACCTCGACGACCTCGTCCAGGTCGGGCTGTTCAACATCCTCGAAGAACGCGATGTGCAGATCCGGGGGTATCCGATCTCGTTCGAGATCGATGTCATGGTCCTGTTCAGCGCCAACCCGCAGACGTACAACCGCTCGGGCAAGGTCATCCCGCAGCTCAAGGACCGGATCGGCGCGACGATCCAGACGCACTACCCGCGATCTCGGGAAGCCGCGATCGAGATCACGGAACAGGAGGCGTTCCGCGACGGGCTCGATCTGGGCGACCCCGCCGACCCCACAACATACCCGGTCGTCGTGCCGCCGTTCATGAAACAGATCGTCGAGGAGATCTCGATCCACGCCCGCAAGAGCCGCTACGTCGATCAGGACTCGGGCGTGTCGGCCCGCTTCAGCATCGCGAACTACAAGCAGATGGTCGCGAGCGCCCGCCAGCGGGCGATCCGACTCGGCGAGTCGCCGGCGGTGCCGCGCATCAGCGACCTCGCCCACTTCCACGCGACGGGAGCGGGCAAGCTCGAGCTCGACATGATGGGCACGCACCAGATGGGCGAGCGTCAGGTGCTCGACGCGATCCTCGCCGACGCGGTCCGCTGCGTGTTCAGCGAGCACGTGGACGAGCACGGGCTGGGCGAGATCGCGGACATCTTCAGCAAGGGCGTGAAGATCGAGGTGGGCGACACACTGCCCAGCGAGCACTACGAGTCGATCGTCAAGGCGGTCCCGCCGGTGTGGGAACGGGCCTTCGAGGTCAACGCGAGCGAGAGCCCGGCGGTGCGCGCCAGCTGCATCGAGTTCGTGCTCGCCGGGCTGTGGTCGACCGAGCGGGTGAGCCGCGCGGACCGGTTCGGCACCACCGAGTACGACCTCGGATGAACCGCCCGGACCCGCCATCCCGACCCGACACACGCCGCACGATCGGCGGGGTGGTGCACACGTACCAGCGGTACGACCCCAAGCGGTTCCCTCCTCCCTCCGATCCGGGCGGGAGCGATCTCGCGTCGGCCGCGATGGATCACATGATGATGTTCGGCGAACGCCGGCGGCTGACCGAGGAGGACCTCGCCAATGCGGTCGAGATCGACCCCACTCAGATCGCCGGGCTCGGCCCGAGCCTGGACGCGATGATCGCGATGCTCGAGGAACGCAAACGCAAGATCCTCGAAGCGTACGAGACCGACACCGCTCGCCATGACGCCGAGCGACGCTACCGCGACGCCATCGCTCGGCTGAACCCGCCCAAACCGCTGCGAGAGGACGTCCGCAAGGCGCTCCGGTCGGAGCAGATCCCGATGCTCGAACGCGTGTGGTACGCGGCGGAGCGGCGTGACCCGGAGTTCGCGGCCGAGTTCCTCAAGGTCATCGATCGGCTCGGGGACCGGTTCGAGGTCGATGCCCTCGCGGCCGACTGGGTCTTCACGGGTCGCACACCGCTCACGGTGGAGGAGGCGATCGAGGTCAAGCACGAGCTCGAGACCATCGAGAAGCTGCTCGAGCAGCTCCGGCAGGCGCAGAAGGACGCCAAGATCGGCGTCATCGATCTCGACAAACTCAGGGAGTTCGTGGACGAGGCGAGCATCGACCAACTGAACCAGATGGGCCGGCAGATCCAGGACCTGATCCGCCAACAGGCCGAGGCGCAGGGGCTCGAACGCGACGCTGAGGGCAACTACAGCCTGACACCCAAGGCCCACCGCGTGTTCCAGGCGAGGCTGCTCGATGAGATATTCAGCGACCTCGAAGCCGGGCGGGCGGGGCGCCACTCGGGCCCGATCGAGGGCGAGGGCGTTGTCGAGATCTCCAAGACCCGGGCGTACGAGTTCGGCGACGCGGCGTCCAACATCGACCTGACCCAAACGCTCATCAACGCGGCCGCCCGCGACGCGGGCGCGACAGGGCGCGCTCGGATCAGGCCCGAGGACATCGAGATCCACCGCACACGCAACAGCCCGAAGTGCGCGACGTGCCTGCTGGTGGACATGTCGGGTTCGATGGCCCAGATGGGCCAGTACATCCAGACCAAACGCATGGCGATGGCCATGGACGGGCTTCTGAGATCCGAATACCCGGGCGACTTCCTCCGGACCATCGAGATCGCCAGCTTCGCGCGCACCGTGCCGCCCGGAGAGATCATCTCCCTGATGCCCAAACCGGTCACGATCCGCGATCCGGTCGTCCGCTTCCGCGTCGACATGGCCGACCCCGAGGTCAGCGAGTCGATGGTGCACCCCCACTTCACGAACATCCAGCACGGGCTCAGCCTGGCACGCCGGCACCTGGCCAACACCGACACCCCCAACAGGCAGATCATCCTGTTCACCGACGGCCTGCCCACCGCCCACTTCGAGAACGGGCCAGAGACCGGCATCGACTCGGGCAGGACAACAGGCGACGAGAACTATCTCTATCTCCTGTACCCGCCGGACCCGCTGACCGAACGCGCCACCATGCGCGAAGCGATGGCGTGCTCTAAGGAGGGCATCACGATCAACGTCTTCCTGCTGCCCAGCTGGTCGCAGGACGAGGACGACATCGCGTTCGCCCGCCGGCTCGCCGAGCAGACCG